>JAJTCN010000042.1 GCA_021323335.1 Ramlibacter sp.
CATCTTGGCGGAGCGCGAGAAGCCGATGATGGCCATGCCGATGCCGCCGGACTGCGAGGACAGGGCGGTGGAGCCCTTGACGTCGTAGGCCGTGCAGAAGGTGGCGCACAGGTTGGCCGGCGTGTAGTAGAAGCCGTAGATGTTCGGCCCCATCAGGCGGATGTTGTACTCGCGGCCGATGCGCTGCAGTTCTTCCTGGCCTTCGATGTTGCCGGTCTCGCCGAAGCCGGACGGGATGAGGATGGCGCCGGCGATCTTCTTCTCGCCGCATTCCTTCAGCGCGCCGGCCACCAGCTTGGCGGGAATGGCGAACACCGCGGTGTCCACTTCACCCGGGATGTCCTTGACGCTCTTGAAGGCCTTGATCCCCATGATCTCGGCTTCCTTGGGATGGATCGGGTAGATCTGGCCCTTGTAGCCGCCGTTGATGAGGTTCTTCATCACCGAGTTGCCGATCTTGCCGGCCTCGTTGGAAGCGCCGATCACGGCCACCGCCTTGGGCTGCATGATGCGCTTCATGGAGACGACGACGTCCTTCTCCTCGGGGCGGAAGCGCGCGGGCGGCTGGTTGAAGTTGACCACGATGCGCACGTCGGCGGCGATGGCGCCTTCCGGGGATGCGAACACCGGGTTCAGGTCCATCTCGGAGATCTCGGGGAAGTCGGAGACCAGTTGCGACACGCGCACGATGGTGTCCTGCAGCGCCTCGCGGTTGGCCGGCTTGGCGCCGCGCACGCCCTTCAGGATCTCGGCGGCCTGGATGCCGTCCAGCATCGAGCCGGCGTCTTCACGGGTGGCCGGAGCCAGGCGGAAGGTGACGTCCTTGAGCACTTCGACCAGCACGCCGCCCATGCCGAAGGCGACCAGCTTGCCGAAGCTGGGGTCGGTCATGGCGCCGACGATCACTTCCTGGCCGCCCTTGATCATCTGCTGCACCTGCACGCCGACGATCTTGGCATCCGCCTTGTACTTCTTCGCGTTGGCGATGATCTGCTCGTAGGCCGTGGCGGCCTCGTCGGCGCTCTTCACGCCGACGATCACGCCGCCCGCCTCGGTCTTGTGCAGGATGTCCGGGGACACGATCTTCATCACCACCGGGAAGCCCATGGAGGAGGCGAGGGTGCTGGCCTCCTTGGCGCCGGACACCACGCCCTCCTTCGGCACGTTGATGCCGTAGGCGTCGCAGATCAGCTTGCCTTCGGGCGCGGTCAGGGAGTCGCGTCCTTCCTTCTTCACCGCGTCCAGGATCGCGCGGACCTTCTGCTTGTCGCCTTGGGAGTTGGCCATGTCGTGCCCCTTGAATAAACGTTGAGATGCTTTGCCGGGATGCGCGGAGGTCAGATGACCTTGGCCGCGCGCAGTTCTTCGATCTGGTCCTTGCCGTACCCGAGCTGGGCCAGCACCTCTTCGGTGTGCTCGCCCAGCAGCGGCGAGCGCTTGACCTCGGTCTGGCTGTCGGACATCTTGATCGGGTTGCCCACGGTCAGGTACTTGCCGCGCGTGGGGTGGTCCACTTCCACCACGGTGCCGGTGGCGCGCAGCGCGGGCTCCTCGGCGATCTCCTTCATCGACAGGATCGGGCCGCACGGGATGTCGTACTTGTTGAGGATGTCCATCGCCTCGAACTTGGTCTTGGTCTTGGTCCACTCCTCGATGCGCGAGAAGATCGTCTTCAGGTGCGGCAGGCGCGCCTTCGGCGTGGCGTAGCTCGGGTCCGTGATCCAGCTTTCCTCGCCGATCACCTTGCAGATGGCGCCCCACACCGGCGCCTGGGTGATGAAGTAGATGTAGGCATTGGGATCGTGCTGCCAGCCCTTGCACTTGAGGATCCAGCCCGGCTGGCCGCCGCCGGAGGCATTGCCCGCGCGCGGCACGGCGTCGCCGAATTCCTTGTCGGGGTACTGCGGGTACTCCTGCATCACGCCGGTGCGCGCCAGGCGCTGCTGGTCGCGCAGCTTGACGCGGCACAGGTTGAGGACGGCGTCCTGCATGGCTGCCAGCACCTTCTGGCCGCGGCCCGTGGTGTTGCGCTGGTAGAGCGCGGCGACGATGCCCAGCGCCAGGTGCAGGCCGGTGCCGGAGTCGCCGATCTGCGCGCCGGTCACCAGCGGCGGGCCGTCGTCGAAGCCGGTGGTGGAGGCCGAGCCGCCGGCGCACTGCGCGACGTTCTCGTACACCTTGCAGTCCTCGTACGGGCCGGGGCCGAAGCCCTTGACGGACGCGACAATCATGCGCGGGTTGATCTGCTGGATCTTCTCCCACGAGAAGCCCATGCGGTCGAGCGCGCCGGGCGCGAAGTTCTCGACCAGCACGTCGCACTGCTTGATCAGCTCGATCAGCACTTCCTTGCCCTTGGGGTTCTTGGTGTCCAGGGTGATGGAGCGCTTGCGATGTCGCGCAGCTGGCCGCGCGTCGCATCGCCTTCACCGGCCTTCTCCACCTTGATCACGTCGGCGCCGAACCATGCCAGCAGCTGCGTGCAGGTCGGCCCGGATTGAACGTGCGTGAAATCGAGGATCTTGACGCCGTCGAGTGCTTTGCCCATTTGCTCTTCCTATCTCAGAGTTTTCAGAATCTTTCGTCATCCCCGCGGAGGCGGGGATCCAGGGCGCCCTGGATTCCCGCCTTCGCGGGAATGACGGGGTTATTTCTTCTTCGCAGCCGCCGGATTCAGGCTCGTGATGCGCCCGCTCTCCGTGCCGGCGCTCTCGTCGATCATGGCGTTGATCAGCGTCGGCTTGCGCGACTTGACCGCTTCGTCCAGCGCCTTCTTCAGTTCTTCCGGGTTCTTCGCGACCACGCCGACGCCGCCGAAGGCCTGCATCATCATGTCGTAGCGCGCGTTCTTGACGAACTGCGTCGGCGCCATCGCGTCGCCGCGCGGGTTGACGTCGGTGCCCTTGTAGATGCCGTTGTTGTTCATCACGACGATGCAGATCGGCAGGTCGTAGCGGCAGATGGTTTCCACTTCCATGCCGCTGAAGCCGAAGGCGCTGTCGCCTTCGACCGCGATCACCTGCTCGCCGGTGACGACGGCCGCCGCGACGGCGAAGCCCATGCCGATGCCCATGATGCCCCACGTGCCCACGTCGAGACGCCGGCGCGGCTCGTACATGTCGACGATGGAGCGCGTGAAGTCCAGCGCGTTGGCGCCTTCGTTCACCAGGTAGGCCTTGGGGTTCTCCTTGACCGTGTTGCGCACCACGTTCAGCGCGCTGTGGAAGTTCATCACCGGCGGGTTCTTGGACAGCGTCTCCTGCATCTTGGTCAGGTTCTTGTCCTTGCGCTCGGCGATCGCGCCGGTCCAGTCGGACGGCGGCTTCTGCCAGCCGGAGCCCATGGCCTGGTTGAAGGCGGAGATGCAGGAGCCGATGTCGCCGATGACGGGCGCGGCGATGGCGACGTTGCTGTCGGCTTCGGTCGGCGAGATGTCGACCTGGATGAACTGCTGCTTGCCCGGCTCCTTGGACGAGCCGCCGCCCCAGGTCTTGCCCTTGCCGTGCGACAGCAGCCAGTTCAGGCGCGCGCCCACCAGCATCACCACGTCGGCTTCGGCCAGCACGTAGGAACGGGCGGCGGAGGCGGACTGGGCGTGGTTGTCCGGCAGCAGGCCCTTGGCCATGGACATCGGCAGGTAGGGGATGCCGCTCTTCTCGATGAAGGTCTTGATGTCGGCATCGGCCTGCGCGTACGCCGCGCCCTTGCCCAGGATCACAAGCGGCTTCTTCGCCGATTTCAGCAGGTCGACCGCGCGCTGGATCGCGTCGGGCGCGGGGATCTGCTTCGGTGCGGGATCGACCACCTTGATCAGCGACTTCTTGCCGGCTTCGGCGTCCATGCTCTGCGCGAACAGCTTCGCGGGCAGGTCCAGGTACACGCCGCCCGGGCGGCCGGAGACGGCGGCGCGGATGGCGCGCGCGATGCCGACGCCGATGTCCTCGGCGTGCAGCACGCGGAAGGCCGCCTTGCACAGGGGCTTGGCGATGGCGAGCTGGTCCATCTCCTCGTAGTCGCCCTGCTGCAGGTCGACGATCTCGCGCTCGCTGGAGCCGGAGACCAGGATCATCGGGAAGCAGTTGGTGGTGGCGTTCGACAGCGCGGTGAGGCCGTTCAGGAAGCCGGGCGCCGACACCGTGAAGCAGATGCCCGGCTTGCCGGTGATGAAGCCGGCGGCGGCGGCGGCGTTGCCGGCGTGCTGTTCGTGGCGGAACGAGATGACCTTCATGCCCTCGGCCTGCGAGATGCGCAGGAAGTCCGTGATCGGGATGCCGGGGAGGGCGAAGATCGTGTCGATGTCGTTCAGCTTCAGGGCATCGATGACGAGGTGGAAACCGTCGGTCGTCGCGCGATCCTGCGTGTCGGTGCTCATGGGGGAAGGTCCTGTAAAAGGTGTCGGGCTATGATAGGAATGGCCGTCTGCTTTCCCTCTTGACTGCGGTCAATTTTCAGGAAATTGCACGCCTTGTCCTCCATCGAAAACCATCCCGAGAGAAACGTCATTCGCGTGCAACTCGCGCATAACGTGGTGCTCAAGGGCATGACGGTCGCGCAGATGGCCGAACTGGAGCCCCACCTGGTGGTGGTGGACTGCCAGAAGGGCGAAGCGCTGCTGCACCAGGGCGTGCACGAGATGGAGCAGTACTTCATCCTCGAGGGCATCCTCAAGCGCGTGGTTTCCAACCAGGAAGCCAAGGAAATGATCCTGCGCTTCGCCGACGAGGGGCAGATGGAGACCAGCTACGCCGCCTGGCGCCTGGGCACGCCGGCGCCCTACAGCATCGTCTGCGTCACCCGCGCCCGCGTGGCCAAGCTGCCGCTGCGCGAATGGGTCGCATTCATCGACAAGCATCCCGGCCTGAAACAGGCCTTCGAATACGACGTGATGCACGTGATGAGCGAGATCATGGCCCACACCATCACGCTGCACCTGCTGGATGCGCCGGGGCGCGTCAAGCGCTTCCTGCGCAAGCATGCGGACCTGGCCGAACGCATGCCGAAGAAGGAACTGGCCTCCTACCTCAACCTTTCCGCCGAAACGCTGAGCCGGCTGAAGCAGCGCGGGAAGATCTAGCCTTCGGAGTACCAGGACCTGGGTCCCCGCCTGCGCGGGGACGTGACGCCCTGCGTCACGTCTTCGCGTGCGTGAATTTGCGCGTGATCGTCATCACGTGCAGCTGGTTGTCCACCTTGCCCGCGCTCGCGACGGTGGTGGCGACCCGCTCGGTTTCCTGCTTCTCGCGCTCGTTCACCACGATGCCGGACAGAGTGACGCGGCCTTCGCGCGACTCCACTTGCACGTCGACGTCCTGCGTCGATGGGTTGGCCTTGAGCGCGGCGCGCACGCGCGCGCTCAGCGCCAGGCCTTCGAGGATGGAACGCGACTCGGTCGTTTCCTGGAACTCGGGCCGGGCCGCCAGTGCGAGGATCTGCTCGACGCAACCGTCCACCGAAATGCGCTCCGTGTTCAGCACCATGTCGTAGAGCAGGGGATCGCCCCAGGTCACGCCGAACTGCGCGTTCATGCGGGAGGCGTGCGCCGCATCGCTGCGCCGGACTTCCGATTCCGCCGCGTCGCGCTCCTCGGTGCCCAGGTGGTTCATCACCCAGTCGACACGCTGGTCGAACGGGCGCGTGACCCGCACGCGCACCACGTGCCGCACCGGCCGCAACAGGCAGGTGGCGCCCCAGCCGCGCAGGACCACGTTGCCGCGCACGGCCTGCGCGAACACTTCCTCGGCCGTGTACAGCGCCACCCGGTCCTTGTCGGTCGACAGGCGCTCGACCAGTCCGGCCTTGCCTTCGCGCAGGCGGCGGATCAGGCTGGCCGGCACCTGCATCCTGCCGGCGACGTTCTCGACGACTTCGTTGCGCATGACGGCAAGCTGCGAGGACTCCGCCAGGCGCAGCGCGACGTCCTTGGCCAGCGAGCCCATCTCCTGGGTCAGTGCGATGACGGGCATGGTATGCTCCTCAGTCGACCGGTTGTTCCGCATTGAACGCGGGGGGCTTGGGCGGCCGCACCTTGGCGATCACGCGGGCGATGAGCGGCCAGAACAGCAGCAGCAGGGCGAGGCCGGTGATGCCGCCCACCAGCGGGTTGGCCACCATGATCGACATCTGCCCCTGCGACATCAGCATCGACTGGCGGAAGGCGTCTTCCGCCTTGTCCCCCAGCACCAGCGCCAGCACCAGCGGCGCCAGCGGGTAGTCGAGCTTCTTGAAGACGTAGCCCATGACGCCGAACCCCAGCATCAGCCAGATGTCGAACATCGCGTTGTGCACGGTGTAGGCGCCGATCGCGCAGACCACGATGATGACCGGCGCGATGATCGAGAAGGGGATGCGCAGGATCGACGCGAACAGCGGCACGGTGGTGAGCACCACGATCAGGCCGACCAGGTTGCCCAGGTACATCGACGCGATCAGGCCCCAGACGAAGTCCTTCTGCTCCACGAACAGCAGCGGTCCGGGCTGCAGGCCCCAGATCAGCAGGCCGCCCAGCAGCACGGCGGCCGTCGGCGAGCCGGGGATGCCCAGCGCCAGCATCGGCAGCAGCGCGGCGGTGCCGGCGGCATGCGCCGCGGTCTCTGGCGCGACCACGCCCTCGATCTGGCCGGTGCCGAACTTGGCGCCGTCCTTCGACATCTTCTTGGCCAGGCCGTAGCTCATGAACGAGGCGGGCGTCGCGCCGCCGGGGGTGATGCCCATCCAGATGCCCACGAGCGAGCTGCGCACCGACGTCATCCAGTACTTCGGCAGCTGCTTCCAGGTCTCGAACACCACCTTCGGGCTGATCTTGGCCGACTTGCCGGAAAATGCCAGGCCTTCTTCCATCGACAGCAGGATCTCGCCGATCCCGAACAGGCCGATGACCGCGATCAGGAAGTCGAAGCCGCGCATCAGCTCCTCGAGCCCGAAGGTCAGGCGCAGCTGCCCGGTGACGGTGTCCATGCCGACGGCGGCCAGCGCGAAGCCGATCGCCATGGAGGCGAGGATCTTGAAGGGCGAGCCCTTGCCCATGCCGACGAAGCTGCAGAAGGTGAGCAGGTACACGGCGAAGAACTCGGGCGGCCCGAAGCGCAGCGCGAACTTCGCGACCAGCGGCGCCAGGAAGGTGATCATCACCACGGCGACGAAGGCGCCGATGAACGACGAGGTGAACGCCGCGGTCAGCGCGGCGCCGGCCTGCCCCTTCTGCGCCATCGGGTAGCCGTCGAAGGTGGTGGCCACCGACCACGGCTCGCCCGGGATGTTGAACAGCACCGAGGTGATGGCGCCGCCGAACAGCGCGCCCCAGTAGATGCAGGACAGCATGATGATCGCCGAGGTGGGCGACATCGAGAAGGTGAGCGGCAGCAGGATGGCGACGCCGTTGGCGCCGCCGAGGCCGGGCAGCACGCCGATGAGGACGCCGAGCGTGATGCCGACGAACATCAGCAGCAGGTTCATCGGCGTCAGGATGACGCTGAAGCCGTGGAAGAGGGCGTTGAGTTCGAGCATGTCAGTACCCCAGGAAGTCGAGCGGCTTCAGCCAGCCCTTGTACAGGGGAATCTTGAACCAGACTTCGAACAGGACGAAGAAGAACACCGCGATGGCGAGGCCCAGCACGATGCTCTTCACCTTGGAAAACTTGCCCAGGATGATCATGAAGCCGGCGATGTAGACGGCCGACGCCACGTAGATGCCGAACACCTGGATCGCCAGGACGTAGAACGCCGCCGGGATCAGCACCGACAGCACCCGCCGGATCTGCTCGCCGTCGACGAAGATGTCGTGGTTGCGCTTCTTGCCCAGCAGCGCCTGGTACAGCGTGCCGGCGCCGGAGATGCAGAGGATCAGGCCGATGTAGAAGGGAAAGTAGCCGGCGCCGGGACCGTCGGTGGTCCAGCCGGAGCCGAGCTTGCGGCTGCCGAACAGCACGACCAGTCCGAAGATGACGACGAGGGCGGCGACCGCGGCCTCGACGGCGAAAGTGGGCACGCCCGTGCGCTCAGGGGCGACGCCCTCCTGGGGGGAATCCATTGCGCTTGTCTCCTGCCGTGACACCGGCTGGTTGGGGGGAATCGCGACGCCCGGGCGGCGCGCCCCGCCGGAACGGGGCGCGCGCCGGGGGTCAGTTGGCCAGGAAGCCGGCTTCCTTCATCAGCTCGCGGTGCCGCTGTTCGGCCGAGCCGAGCCACTTGACGAAGTTCTCGCCGTCCATGGCGGTCTGGGTGAAGGCGCCCTTCTCCATGTAGTCCTTCCACTCGGGCGTACCGCGCACCTTCTTCAGCAGGTCCAGGTAGAAGGCGGTCTGCTCCTTGGTCACGCCGGCCGGCATGAAGATGCCGCGCAGCATGGTGTACTCGGTGGGCACCCCGGCTTCCTTGCAGGTGGGAACGTCACCCCACGCCTGCGTATCGGTGATCTTGGTCTTGTAGGCCAGGCGGTTGGCGTCGAACACGCACAGGGCGCGCAGCTTGCCGGCGCGCCACTGGGCTACCGCTTCGGCCGGGTTGTTCACGCTCGAGTCGACGTGGCCGCCCACGAGCTGCACGGCGACTTCGCCGCCGCCCTTGAACGGGACGTAGATGAACTTGGTGCCGGTGGCCTTCTCGATGCCGACGGTGAGGATCTGGTCCTCCTGCTTCGAGCCTGTTCCGCCCATCTTCATCTTGCTCGGGCCGGCGGCCTTGACCGCGTCGAAGTATTCCTTCGCGCTCTTGTACGGCTTCTCGGCGTTCACCCACAGCACGAAGTTGTCCAGCGCCATCATCGTCACCGGCGTCATGTCGCGCCAGTTGAAGGGCACGCCCGTGGCCAGCGGCGTGGTGAACAGGTTGGACAGGGTCACCACCAGCTTGTGCGGGTCGCCCTTGGCGTTCTTGACGTCGAGGAAGCCCTCGGCGCCGGCGCCGCCGGACTTGTTGACCACCACCAGCGGCTGCTTCATGAGGTTGTGCTTGACCACGATGCCCTGGATCAGGCGCGCCATCTGGTCGGCGCCGCCGCCGGTCCCCGCGGGCACCACGAATTCCACCGGCTTGGTCGGTTCCCACGCTGCCTGCGCGGCCGGGGCCGCGAACAGGGTGGCTGTGGCCAGTGCTGCCGTCACGGCCGACACCAGGGTCCTGAGGTTCGCTCGTTTCGTCATCGCGTTGTCTCCTACGTTGAAATACACCGCGCGCACGACCTGCTTTTCGGCCATGTCTTCGCGGAGCCGCACGACGATGCTCCGACGAAGGTGGCTGCTTGTCTCTTGACTGCGGTCAAGTTTGCGGAATTCAGGAGGGCTTTCAGGGTTTGTCCGGAGAGTTGCCGCCGGCGGCGGGCGGACACGACGAAACGCGCCCGCCAGGGGCGCGCACCGTCCGCGAAAAACAGGTCGTCCGGCTACCTCGTCCGCAGCGAGGCCGCTGCGCCGGCCTGCGCGCGCCCTGCCTGCATGGCCGCGTAGCAGCGCTGCTTGGTGCTCTCCACGGCCTCCGCCAGGAAGTCGGCGTCGTAGGCGCGCAGCAGGTGGGGATGTTCACGCTCGAGGTAGGCCTGCACGCGCTGGCGCGATCCGGCCGGAAGGCGGGCGAAGGTCTCGGCGTCCCAGCTCCAGTTGAGGCCGAGCTCGTCGAAGGCGGAGTTGTAGGCGAGGCGCTGCGCCTCGGCGTGCTGGTCTTCGAGGCGGGCGTTGGTGGGGTCGGCGTACATGGCGGGTCTCCTGCTCTGCGGGCCGCGCACCGCAGCCCATGGAGCCGAATCTAGGCGCCATCGACGATAAATGACAGTCAAACTATTTGATGGAAAGCATTCGCCATTGGTTATAGTGCCGGACATGCGCAACGCAACCTTGAGGCAGCTGAAGGTGTTCGAGGCGGTGGCTCGCCACCGCAGCTTCTCGCGGGCCGCCGAGGAGCTGCACCTCACGCAGCCCGCGGTGTCCACCCAGGTGCGCAAGCTGGAGGACCACGCGGGCCTGCCGCTGTTCGAGCAGCTCGGCAAGAAGATCCACCTCACGCCGGCCGGCGCGCAGATGCTGCAGTCCAGCCGCGAGATCATCCAGAAGTTCAAGGAAGCCGAGGAGGCCATGGCCCAGTACAAGGGCGTCTCCGGTGGCCAGCTGAACGTGTCGGTGATCAGCGCGGGCGACTATTTCTTCCCGCGGCTGTTGGTGGAGTTTGCGCAGCGGCATCCGGGCGTCACGCTGAACTTCGGCGTGTGCAACCGCGAGGAGCTGCTGGCCCAGCTGGACGCCAACCAGACCGACCTGGCCGTGATGGTGCGGCCGCCGCTCGATGCCGACATGGTGGCCGAGCCCTTCGCGCCGCACCCCTACGTGATCGTCGCGGCGCCCACGCATCCGCTGGCGGGCAAGAAGCGCATCCCCGCCGCGCGGGTGGTGAAGGAGCCATTCGTGGTGCGCGAGAAGGGCTCGGACACGTGGAACTCGATGCAGGAGGCGTTCGGCGAGCGCATCGGCGACGTCAACGTGGGCATGGAGATCAAGAGCACCGAGACCATCAAGCAGGCGGTGATGGCAGGCATGGGCGTGAGCTTCCTGTCGGCGCACACCATCAGCCGCGAGCTGCAGGCACGCAGCATGGTGGTGCTGGACGTGGTGGGTTTCCCGCTGATGCTGAACTGGTACGTCGTCCACCGCCACACCAAGCGCCTGCCCCCGGTGGCGCAGGCCTTCAAGGCTTTTCTTCTGGCGGATGGGGCGTCGCTCGTCGAGCAGGCGTTGAATGCGGGAGCGGGGGCGCGCAAAGGGCGTTGAAAAACGGGAGCGGGTACCGGACGCAAAAGACGCAAAGGTTACGCAAAGGCCGCAAAAGGACATCCAAAGCAGGAAGTTTTTTGGTTCCCTTTTGCGACTTTTGCGAAACCTTTGCGTCCTTTGCGTCCGGATTTCGGGTTTAACTCTTCGCGCCCAACCCAACGTTTCGAGCGTACTCGCCGGCCCCCATCTTCTTGCCGCCCTCCGCCTTCAGGCGCAACACCTCGATCCGACCGCCCTGCGCATTGATGAAGATCGAGGTGTCGGTCACGGAGGCGATCTCCCCCGGCTTGCCGCGCACGTCGCCATAGGTGCGCACCGGATGCTTGCGCACGTCGTACAGCCAGACCTTCACGCCGCCCAGCACCGTCCACGCGCCCGGCGCGGGATTGCAGGCGCGGATCAGGTTGTAGACCTGGTCGACGTGCTGGTGCCAATGCACCTGCGCCTCGTGCTCGTGGAACCAGCCCTCGTACGTGGCCAGCGATTCGTCCTGCACGCGCTCCTCGTGCCGGCCCGCGGCCACCAGGTCGGCGGCTTCGAGCAGGCCCGATACGCCCATCGGGAACAGCTTGTTGAAATACAGCTCGCCCAGGGTTTCGTCCGGCCCGATCGGGCAGGACTTCTGCAGGATCACCGGGCCTTCGTCCAGGCCGTCGGTGGGCCGGAACACCGTGATGCCGGTCTCCGTGGCGCCCTGCGAGATCGGCCAGCTGATCGACGACGGCCCCCGATGCCGCGGCAGCAGCGAGGGATGGAACTGGATCGTGCCCAGGCGCGGGATGTTCACGAACGATTGCGGCGCGAACTGCGTCACGTAGGCCATCACGCCCAGGTCGGCGTCCAGCTCGCGCATCGCGTGCTCCGCGTACGGGCTGCGCAGGCTGCTGAACTGGTAGACGGTCAGGCCGCGGGCCTGCGCCGCCTCGCGCAGCACGTCCGCCTTGGCGCCCGCCTTGTCCGGCTCGCAGAACACGCCGGCGACCTCGTCGCCGCGGGCGAGGAAGGCCTCGAGCACCTGCTTGCCGAACTCCTGCTGGCCGATGAATGCGATTCTCATGGGGGGCGATGGTACGAAATTCGGGAGGGCTGCTTCAGCGAAGCAGGAAATAGGCGGCCAGGCAGTACAGCACCACGGCGAACACCTTCTTCAACGGCTGGATGTCCATGCGGTGCGCGGTGCGCGCGCCCAGGGGCGCCATCACCATGCTGGCCAGGGAGATGATCAGCAGGCCGGGCAGGTACAGGTAGCCGACGGAGCCCGGCGGCATCTGCGGCATGCCCTGGCCGGCCCAGATGTAGCCGAGGGTGCCGGCGAAGGCGATCGGGAAGCCCAGCGCCGCGGACGTGCCGACGGCATCGTGGATCTTGATGTTGCACCACGTCATGAACGGCACCGACACGAAGGCGCCGCCGGCGCCCACCAGCGCCGACAGCACGCCGATCACGTTGCCCACGGCGAACGTCGCCAGCGGCCCCGGCAGGGTGCGGCTCGGCTTGGGCTTGCGATTGAGGAACATCTGCGTGGCGGAGAAGGCCACGAAGATCGCGAACAGGATGCCCAGCCACTTGCCGGGCAGCGCCACGGCGATCTGGGCCCCGAGCAGCGAGCCCACCAGGATGCCCGGCGCCAGCACCTTGACCACCGGCCACAGCACGGCGCCGCGCTGGTGGTGCGCGCGCACGGAGGTGATCGATGTGAAGCAGATGGTGGCGAGCGACGTCGCCACCGCCATCTTGACCGTGTAGTCCGCCGGATAGCCCTTGGCCGTGAGGATCATGGTCACGAACGGCACCATGATCATCCCCCCGCCGATGCCCAGCAACCCCGCCAGGAAACCGGTGCACGTGCCGATCAGGAGCAGTCCGGCAATCAGGAGGGGATCGATCGTTCCCATTCGTTGTAGTTCTTTCGACGGATCGCGCGGAATCACATGCAGCGCGATCCCCCATGAGAAAAGCCCGGCTCCGCCGGGCTTTTCGATCTGATCAGGCCACTCAGAAAAGTCGCTTGCGACTTTTCTGAGTGAAGGAATAGGTGTCTGCGAGCGGTACCGGACCGCATCCTGAACCGGGGTTCAGGTGGGCGAGGTCAACTTGGCGTTGGGTTCATCTGACGCGAGACGATCACGCTCACCAAGCGATGTTCCAAGCAGACGAAGCCATTCTAGGACGCAAATTCGCGGTCTGGTGCAAAGCACCGATGAAGCCACGAAAGAATTCAGGTCTTGACAGGAATGCGCGGAGCTGAACTGTGTTGGCCGACGATCAGAGCAACCGTCCGTCGTCCGCCAGCGCCTGGTCCAGGCGCACCATCAGCTGCGCGAGCCGCACGTCCTCGGCCAGGTTGCGCATGCCGGTGACGGTGCCATCCGGCTGCGCGAAGGATGCGGCGTTCATCGCCGGCGACGCCGAGCGGTCAGCGACGTCGAACGCGAGGTTCAGCGCGGCGAGCACGGCGATGCGGTCGCGCGCCTTCACCTTGCCCGCGTCGCGGATCTTGCACATCGCCGTGTCCACTTTTTCCACGGCTTCGAGCAGGCGCTGCTCGCCGCCGGCGGGGCACCCGAGCAGGTAGCTCTGGCCCATGATCTGCACTTCCAGTTGTTTCATGCGGGGGTGTTGAGGTCCGGAAGGCGTTCGAGCAGCGCGTCGACACGCGAGCGGGCGGCGGACAGGCGCGACTTGAGCGAGTCGCGTTCCTGCGTGAGCAGGTCGACCTGCTCCGCCAGCAGCGCATTGGTGCGTTGCAGCTCCTCGTAGCGCACGAGCAGGCGCTCGACGCGTTCGACGAGAGGGTCGATCTGGGAGCCACTGGCCATGCGGGGAATTGTAGGGTTTTGTTTCGGCGGCCGCTCTACAATCACCGTGTTGGTGCCAGCGGTGTGGTTCACATGCCGCAGTTCAACGGGAAGCAGGAGGAAGGTGCGTGCCCAGCGCGCGTGCCGACCAACCTGCGCTGCCCCCGCAACGGTAAGCGGAGGCATGCGACGTTCGCGCCGCGTGCCACTTCCATCAAGACAGCCACTGGGGCCGCCTGAAACAGCGGCCCTGGGAAGGCGATGGAGGCGACCTCCGCCAGCCCGGATACCGGCCAACGAGGTGGCTGCACGCCTGCGTGCGGCCGTGACGCCCAGGTGCCGGCGGGGAAGCCGGCGAGGGCATGACATCCGGTTTTCCATTTCATGGCTACACACCAGTCCAAAGCGCTCGCCGCCCTCGCGGCCGCAGCTTCCTTCACCCATTGCGCCATCGCCCAGCCCACGCTGGCGGAAGTGGTCGTCACGGCCAGCCGCATCGAGCAGCGCGTCCAGGACGCATTGCCTTCGACGACGCTCATCACGCGGCGGCAGATCGAACAGGCGCAGACCCCCGATCTCGTGACGCTGCTGCGCCGCGTCGCGGGCCTCGACATCGCGCAGGGCGGCGGCGCCGGCAGCGTGTCCAGCACCTTCCTGCGCGGCGCGGAGTCGCGGCACACCTTGGTGCTGGTCGACGGCGTGGCCGTGAACAACCTGAACTTCGGCACCCCGGCGCTGGAGCACCTGCCGCTGGCCGATGTCGAACGCATCGAGATCGTGAAGGGGAATGTCTCCAGCCTGTACGGAAGCACGGCCGTCGGCGGCGTGATCCAGATCTTCACGCGGCAGCCCGGCCCCACGCCGCAGGCGAGCTTCAGCGTGCAGGGCGGCTCGCGCGGGCTGGCGCACGCCACCGGCAGCGGCTCGGTCAAGCTTCCGTCCGGCACGGGCCTGCGCGCCACCGTGGAGGCGTTGCGCGACAACGGCTTCAACATGATCCGGCAGGACCAGCGGCCCGGCACCAACCCCGACCGCGACGGCTACCGGCGCCGGTCGCAAAGCGTGGCCGTCACGCAGGACCTCGGCGCGGACCAGTCGGTCGCATGGACGCTGCGCGACGCCAGGGGCACGATCGGCTTCGACAGCCAGTTCGGGCCCGCGAACCAGGCGGACGAGTCGCGCTTCCACGAGCGCGGTGCCAGCTTGTCCGGCAAGTTCCGCCTGGGCGATGTTCGCGTGAATGCGCTGGCCAGCCGGTCCGAGGACGAACTGGACACCGACCTCACGGCGTTCCCGTTCTTCGTGCATTCGCGCAGCGATTCGGCCCAGGTCGATGCCGAGTGGCAGCTGCGCCCGGGCCACCGCGTGACGGCCGGACTGGAACACACGCGCCAGCGGCTGCGCAGCGACACGGTGTACGACCGGACCGCGCGCACGCTGGTGGGCGGCCGCCTCGGGTATGCGCTGGACACGGCCTCGCACCAGTTGCAGTTGAACGTGCGCCAGGACAGCTACAGCGACTTCGGGTCCGCGACCACCTGGCTGGCCGCGTACGGCTTGCGGTTGACGGATGCCTGGCGCGTCAATGCTTCGGCGTCGACCGGCTTCACCGCGCCCACCTTCAACGACCTCTACTACCCGTTCGGGCTCGGCAACCCGGACTTGCGGCCGGAGCGGACGAAGTCGGCCGAGGTCGGCCTGCAGTACGCGGTGGAGGGGCACGACCTGCGCGCCACCCTGTTCGAGAACCGCTTCACGGACCTGATCGCCAGCGACGCGTTCTTCCGGCGGCTGAACATCGGGCGGGCCCGCACGCGGGGACTGGAGCTTGCGTACCACGGGCGCGTGCTGGGCACGGACATCCACGCGGGCTTCACGCGGCAGGATCCCCGTGACCTGGATACCGACACGCGGCTGCTGCGCAGGGCGTCGACGCTGGCCCAGGTGGCCGTCGCCCGGGAGTTCGGCGGTTGGCAACTGGGCGGGAACCTGCGCTACACCGGACCGCGTGACGACAGCGGCGTTCCCTCGAACAACCGCGTGCGCATGGGGTCGTTCACGCTGCTCGACCTGACCGCTGCGTACCGGGTGTCGTCCGCCTGGAGCCTGTTCGCCCGGGTGGAGAACCTGTTCGACCGGGACTACCAGACGATCTACGGCTACCAGCAGGCCGGCCGGGGCGTATTCGCCGGCGTCAAATGGCAGCCGGGCCTGTGAGCCGATTCGCTATCGTTCGGCCATGACCTTTCTCGCCATCCCGCGCGGCCCGCGCCGCATCGTCTGCCTCACCGAGGAAGCGACGGAATGGCTGTACCTGCTGGGCGAGGAAGAGCGCATCGTCGGCATCTCGGGCTACACGGTGCGGCCGCGCCGGGCGCGCGAGGAGAAGCCGAAGGTCAGCGCCTTCCTCTCCGCGAAGATCGACAAGATCCTGGCGCTGCGGCCCGACTGCGTGTTCGGTTTCTCCGACCTGCAGGCGGACATCGCGGCGGAGCTGGTGCGCAAGGGGGTGCAGGTCACCATCTTCAACCAGCGCAGCGTGGAGGAGATCTTCGCCATGCTGTACCAGGTGGCGGCGATGGTCGGCCGCGCCGACGACGGCCTGCGGCGGCTCGAGACGATGCGCGCGCGGCTGCTGGAGATCGAGGCGGCCGGGCGGGCCTTGCCGCGGCGGCCCCGCGTCTACTTCGAGGAGTGGGACGAGCCGCCCATCAGCGCGATCCGCTGGGTTTCGGAGCTGGTCGGCATGGCCGGTGGTGACGACATCTTTCCCGAGTTGGCGCTGCAGCCCATGGGCAAGGACCGCATCGTCGCCGACGGCGCCGAGATGGTCCGCCGCAATCCGGACATCGTCGTCGGCTCCTGGTGCGGCAAGAAGTTCCGGGCCGAAAAGGTCGCGGCGCGGCCCGGCTGGGGGGCCGTCAACGCGGTGCGCGACCGGCAGCTTTTCGAGATCAAGTCCGCGGACATCCTGCAGCCCGGCCCGGCGGCGCTGACCGATGGCGTGGAGCAGCTGCATCGCATCGTGCTGGAGTGGAGCAGGGCGCATGCGTAAGTGGCTGGCCCTGTTGCTGTTCGCCGGCGCTGCCTGCGCGCACGCGGTGCAGGTCACGGACGACCGCGGCCTGCGCGTGGATTTCGCGCAGCCGCCGCAGCGCATCGTCTCCCTGCTGCCCTCGCTGACCGAATTCACCTGCGCGCTGCAGGCCTGCGGGCGGCTGGTGGGCGTGGACGATTATTCCAACCATCCGCCCGCCGTGCGCACGCTGCCGCACGTGGGCGGGCTGGAGGACGCCCGCATCGAGAGCATCGTGGCGCTGAAGCCGGACCTGGTGCTGGCGCCGACCTCGTCGCGCGCGCTGGAGCGGTTGCAAGCCCTGGGCCTGAAGGTGCTGGCCCTGGAGCCGCGCACCTTCGGCGACGTGCAGCGGGTGCTGGCGCTGCTCGGTCCCGTGCTGGGCACGGCGGACTCTGGCGCCGTCTGGCGCGGCATCGAGCGGGACCTGGCCGCGGCCGCCCGCGAGCTGCCGCCGCACCTGCGCGGCACGCGGGTGTACTTCGAGGTGAGCAGCGCGCCCTATGCGGCCAGCGAATCGTCCTTCATCGGCGAACTGCTCGCGCGGCTGGGCCTGCGCAACGTGGTCCCCGGCGCGCTGGGCCCGTTCCCGCGCCTGAACCCCGAGTTCGTGGTGCGCGCCGATCCGCAGTGGATCCTGGTGGCGGATGACGACGCGACCCGGCTGCCCGCGCGACCCGGCTGGGCCGGCATGCGCGCGCTGCGCGAAGGCCATGTCTGCGTCTTCACCGCCGCGCAGGGCGACGTGCTGGTGCGCGCCGGCCCGCGCCTGGCGGAGGCGGCGCGGCTGATGGTGCGCTGCCTGCGCGGCGAACTGGCGGGGCAGGGAGCGGCGCGTTGAACGTCGTCGCCCGCCCCCCCGCATCGCTGGCCGCCTGGCTGCTCGTGGCGAGCGCCGGGTTGCTCGGGCTGGGCGTGGCGGTGGGCAGCATGGGGTGGGAGCCGCTGCGCGACGAGACCGGCGCCGGGCTGACCATCCTGTGGGAGATCCGGCTGCCGCGCACCGTCGGCGCCTGGCTGGCCGGTGCGCTGCTGGGACTCGCCGGCGCGATCGCCCAGGGGCTGTTCCGCAATCCTCTCGCCGACCCGTACCTGCTGGGCAGCGCCACCGGCGCGGCCTTCGGCGTCGCGGTGCTGCTGGTGGCGATCGGCGCGGCGCCCGCCGCCGCCACGAGCTGGGCGGCGCTGTTCGGCACCACCGGCGCCGCGTTCCTCGGCGCGCTCGCCGGCGTGGCCGTCACGCTGGCGATGGCGCGCGGCGTCCAGCACACGCTGCGGCTGCTGCTGGCGGGCCTGATCGTCGGCATGGTGTTCGGCGCGTTCGCCGCGCTGATGATGTTCATGGCGCCCGACCTGCTGCGCACCATGCAGGCCTTCCTGCTCGGCACCACCGGCTTCCTCGGCTGGCCGGCGGTCGTGGCGCTGGGACTCTCCCTCGCCGTGACAGCGGCCGTCGCCATCGGTTGCAGCCGCTCGCTCGACGCGCTGGCGCTCGGCGAGACGACGGCGGCCAGCCTCGGCATCGCGCTCGGCCCGGTGCGCCTGCTGCTCGTTGGCGCGATGGCGCTGGCCACCGGCGCCGCGGTGGCGCATGTGGGCCTGATCGCCTTCATCGGCCTGATGGCGCCGCACCTGGTGCGCGCGCTGGCGAAGCCGACGCATCGCTGGCTGCTGCCGCTGTCCGCGCTGGCCGGCGGCGTGCTGCTGCTGGCGGCCGACATCGTCGCCCGCTGGCTGCTGGCGCCGCGCGAGTTGCCGGTGGGCGTGGTGACGGCGGTGCTCGGCGGCGGTTACCTGCTGGCGCTGATGCAGCGGAGGCAGCCGTGAGTCTCGCGCTCTCCTGCAGCGGCCTGCGTGTCACCCTCGGCGACCGCGAGGTGCTGCATGGCGTGGACCTGCAGCTGCCGGCCGGACGCTGGACCGCGCTGGCCGGCCCCAACGGCGCCGGCAAGACGACGCTGCTGAAGGCGCTGGCGAACCTGCTGCCCTCGCATGGCAACGTGCAGGTGCTGGGCCGCCCTGGCGCGACGTGGACGGCCCGCGAACGGGCGCGCGCCATCGCCTGGCTGGGGCAGGGCGAAAGCGGCGCCGAGGACTTGCTGGTGGAGGACGTCGTGATGCTGGGGCGGCTGCCGCACCAGGACTGGCTGGGGTTGCCCGGCTCCGCGGACCGCGAGGCCGTGCACGCCGCGATGCAGGAGACGCAATGCGCCGCCTGGCGTGGCCGCGCGCTCGGCAGCCTGTCGGGCGGCGAGCGCCAGCGCGTGCTGCTGGCGCGTGCGCTGGCCGTGCAGGCGCCGCTGCTGTTGATGGACGAGCCGCTGTCGCACCTGGACCCGCCGCACCAGGCCGACTGGCTGGCCATCGTGCGCCGCCACGTCGCGCGGGGCGGCACCGCGGTGAGCGTGCTGCACGAGATCAGCGTCGCGCTGCAGGCCGACGACCTGGTGCTGCTCGACGCGGGACGGGTGGCGCACCATGGCGCCACGGCCGACCCCGCCACGCACCGCGCGGTCGAGAAGGTGTTTGCCGACCGGGTGCAGGTGCACGCGGTCGCAGGGCGCTGGGTGGCGCTGCCACGCGAGGAGCCGGCCCGGTGAGCGCGCCGCACCAGCACGTCACCATCGCGGTGGTGGCCTATCCGCGCGGCAGCGAGCTCGACGAATTCCAGCCGCTGGAGGACATCGCGGGCGTGCACCTGCGCTGGGCGCGCACGCAGGCGGACGTGGCCGGGGCGGACTGGATCATCCTGCCCGGCTCCGCGGACACCGCAGCCGACCTGGCATGGCTGCGCGCGCAGGGCCTGGACCGCGCGGTGGCGGAGCATGCGGGCCGGGGTGGCCGCGTGCTGGGAATCGGCGGCGGCCTGCAGATGCTCGGCGAAGCGCTGGTCGACCCCAACGCCATCGCCGGCAACGGACCCGGGCTGGGCCTGCTGCCGCTGGCCACGCTGGTCGAAGCCAACGGGACGGTGCGGCGCCACGCGGTGCGCTTCGAGGAACTGGCCGGGCCTTGGTCGCCGCTGTCACGCCTTGCGATGGAAGGTTACGAAATCCGCCAGGGCCGCACGGTACAACATGCCGGCATGGCTGCTGGGCGCGTGGCGCTGCCCGGCGGCCTGGGCTGGCAGAACGCGCAGGGCAGCGTGCTGGGCCTGTACCTGCATGGATTGTTCGATGACGCCGGCGTCCTGCAGGCGCTGTTCACGTGTTGAACGTGGAAATCACGTAGGGGTTACGCCCGAGTCCGGGCTGTTCCCAAGAGCACGGGTCCCGGTCTATGCTCGGCCAGCCGCGGCATCCTGCCGCCGGCGCGTCCTTGGGGGTGCCGCATGTACAAGAAGATCCTGCTCGCTTACGACGGTTCCGATGCGGGGCAGAAGGCCTTGCTCGACTGCCGCGACGTCGCGCAGTGGAGCAATGCCGAGCTCCACCTGGTGGCGGTGATGCCTTCGGCCATGAGCTTCGTCGGCCTGGAAGGCGGCGTGTACGACGTGGAGCTGGAGGAACGCGAGAAGACCAAGTACCGCGGCGTGCTCGAGGACGGCTTGCGCCGGCTCTCCGAGGCGGGCAACAGCGCCCGCGGCGAGGTGATCACCGGCGAGGCCATCGACGAGATCAGCAAGTATGCGCGCAAGATCGGCGCCGACCTCATCGTCGTGGGCCACAAGCACCTGGACAGCTGGGCGGCGCGCTGGTGGCGCGGCTCCATCTCGGGCGCGCTCATCGAGCATGCGCCTTGCAGCGTGCTCGTCGTCATCACGCACTGAAGGCGTATAACGGGGGCCATGCAGTCCCCCACCGGCCCCAGCCGGCAGCCCGACGCTTCCCGGGCGCAGGCGCAGTACCGCGGCCGCGCCGCGCGCTACGACGTCGAACTCGCGCCTTTCGAGCCGCTGCGCCGCGAGGCCCTCGACCTGCTGGACCTGCGCCCCGGCGACACCGTGCTGGACGTCGGCTGCGGCACCGGCCTGAGCTTCGACGGCCTGAAAGGCAAGGTCGGGGCGCGCGGGCACATCGTCGGCATCGACCCGTCGCCCGAGATGCTCGCGCAGGCGCGCGTGCGGATCGCGCTGCATCACTGGTCCGGCATCACGCTGGTGCCCGCCACGGCCGCCGCCGCCCCGTTGCACGGCCGCGCCGACGCCGCGATCTTCCACTTCACGCACGACGTGCTGCGCGACCCCGCGGCGCTGGACCACGTGTTCGCCCACCTGAAGCCGGGCGCGCAGGTCGCCGCCACCGGCCTGCAATGGGCTCCGCCCTGGCTGCCGCTGACCAACGCCTTCGTGCTGGGCGCGGCGCTGTATTCCGTCACGTCCCTGGACGGCCTGGCGCGTCCCTGGGACCTGCTGGCGCAGCGGCTGACGGACGTGCGGCTGCACTCCCGGCCCTGGGCCGGGCTCTATGTCCTTGGCGGCCGGGTGGCGCTAAGCTCCGGCGCATGACGTCGCACCTGCCGCTCCTGCGCCGCTGGGCGCTCCTGATCCTCGCCGTGCTGCTCTCCGCCTGCACGGCGGTGCAGCCGGCCGACCGGCCGAAGCTGGTGGTGCTGTTCGTGATCGACGGCCTGCCGCAGCGGCAGGTGACGGCCTACCGGGACCAGCTCGCGCCCGACGGTTTCGCCCGCTTCCTGGACCGCGGCAGCTGGTTCAGCGACGCCCATTACGGCTACGCCTTCACCGTGACGGGAGCCGGACACGCCGCCGTGCTGACCGGCGCCTACCCGCACCGCACGGGCATCATCGGCAACGAGTGGAGCGACGTGGTGACGGGCCAGCCGGTGTATTGCACCGGCGACACGTCGGCCACCTATATCGGCAACGCCACCAAGCCGCTCGATGGCACCAGCCCGCGCAACATGAAGGTCGAAACCGTGGGCGACGTGCTGCGCGGCATCGACCCGCGGGCCAAGGTGATCGCGTTGTCCGGCAAGGACCGCGGCGCCATCCTGCCCGGCGGACACAAGGGCACGGCCTACATGTTCATGTCCGGCTCGGGACAGTTCGCCTCCAGCACCTACTACATGCAGCGCCATCCGGCGTGGGTCGACCAGTGGAACGCGGCCAGGCCGGCGGATCGCTACTTCAAGACGGAGTGGAAGCCGCTGTTGCCCGATGCCGCCTATGCGCGTTCGCTGCCGGACAACCAGCCCTGGTTCGGCCCGCGCGGCGGCGCGCTGCCCATGACCATGGGCGCTCGCGCCGACGACCAGCCGGGGCCGAACTTCTACGCCGGCCTGCTGGCCAGCCCGTTCGGCGACGCGCTGACCCTCGACTTCGCGCGGGCCGCCATCGCCGGCGAGCAGCTCGGCGCCGACGACGTGCCCGACATCCTGTCGATCAGCCTGTCCGGGCACGACTACGTCAACCACCGCTGGAGCGCGGAGTCGCGCCTGTCGCACGACCATTTCCTGCACCTCGACCGCATGCTGCAGGCCTTCTTCGCCGAGCTCGACCGCAGCGTCGGCAGCGACAACTACGTCGCCGTGCTGACCGCGGACCATGGCTTCATGCCGGCGCCCGAAACCAGCCTGGCACAGGGCCGGGCCGCCGGCCGCGTCAGCAGCAGCCAGCTGCTGGCCCACGTGAACACGGGGCTGGAGGCGAAGTTCGGCGTGCCCAGGCTGGCGCGGTCGCTGTCGGCCTCGGCCATCGTGCTGGACCGCAAGCTGCTGGCCGAGCGCTCCCTGGAACTGGATGCGGTGGCGGAGGTCGCCCGCGACGCCGCGGCGGCCCACCCGCAGGTGGTGGCCGCGTACACGCGGCGCGAGCTGCGCACGGGCAACCGCGCCGGCGCGCCCTTCTTCGCCCCGATGCGCCTGACCTGGAAAGCCGACGTGTCGGGCGACGTGCAGCTGGCGCTGAAGCCGTACTGGATGTTCGGCTCCAGCAGCTCGATCGCCACGCACGGCTCGCCGCACCCGTACGACACCCACGTGCCGATCATGGCCTGGGGCCCGCGCTGGGTGCGGGCGCAGGCCGTCGATCGCCGGGTGGAAGTGGCCGACATCGCGCCCACGCTGGCCCGCATCCTGCGGGTGCCGGCGCCGGCCGCCAGCGAGGGCCGGGCGTTGCCGATCGCCGCGCGATAGCTCCCAAGCGGGCGGCGGCCGGCGGGCGCATCTTCACGCGCCGGTAACACGGCGCACACCGCCGTGTTACGCCGTGAGACGATGCTGGCCGTCGCCACGGAGAACAAGAAGACTCGATGCCCACCACCCCGCCGCCGCCGGTCCCCTCCCCAGAAGCCCAGCGGAATCCGGGCCCGGCAGCGCCGCGCAAGCTGAGCCGCCGCGCCTCGCTGATTGGCACGGTGCTGGCGCTGCTCGTGGCGGGCGGGCTGGCCTGGCTGGCGTGGGACCTGACGCGGCCGGAACCGACGGCGTCCATGCAGCGGCCCGGCGCGGCCGGCGCCAGGCCCGGCGCCGCAGGCGGGCCGGGCCCGGGCGGTCCCGGCGGCGCGCGGGGCGCCACGACCGTGGGCTTCGCGGTGGCCGAAGCGGCGGACATCCCGGTCAACATGGAAGCGCTGGGCACCGTCGTGCCGCAGGCCACCGTGCGCGTGCGGCCGCAAGTGACCGGGGTGCTCACGCAAGTCCTGTTCAAGGAGGGGCAGCAGGTGAAGAAAGGGCAGTTGCTGGCCACCATCGACCCGCGGCCCTTCGAGATGGCGCTGCAGCAGGCCATCGGCCAGCGGATGCGCGACGAGGCCCAGCTCGCGGCCGCGCGGGTGACGCTGGAGCGCTTCGAAACCCTGCTGCGGCAGGACTCCATCGCCCGGCAGGAGGTGGACACGCAACGCGCCACCGTCAACCAGCTCGCCGCCACCGTGGTCAGCTCCAAGGCCGCCGAAGGCACCGCCCGCCTGAACCTCGGCTACACCCGCATCGTCGCGCCCATCGAAGGCCGCGTCGGCCTGCGCACCGTGGACGTGGGCAACCAGGTCGGGCCAAGCGACACCAACGGCGTGGCCATCATCACGAAGCTCATCCCCATCGACGTGGAGTTCGCGGTGCCGCAGGACAACGCCTCCTGGCTGCAGCAGAATGCCGGCGCGGCGATGGAAGTGAAGGCGTTCGACCGCACGCGCACGACGCTGCTCGATACCGGCAACTTCGCCTCGCTGGACAACCAGATCGACACCAGCACCGGCACGGTGCGGGCCAAGGCGCGCTTCGCCAATGCGCGCCTGCAGCTGTTCCCCAGCCAGTTCGTCAACGTCCAGCTGCAGCTGCGGGTGCTCAAGGACGCGGTGATGGTGCCGGTCCCGGCGGTGCGCCAGAGCGGCAGCGGCGAGTACGTCTTCGTGCTGATGCCCGACCGCACCGTCAAGCAGCGCCCGGTGGTGCGCGGGCAGATGGTGGGCGACCGCGTGCAGGTGGTGTCCGGGCTGCAGGTGGGCGAGCGCGTGATCACCGAAGGCGCCGACCGCCTGCGCGACGGCGCGCGCGTCACGCTCCCGGGCGACACCCCAAGGCAGGGCGGCGGCGGCGGGCGGCAGCGCCGGAATGCCGCGTCCGCCGCCATGGGCGCCGGCAGCGCGCCCCGATGAGCCCGTCGCGTCCCTTCATCCTGCGGCCGGTCGCCACCGCGCTGCTGATGGTGGCCATCGTCCTCGCCGGGCTGATGGGCCTGAAGTTCCTGCCGCTGTCGGCGCTGCCGCAGGTGGACTACCCCACCATCCAGGTGCAGACGCTGTATCCGGGAGCCAGCCCGGAAGTGATGGCGCAGACCGTGACGGCGCCGCTGGAGCGGCAGTTCGGGCAGATGCCGGGGCTGCAGCGCATGGGATCCACCAGCGCGGCGGGCGTGTCCATCATCACGCTGCAGTTCGGCCTGGGCCTGGCGCTCGACGTTGCCGAGCAGCAGGTGCAGGCCGCCATCAACGCGGGTGGCTCGCTGCTGCCGGCCGACCTGCCGGCGCCGCCGGTGTATGCCAAGGTCAACCCCGCCGACGCGCCGGTGCTCACGCTGGCGATCACCTCGCCGACCTTGCCGCTGACGGAGGTGCGCAACATCGCCGACACGCGCCTGGCGCTGAAGATCAGCCAGGTCACCGGCGTCGGGCTGGTCACGCTGTCCGGCGGCCAGCGGCCCGCCGTGCGGATCCAGGCGGACGGCCGCGCGCTGGCGTCGCTGGGCCTGACGCTGGACAACGTGCGCACCACCATCGCCGGCGCCAATGCCAACGCCGCCAAGGGCAGCATCGACGGGCCGACGCGCTCGTACACGATCAATTCCAACGACCAGCTGCTGACCGCCCAGGACTACAGCAACCTGATCATCTCCTTTCGCAACGGCGCGCCGGTGCGCCTGAGCGAAGTGGCGCAGGTGGTGGAGAGCGCCGAGAACGTCAAGCTCGGCGCCTGGGCCAACCTGCAGCCGGCGATCATCCTGAACGTGCAGCGCCAGCCGGGCGCCAACGTCATCGCCACGGTCGACGCCATCAAGCAGCGCCTGCCGGAATTGACGGCGGGCCTGCCCGGCTCGATCCAGGTCGACGTGCTGTCGGACCGCACCACCGGCATCCGCGCCTCGGTGCACCACGTCGAGATCGAGCTGGTGCTCGCCGTGCTGCTGGTGGTGCTGGTGATCTTCGCCTTCCTGCACAGCCCGCGGGCGACCGTGATCGCCAGCCTGTCGGTGCCGATCTCGTTGATCGGCGCCTGCGGGGCGATGTACCTGCTGGGGTACAGCCTGAACAACCTGTCGCTGATGGCGCTGACCATCGCCACCGGCTTCGTGGTGGACGACGCCATCGTGATGATCGAGAACATCTCGCGCCACATCGAGGACGGCATCGAGCCGATGCAGGCGGCGCTCAAGGGCGCCAGCGAGATCGGCTTCACCATCATCTCGCTGACGGTGTCGCTGATCGCGGTGCTGATCCCGCTGCTGTTCATGGGCGACGTCATCGGCCGGCTGTTCCGCGAGTTCGCGGTGACGCTGGCGATCACCATCCTGATCTCGATGGTGGTGTCGCTGACGCTGGTGCCGATGATGTCGGCGCGCTGGCTGAAGGCGCACCGGGCGCCCGAGACCGGCTGGGGCGGGAAGATGCAGCGCGGCTTCGATCGCGTGATCCACCACTACGACCGCGCGCTGGTCTGGGTGCTGGCCCGCGAGAAGCTGACGCTGCTGGTGGCGCTGGCCACGCTGGTGATCACCGTGCTGCTGTACATCGCCATCCCCAAGGGCCTGTTCCCGACGCAGAACACCGGCCAGCTGCAGGTGCGGGTGGAGGGCGAGCAGTCCATCTCCTATGCGCGCATGGCCGCGCTGCAGCAGGACGTGGCGCGGCTGCTGATGGAGGACCCGGCGGTGGACACCATCGCCAGCTTCGTCGGCGTGGACGCGGCCAACAACACCATGCTGCACACCGGCCGGATGCTGGTGAACCTGAAGTCCGCGCGCGGCGACCTGCAGGAAACGATGGACAACCTGCGCCGGCGCGGTCAGCGGGTGCCCGGCGTGCGGCTGTTCCTGCAGCCGGTGCAGGACCTCACCATCGAATCGGAAAGCGGGCCCACGCAGTACCGGCTGGCCGTCGAAGGGTCCGACACCGCGACCGTGACCGAATGGTCGCAGCGGCTGGTGGAGCGGCTGCGGCAGGAGCGGCGTCTCGCCAACGTCACCACCGACGCGGGCGCCACCGGGGCCGCGATGTTCGTCGACGTCGACCGCGACACCGCGGCGCGGCTGGGCATCAGTTCCTCGGCCATCGACGAGGCCCTGTACAGCGCCTTCGGCCAGCGCATCGTCTCGACCATCTTCACCGAGACCAACCAGTACCGCGTGGTGCTGGAGGCGAAGCAGGGCGGCGGCGCCGACGCCACGGCGCTCAGCGGCATCCAGCTGCGGGGCAGTTCCGGCGAGGCCACGCCGCTGACGGCGGTGGCGAAGATCTCGGAGCGGCGCGCGCCGCTGCAGATCACCCACGTGGCCCAGTACCCCGCGGCCACCGTCGGCTTCGACACCGCGCCCGGCGTGGCGCTCGGCACCGCGGTCGACGCCATCCGCTCGGTGACGGCGGGCCTCGAGCTGCCGCCCACCGTCAGCATCACCTTCCTCGGCGCCGCCGGCGCCTACGAGTCCTCGCTGAGCAACCAGCTGTGGCTGATCCTGGCGGCCGTGGTGTGCGTATACATCGTGCTGGGCGTGCTGTACGAGAGCTACGTGCACCCGCTGACGATCCTGTCGACGCTGCCGTCGGCCGGCGTGGGAGCGTTGCTGGCGCTGATGCTCACCGGCAATGACCTGGGGGTGATCGGCATCATCGGGATCATCCTGCTGATCGGCATCGTCAAGAAGAACGCGATCATGATGATCGACTTCGCGCTGGAGGCCGAGCGGGAGCAGGGCAAGGAGCCGCGCGAGGCGATCCACCAGGCCGCGCTGCTGCGCTTCCGCCCGATCATCATGACCACCCTGGCCGCCCTGTTCGCCGCCGTGCCGCTGATGCTGGGCTGGGGCGAAGGGGCCGAACTGCGGCGTCCGCTGGGCCTGGCGATCTTCGGCGGGCTGATCGTGAGCCAGCTGCTGACGCTGTTCACGACGCCGGTGATCTATTTGGGGTTCGATCGGTTGGGGCGGCGGTGGCGGAAGGGTCCCCCCTCACCCCGGCCCTCTCCCGCAAGCGGGAGAGGGGGTGAACAGCCTTCGGAGAATCAGGTGTGAACCTCTCCGCCCCCTTCGTCCGCCGCCCGGTCGGCACGGTGCTCCTCACCGTGTGGATCGCGCTGGCCGGGATCGCGGCGTTCTTCGCCTTGCCGGTCGCTTCGCTGCCGCAGGTGGACTACCCGGTGATCTCGGTGTCGGCCAGCCTGCCGGGCGCCAGCCCGAAGACGATGGCCTCCAGCGTCGCGACGCCGCTGGAGCGCAGGCTCGCCACGATCGCCGGCGTCAATGAAATCACTTCCAGCAGCAGCACCGGCAGCTCGCGCGTGACGCTGCAGTTCGACCTGAACCGCAACATCGACGCCGCCGCCCGCGAGGTGCAGGCCGCCATCAATGCCTCGCGGGCCGACTTGCCGGCCAACCTGCGCAGCAACCCGACCTACCGCAAGGCCAACCCGTCGGCCGCGCCGGTGATCATCCTGGCGCTGACCTCGCCGACACGCTCGCCGGGCCGGATCTACGACGCGGTGTCCAACATCGTCCAGCAGAAGATCGCGCAGGTGCCGGGCGTCGGCGACGTCGAGCTCGGCGGCGGCTCGCAACCCGCCGTGCGGGTGGAGCTGATCCCCTTCGCCCTGAACCGGTACGGCATCTCGATGGAAGACGTGCGCGCCGCGCTGCAGTCCGGCACCGCCAACCGGCCCAAGGGCGACCTCGCCGTCGACGGCCGGCGGATGCAGATCTACACCGGCACCGGCATGGCCAACAGCGGCAAGTCGGCCTCCGACTACCGCACCATGGTGGTGGCCTGGCGCGACGGCGCGGCCGTGCGGCTGGCCGACGTGGCCGAGATCAGCGACGGTGTCGAGAACATCAACACCATGGGCCTGTTCAATGGCAGCCCCGCCGTGATCGTGCTGGTCACGCTGCAGCCGGGCGCCAACGTGATCGCCACCGTGGACGGCGTGCGGGCGCTGCTGCCCAGCCTGCAGGCGGCGCTGCCCGACGACATCAAGCTGGAGGTCGCCTCCGACCGCACGCACTCCATCCGCGCCTCGCTGCACGAGGTGGAGCTGACCCTCGGCATCGCCATCCTGCTGGTGGTGCTGGTGGTGAGCGTGTTCCTGCGCAGCGCCCGCGCCACCTTCATCCCCGCGGTGGCGACCATCGTCTCCCTGCTCGGCACCTTCGCCGTGATGCACCTGCTGGGGTTCTCGCTCAACAACCTGTCGCTGATGGCGCTGACGGTGGCCACGGGCTTCGTGGTGGACGACGCCATCGTGGTGCTGGAGAACACCTCGCGCCACATCGAGGCCGGCATGGACCGCTTCGAGGCGGCGCTGAAGGGCGCGCGGGAGGTCAGCTTCACGGTGCTGTCGATCAGCCTCTCGCTGGTGGCCGTGTTCATCCCGCTGCTGTTCATGGGCGGGCAGGTGGGGCGGCTGTTCCGCGAGTTCGCGGTCACGCTGTCGGCCGCCGTGATGATCTCGCTGCTGATCTCGCTGACCACCACGCCGATGATGTGCGCCTGGCTGCTGCGGCGCGACGCCCACCAGCGCGCGCCCGGCCGGCTGGCGCGCTGGTCCGAGCAGGCGTTCGGCTGGACGCAGAAGGCCTACGAGGTCAGCCTGGACTGGGCCCTGGCCGCGCGCTGGCTGGTGATGCTGATCCTGGTGCTGGTGATCGCGCTCAATGCCTTCCTCTTCATCCAGATCCCCAAGGGCTTCTTCCCGCAGCAGGACACCGGGCAGATCAGCGGCGGCATCCGCGCCGACCAGAGCATCTCGTTCCAGCAGATGCAGGACAAGCTCAAGCAGCTGGTGGAGATCGTCCGCAACGACCCCGCGGTGGAGACCGTGGTGGCCTTCACCGGCGGCTCGCGGGCCGGCGGCGGCTTCATGTTCGTCAACCTCCAGCGCGGCGACGGCGCCGAGCGCGGGCAGGCCGTCATCGCGCGCCTGCGCCCGCAGCTGGCCCGCGTCACCGGCGTGACCCTGTTCCTGAACCCGGTGCAGGACCTGCGCATGGGCGGGCGCTCGTCCAACAGCACCTACCAGTACTCGCTCAAGAGCGACAACGAGGCGGACCTCAAGCTGTGGGCGACGCGGCTGGCCGACGCGATGAAGCAGCAGGACGCGCTGGTCGACGTCGACACCGACCAGCAGGAAAACGGGGTCGAGGCCTATGTGCAGGTGGACAAGGAGACGGCGACGCGGCTGGGCATCACCTCGCGCGACATCGACAATGCGCTGTACAACGCGTTCGGCCAGCGCCAGGTGGCCACGATCTACGACGAGGTGAACCAGTACCGGGTGATCATGCAGCTGGCGCCGCGCTACATCCGCAGCCCGGAGGCGCTGAAGGACATCTACGTTCCGGCGCGCAACACCGGTGCGCCGACGGACCTGGCGGCGACGCTGGACCCGTCGACCGCGGCCACCACGGCAACGGCCGCGACCTCCGCCAACCTGTCGCTGCGCGACGCCTCCACGGGCTCGGCCGTCAGCGCCACGGCGCGGACGATGGTGCCCCTGTCCGCCATCGCCACCTTCGACCAGCGGCCCACGGCCACCTCCGTGAACCACCAGGACGCGGAGCTGGCCACCACCATCTCCTACAACCTGGCCGAGGGCGCGACGATGGCGCAGGGGGAGGCGGCGGTGCGCGCGGCCGAGGCCCAGATCCGCATGCCGATCAACGTGCGCGGCAGCTTCCAGGGCCAGGCGCGGCAGGCGCAGCAGACCAACCAGCAGCAGCCGCTGCTGATCCTGGCGGCCATCGTGGTGATCTACATCGTGCTGGGCGTGCTGTACGAAAGCCTGGTGCACCCGATCACCGTGCTGTCCACGCTGCCGTCGGCCGGCGTCGGCGCGGTGCTGGCGCTGCTGGTCTTCCAGATGGAGTTCTCCATCATGGCGCTGATCGGCCTGTTCCTGCTGATCGGCATCGTCAAGAAGAACGCCATCCTGATCATCGACTTTGCGCTGGACGCGGAGCGCTCGCGCGGCCTGAGCCCCTACGAGGCCGTGCGCGAGGCCTGCCTGCTGCGCTTCCGCCCGATCCTGATGACCACGCTGGCCGCCATCCTGGGCGCGCTGCCGCTGGCCGTGGGTTTCGGCGAAGGCGCCGAGCTGCGGCGGCCGCTGGGCATCGCCATCATCGGCGGCCTGATCGCCAGCCAGGTGATCACGCTGCTCACCACGCCCGTGGTCTACCTCTTGCTGGACAAGCTGCGCCGGCGCAGCCCCATCGAGCGCCAGCTCGCCCGCCATGGCGAGGCCGGCGTCCAAACTGCCTGAACACCGCATGCCCACTCGCCTTCCGCAACGCCTGATCCTGTCCGTGCTGGCCGCCAGCCTGCTGCTGGGCGGGTGCGCCAACCTCGCGCCGAAGTACGAGGTGCCCGCCGTCGAGACGCCGATCGCCTTCAAGGAGGGCCGCGGCGCCTGGGTGGTCGCCGCGCCCGCCGACACGCTGCAGCGCGGCCCCTGGTGGGAGCTGTTCGACGACCCGGTGCTCGGCGGCCTGGTGGCGCAGGTCGAAGTGAACAACCAGAACGTGGCCGCCGCCGTCGCCGCCTATGCGCAGGCGAGGGCGCTGACGCGCGAGCAGCGGGCCAGCCTGTTCCCGCAGGTCAACCTGAGCGCGGGCGGCAACCGCGGCGGCGGCGGCGGCCAGCCGACGGCCCGCACGTACCAGGTCGGCATCGGCGTCGGTTGGGAGCCGGACGTGTTCGGCCGGCTCGGCCTGGCCGTGCAGGGCGCGCGCAGCGGCGAGCAGGCGGCGCAGGCCGACCTGGCGGCGGCGACGCTGGCCGCGCAGGGCGAACTGGCCACCGCCTATTTCGGCTTGCGCGAGGCCGACGTGCTGCGCCGCTTGCAGACGGAGACCATCGCCGGATTGCGCCGCGCCCTGCAGATCACGCAGAACCGCTATGCCGCGGGCGTGGTGGCGCGCACCGACGTGCTGCAGGCCGAAAGCCAGTTGGCGAATGCCGAGGCCGACCTGCTGACGCTGGAACAGCAGCGGGCCACCTTCGAGCACGCGATCGCGGTGCTGGTCGGCAAGGCGCCGGCGAACTTCAGCCTGGCGGCGGACCCGAAGTGGACTGTCAGCGTCCCGCTGATCCCGCCGGAGGTGCCGTCCACGCTGCTGCAGCGCCGGCCCGACATCGCGGCGGCCGAGCGCCGCGTGGAGCAGGCGAACGGGCAGGTCGGCATCCAGCGCGCCGGCTACTTCCCCAGCTTCAACCTGACGGGATCGCTGGGCCTCAGCGCCGCCAGCATCGGCGAGCTGTTCAGCGGCGCGCTGGTGTGGGCGATCGGCGCGTCGGTGGCGCAGATGCTGTTCGACGGCGGGCGGGTGGACGCCCGGGTCGACCAGGCGAGGGCGGCTCTGGAGGAAGCGGCGGCGCGCTACCGGCAGACGGTGCTGGCAGCCTTCCAGGAGGTCGAGGACCAGCTGGTGGCGCTGCGCATCCTGTCCGAGCAGCAGGTGCTGCGGCTGCAGGCCAGCCGCGCGGCCGACCTGGTGGAGCAGCAGGTGCTGAACCGCTACCAGGCGGGCCAGGTGAATTACACCGAGGTGATCACCGCGCAGAGCAACGCGGCGGCGGCGCGGCGCGCGCTGGTGCAGGCGCAGATCGACCGGCAGGTCGCGGCCGTGGCGCTCATCCAGGCACTGGGGGGTGGGTGGCGGGGGTTGTGACGGTGTTCGGTACGGCGGGGTCGCTGGCGCGAACCCGCCCTACGACTGCTACGCGCTTCATGGGCATTTGACCGGCGTCAAGTTCGGGTGATGCGGCGGGCGTAAGGTGGCGGCATGGGCAATCTCAAATTCGCCGCAGTGCTGGCCTTGCTGATTTCCGTGGGCGTGGCCGCCTGGCCGAACGTCACGCAGAAGAGCGTGGTGCAGGGCGTGACCGTCGCGGTGACGCCGGGCAACGTGGCGGCGGACAGCGGCATGTGGGATTTCGCCGTGGCCTTCAGCAGCAAAGGCCGGCGGCTGGACGACGAGGTGATGGAGAACTTCGTGCTGGTTGGCGACGGCCGCTCCATGAAGCCGCTGGCGTGGGAAGGCGAGAAGGCGGGGGGCACGCATCGCGTGGGCGTGCTGAAGTTCATCGCCATCCAGCCGCGGCCGAAGGAGCTGGAGCTGCGGCTGGTGCGCCCGTCCGAGGCGAAGCCGCGGATGTTCCGGTTCTCGTTCGGGGATTGGGCGGCTTGATCCGCCGTCATTCCCGCGAAGGCGGGAATCACAGAGCCTGCCCTCGCGCAGGCGGGGGGCGCCCTGGATCCCCGCCTTCGCGGGGATGACGTCTCAATTCTTCTCCGGCTCCGTGCCTTGCCCCAGCAGCGCCAACATCCCCCCCTCCAGCGCCTCCATGTGCCGCGACAGCTGCGGCGTCGACTCCTTGGAGATCTTCATGTAGCCCTTGAAGGTGCGCAGCAGCTGACCGCGGTCGGGGTGGTGCAGCAGCACCGTGGCCAGCGCGGCCTGCAGCACCTGCACCTGCGCGGCCAGCATCATCTGGTTTTCCACCAGGCCCTGGATGCTCTGGGTGTGCACCTCGAGCATCTCCTTCAATTCGTTCTCGTCCATGTCCATGCGGGCCTCGTTCACTTGCTTCAGGCGATTGTGACACCGGGCCGAAGCTCAGGTTCGCAGCGCCGGCGGCGGCGTCTTGGGCTGGTAGTCGCACCAGCGCGCCACCGCGCATTCCCAGCATTTCGGCAGGCGGGCGACGCAGACGTAGCGGCCATGCAGGATCAGCCAGTGGTGCGCATCGACCAGGTAGTGCTTCGGCACGCGCTGCATCAGCTTGCGCTCCACTTCCACCGGGTCCTTGCCCGGCGCCAGGCCGGTGCGGTTGCTCACGCGGAACACGTGGGTGTCCACCGCCATCGCCTCCTCGCCGAACGCCACGTTCAGCACCACGTTGGCCGTCTTGCGGCCGACGCCGGGCAGCGCCTCCAGTTCTTCCCGGTTGCGCGGCACCCGGCCGCCGTGCCGCTCCATCAGGATGCGGCAGGTCTCCAGCAGGTGCTTGGCCTTCATGCGGTACAGGCCGATGGTCTTGATGTATTCCTCCAGCCCGTCCTGTCCCAGCGCCAGGATGGCCTGCGGCGTGTTGGCGACGTGGAAGAGGCGCCGGGTGGCCTTGTTGACGCCCGCATCGGTGGCCTGCGCCGACAGCAGCACCGCGGCCAGCAGTTCGAAGACCGTGCTGTACTCCAGCTCGCTCACGGGGGAGGGGTTGGCCGCCTGGAGGGTGGCGAAGAAGGGCTCGATGTCCTGGTCTTTCACGGCGCCGAGTCTAGCGGCCGCCTGCGTTATCGTTGGGTCGTGCGCCTGCTCTCCTCCCTCCTGGTTGCCGCTGCCGGCCTGCAAGCCTGGCCGGCGCCGGGCGCGGCCCCCGAAGACTGGGCGCAGGTGGCGCAGCGCGCCGCCGATGGCGGCTGCTACAAGTGCCACGGCGAGCCGCCGCGGCGCAACGTGCCGACCTTGCGCGAGATCGCGGCGCGCTACGCCGCGCACCGCGGCCGCCTGGACGCCGCGACCGAAAAGGCGCTGGTGGACCGGCTCCACCACGGCTCGACGTTCTCCCACATCGCGGCGCATGAGGCCCTGAGCGAAGAGGACGCCGCCAGCTTCATCCGCTGGCTGGTCGCCGGCGGGCCGGACGCACGATAGATTTTTGGCTGGATCGCCGGGGTCCGCTGGCGCGGAACCCGGCCTACATGTCTTCCTCCCTCCCCCTCTGCGGGAGGGTTGGGGTGGGGGCGCTCGGCGATGTCGAGATGGTGTTAGGATTGTTGACAATCGATCATCGACCCCCGTGAGCACCCCCTCCGCCCTCAGCCCGAATCCCTCGCCGGTGCGCGTGCAGCGCGTACCGAAGAGCACCTTCCGGCACCACATTGCCGAGCGGCTGCGCGCGGCGATCCTGGAAGGCGAGCTGGCGCCGGGCGCCCAGCTGGTCGAAAGCGCGCTCGCCGCCCAGTTCGACGTCAGCCGCGGCCCCTTGCGCGAGGCCCTGCGCCAGCTGGTGGAAGAGGGGCTGCTGGTCACGGTGCCCTACACCGGCACCCACGTCATCTCGCTCTCGGTGGACGACGTCCGCGAGATCTATTCGATGCGGATCACGCTGGAGCGCTTCGCCTTCGAGCAGGCCTGGGACAAGCGCGACGACGCCTTCCGGCGCGAGCTGCTCCGGCGCAACGCGGCGCTCACCGCCTGCATCGACGCGCGCGACGACGCCGCGAGCATCCTGGCCGAGCTCGACCTGCACGGCCTGGTCTACGAGGCCAGCGGCCACCGCCTGCTGCAGCGCACCTGGCACAGCCTGCGCGGCCGCCTGCAGCTCTATTGGGCCGCGCACCATCGGGCCCACGGCACCCGCGGCCCGCGCCGCGATTCCCACGACAGCTATGTGCAGGCCGCGCTCGGCGACGACCTGCAGGCGATGCTGGCCGAAATCTCGACCCACATGGGCCGCGGCGCGCAGCAGACCGAACTGTTTCTCTCCACCCCTCCCACGTCCCCTCCAGGAGCAGCCTCATGACCACTCGTCGCCACGCCCTCTCCGGCATCGCCGCCGGCGCCGTCGCCCTCGCGCTTCCGCTCGCCGCCCGCGCCCAGTCCGGCGGCACGCTGGACCAGATCAAGCAGCGCGGCAGCCTGCGCGTCGGCGTGACGCAGGCGCCGCCCTGGTATTCCAAGGACCCGAAGAACGGCGAGTGGTCCACCGGCCTGGGCGTGTCGATGGGCAAGGCCATGGCCGCCGCGCTGGGCGTGAAGTTCGAGCCGGTGGAAGTGACCTGGGGCACGGCCATCGCCGCGCTCCAGAGCAACAAGATCGACATCATGTACATGATGGACGCCACGCCGGAGCGCGCCCAGGCCGTCGACTTTCCGCAGACGCCGCTGCTGTACTACTCGCTGGCCGTGCTGGCGAAGAACGAATTGCCGGTCTCCAAGTGGAGCGACCTGAACAACCCGAACGTCAAGATCGCGGTGCCGCAGGCGAGCAGCATGGACAAGTTCCTCAGCGAGAACGTGCCGAACGCGTCGATCCAGCGCTTCCCCGGCAACACCGAAGCCATCGCCGCCTTCCAGGCCGGCCGCGTCGACGCGGTCTGCCTGTTCCACCCGCCGCTGCTCGCCGCCCGCCAGCGCCTGGGCACGGGCAAGATCGTGGTGCCGACGCCCGCGCAGTCGCAGCCTTCCAGCGCCGCCGTGCGCAAGGAAGACAACAAGGCCTTCCTGGCCTTCGTCGACAAGTCGCTCGGCGACTACTACAAGAGCCGCCAGACGCAGAAGTGGTACGAGGAATTCCTGGTCGGTTTCGGCCTGGACCCCAAGGCCTCGCCGCCCGTGATGAAGGAAATGCTCTAACGCATCCGGGACGGGCGCGAAGCCATGTACTCCTGGGACTTCACGCCCGTCATCGCCAAT
>JAJTCN010000133.1 GCA_021323335.1 Ramlibacter sp.
ACCGCCGGCGTCCAGAGGCTGTTCGACGTCAGGGTCGCGGCCGGGGCGACGAAGGGCCCGCTGGCGCCCAGGACCCGGAAACCATCGGGCGCCGCCGCGCCCTTGACTCGCAGCGTTTCGCCGTGCTCCAGGGTTTCGCTGTTCAACGCCACCAGGCGGCCGCCGCGCCAGGTTTCCTCGGAGCTGTGGTCGAACGCGAAGACGGTGAGGAAGGCCACCTTGATCCGCAGGTGGATTTCGGTGGCGACACGGGTCTCGCCGGTCGCCGGGGAATACAGCACGGTGTGGCTGCCGATCCGGCTGCCCTTGTAGAGGACCGAGAAGCGCCGGCCATCGGTCGCGGCGGGCAGGACGATCGCGGTCGCCGCGGCCGACGATGACGGCAGCGCGCAACCGGCGGCCCCGGCCAGCGCGGCGTGCAGCAGCGTGCGACGCGCAATGTTCATCCAGACTCTCCCCAGGATTCGCTTTTCCTTGTAACGGTTGCCCGCTGGCCGCACTTGACGCAAGTCAATCCGGTCGCCCGTGCGGCCGCATGCCGCGTGACAGCGGCCGCACGGAAGCGCATGCTCGGCCCATCCGGATCGCAAGGAGATTTCGATGAAGAAGGACCAGGAGAACACCATGACCCACCCCACCTGCACCTCCGTCGGCACGCGGATTTCCGATGTCGCCCAGGAAGCCCGCGAGGCCACCACGCATGCGCTCGACAGCAGCAGGCAATTCGCCAGCGAGGCCGTCGGCAAGATCGGCGAAACCGCCCGCGACCTGCGCGACGGCGCCGCCGACCTCGCACGTTCGGGTGCCGAGTCGGTGACGGACGCGACCGTCGCGGCGCAACGGCGACTGGGCCACTATGCGACCGAGGGGCGCCGCTACGTGGCCCGCGAGCCCCTGAAGTCCGCCATGGTCGCCGCGGCCGTCGGCGCCCTTGCCGCGGCGCTGGTCATGGCATGGATGCGCAGCCAGGACGAGCAGCGCGGCCGGCGGCGCTAGCACCCTCGACGGCGCCTGGTCCCGCTATCGCCGTGGGTCCAGGTCCTCGTCGGCGATCCAGGCCTGGAGCAGCGTGTAGGCCACGGCGAGCACGACGGGCCCGACGAAGACGCCGACCAGGCCGAACGCCAGCAGGCCCCCGATGACACCGGCGAAGATGAGGAGCAGCGGCAGGTCGGCGCCGCGCTTGATGAGTACCGGCCGAAGGATGTTGTCCAGCGTCACGACGAACACGGTCCAGACGAGCAGGAAGGTGCCCCAGGCCGTCTCGCCGCTCCAGTAGAGCCAGATCACCGCGGGGACGAGCACCGGCGACGGGCCGATCTGCGCGATGCACAGGAAGGCGATGACCGCCGTGAGCAGCCCGGCAAACGGCACGCCGGCCACTCCCAACCCGATGCCGGCGAGCGCGGCCTGGACGACCGCGGTCACCACCACGCCGAGGGCGACGCTGCGGATCGCCTGGCCGGCCAGGGCCACCGCGTTCTCCCCGCGGTCTCCCGCGAGGCGGCGGCCGAAACGCACGACATCGCGCGCGGCGGCATCGCCGCCCGCGTACATCAATGCCGCCAGGACGAGCGTCAACAGGAACTGCACGAACAGCAGGCCCACGTTGCCGGCCTCGGCCACCAGCCATTGCGCCATCCGCCCGCCGTAGGGCATCACCCGCGCCAGCAGTCCGTCGACCCCCGAGGCGACGACCTGCTCCCAGGCCAGCACCACTTTCGGCCCGATGAAGGGCAGGTGGGCGATCCAGCCCGGAGGTGTCGGCATGCGAAAGCCCACGATCGATTTCACGCGCGTGACGATCTCCTCCGCGTTCCCGACGACCGTGCCGATCGCCAGCGCCAGCGGCACCGCGAACACCAGCAGCAGGACCCCGGTCATCGCGACGATGGCAAGCCACCGGCGGCGCCACAACCGGGCCTGGAACCAGAGCAAGACGGGCCACGTGGCGACGACGATCATCGTGGCCCAGATGGCGGCGGCGATGAACGGCCGCAGGATCCAGAGCGACGCCACGATCAGCCCGCCGATGAAGATCACGGTCAGGAGCGTGCGGGCCAGCTCGCGTTGGGGTTGCGTCATGGGCGATCCTGGACCGGGGCCGGCAATGCAGAGGCGCGCATTGTGCTGCATCCAGCGCGGCGCACCCGCCGTCGCTGCTCGCGGCCGGCTCGGCCCGGCCTCAGCCCGGCGCGCCGGCGCAGGCGTCGCGGCGCGGCCCCGGCATGCTGGCGATGCCGCGCGCGCGGGCGCGCTCCTGCATCAGCTTGCGGTGTTCGTCACGCACCTGGCGGCACTCTTCCGGCGTCTTCGCATTCCCCATCTGCTGCCGATGCTGGTCGCGCTCCTGCGGCGTCATCATCCCCCAGCCGGGGGTGAAGTCGCTGCCGAAACCGAAGCGCATGCCGCCGCGGGGGCCGGGACCGCCGCCCGGTCCATAGCCGGGTCGCGCGGCCGACGCGCCGGGTGCCGCGGGCGTGCCGCCCTGCTGCGCGAAGCCCGCGCCGGCGCCGAGGATGAGCGCCGCAGTGGCGGCGAAGAGGATGGTGGATCGCATGGTTGCCTCCTGGTGGTGGTGGTGAAGACAGGCATGGCGCCGTCAGGCCGGCAACTGCGCCGCCGCCATCTCGACGAGGCTGCGGATTTGCACCGGCCAGGCATCGGCTTCCGCGCCCGCCATCAAGTTCAATCGGCAGCTTCCGCACGACACGACGACGGTGTCGGCACCGGTGGCGTCGATCTGGTCGCGCTTGATGGCCCAGGCCTTGTGCCGCAATGGCGCGGCCCGGTTGATGAGGAAAGTGCCGGCGCCGCCGCCACAGCACCAGTTCTGTTCGGCGGTCGGCTCCGTCTCGCGCAAGTCGACGCCGATCGCGCGCAGGGCCGCGCGCGGCTCCTGCACGACCCCGCCGTGCCGAGCGAGCTTGCAGGCATCGTGATACGTCACCCGCTGCCCGGGGGGCAGGCGCTCGAGCTTCAGGCGTCCGGCGGTGACTTCGCGGCCGACGTATTCGGACGCGGCCAGCACCTCGAACGGCAGGGGCCGGCCGTCGTCGAGCCGTCCCTCCCAGCGCAGCGCGGGGTAGGCGTGGCCGCACTCCGGCAGGATGACCGTCGTGGCGCCGATCGCCAGCGCCTCGTCCACGATGCGCCGGCTGGCGGCCCGCTGCAGGTCCTCGTTGCCGGCCAGCAGCCCGAAGTTGGCGGCCTCGAAGCCGGCGCTGCGCAGGGTCCAGCGGACGCCGAGGTGGTTCAGGATGCGCGCCGTCGCCGCCAGCGCGTCGTGGTACAGCAGCACGTCGATGACGGTCGTCACGACCATCACGTCGGCCCGCGGCAGGTCCAGCGGCAGCACGACGCCCTGCGCCGCGAGCGCCGCCACGGCCTCCTTCAACTCGGCCGGCCCGACGCCGAACACGGTGCCCCGGCCCGCCTGCTCCTGCGACACCGCCAGCAGTTCCGGCGGCGCCAGCCCCGCTTCGAACAGGGCTTCGCGCATGACGTTGACGCCGCGCGCGGTGTTCACCCCCATGGGACAGACGAGGCTGCAGCGCCCGCACTCCGTGCAGCCGTCGTACACCAGTTCCTGCCATTCACGCAGGTCGTCCGCGGTGATGTCCGGGGTGAACAGGCGCCTGACCGGCGCGAACGCGGCCGTCTCGCGCTTGTGCAGGCGCCGCAACAGGTCCAGCTTGCGGCTCGGCGCGAAGCGGGGATCGTCGGTGGCGCGGTAGACGTGGCAGGCTTCGGAGCAGTAGCCGCAGTTGACGCAGGCCTCGAGGTCCAGCGCCAGCGAGCGATCCATCTTCGCGCGCATCACGCCCTTGGCGCGCGTGACGCGCTCGGCGTCCTCCATCGGCTCGATGCGCGCCATTTCCGGCAGGTGCCGGATGGCCTCCAGGAAGCCGTGGAACACGTTCATGTCGATCATGTCCGCACCCCGCGCCGGCCGAAGAAGGTGGCGAGCTGCATCCGCCCCGGGATCGCGAGGAATGCGTGCATCAGCTTGCCGAAGGGGAACCAGACCAGCATCAGCTCCAGGCTGAGGAGGTGCAGCGCCAGCGGCGTGCGGTAGACGACATGGTCGCGCGCCGCCACGGCGGCCGAAGGGTCGCTGATCACCGCCATGCCGGTGAGCAGCGGCAGCATCGTGACGGTCCATGTGAAGAAGTCGTCGGCCCGCGAGATCCGGCGCAGCACCGGATCGGCCAGCCGGAACATCAGGGCCACCAGCAGGGAGACGATGGTGATGCCGGCCGCCGCATACATCACCCCGTCCGGCAGCGCGGGCCACGACAGCCCCGTGAGCCGGCGGATGAAGGCGATGTGCGGCGCGTAGCCGAAGACCACGACGGCCAGGCCGATGTGGAAAGCGTAGGGATTGAGGGTCACCAGGGTCGCGCTGGGGGCAAAGCCCCGGGGCACGGCGAAGCGGCCCAGGGCGGCGCGCAGGGCAGCGGTACGCCCGAAGGGCTGCCGGGCCGCCCCGGCAACCCTGGCCCGCGGCAGGCGGTACAGCACCCACAGGCGCCACGCCGTGCCCAGCAGGAACACGGCGAGCGAAGCAGCCAGCAGCGGGCCGCGTACCCAGTCCAGGAAGTCCATCGCTGTCCTTGTTGTCGAAGTGGTCCCCACTGTGGACCCCCGCGCGCGCCCGGACTTGACCTGCATCAAGCGGCGTGACAAGGTGGCGGCGCAGCATGGGCATCGCCAACCGGAGACCGCCATGTACAAACGCATCCTCGTGCCGTTCGACGGCAGCGAAACCTCGACCCGGGCCCTCGTCGCCGCCTTGCAGCTCGCACGTGAGAGCACGGGCCGCGTGCGCATCCTCCACGTGCTGGACGAACTCGCCTATCTCAGCGGCTATGAATACACCGGTGCGGTGCTGGAGAGCGCCCGCCGCTGGGCGGACGAATGCCTGTCGAAGGCCATGGAGATCGCCAGGTCGTCCGGCGTGCCGGCCGAACGCAAGCTGCTGGAAGCACCGGGCCGCCGCCTGGGCGACTCGGTCGCGGAGGAGGCGCGCGGCTGGGAAGCGGACCTCGTCGTGGTCGGCACGCACGGCCGCCGCGGCATCGGCCGCGCGCTGATGGGCAGCGGGGCCGAACAGGTGATCCGCCTCGCACCGGTTCCGGTGCTGGCGGTGCGCCTGCCCGAAGCGCCTCCCGCGCCCTGACCCGCGCCTGCCGATCCGGGAAGCACGCCATGCACAGAGCAACCGAAGGCGCCATCACGCTGCCCTTGCCCCGCCCGGAGGTCCCGCGCCCCGAGGCGGGCGACCGGTCCGCCGGCGGGCCCCCGGCCTCGCTCTCCCTCGACCAGGTCTCGTCCCTGCTGTGGGCCGGCTTCGGTCTCAACCGGCACGGCAGCGGCGGCCGCGCGCCCTTTGCCGACCCGCGGTTCCCCCCCGTCGCGGTGTACGCGCTGCTGGCGGAAGGCGCCTATCGCTACGACGTGCGCGAGCACCGGCTGCTGATGCTGACGCCTGGCGACATCCGCACCAGGAGGCGCGCCGCGGGCGCCGTGCCGGCTGCGCTGGTGCTCGTGTACGTCGAGGATGGCCGCTGCGCGGAAGATCCGGGCACGGAGGAATGCGGCGTCCTGAGCGGCATCGGCGCGGTGTCCATCGCCGACGGCGTGGCCGCCTATTGCACGTCGGCAGGCCTGGAAGCCACCGCGGAGCAGCACGCCGATCCGCACCTGGCGACCTCCTTGCGGCTGGTGCCGGGCGAGCGGATCGCGTTCGTCCAGGGCGTGCGCCGGGCCGCGCCCGCCGCCCACTGAGGTGGGCAACGCATGAAGGATCTTCACGCGAAGATCGCCTACTTCTCGATGGAGATCGCGCTCGAGGACGCCATTCCCACCTACAGCGGCGGACTCGGGGTGCTGGCGGGAGACCTCCTGCGCAGCGCGGCGGACCTGGGCGTGCCCCTGATCGGCGTCACCCTGGCCAGCAGGATGGGCTATTTCCGCCAGCGGCTGGTCGACGGCGCGCAGCGCGAGGAGCCGGAACCCTGGGACCCCGCGGCCCACGCGGAACGCGTGCCGTGCACGGCATCGGCGGCCAGCCCGCCTTGCCGGTCATCCTGCTGGACACCGACCTGCCGGAGAACGCGCCCGCCGATCGCCGCCTCACGGACTCCCTCTACGGCGGGGACGATGCCTACCGGCTGCGGCAGGAAATGGTGCTCGGCATCGGCGGCGTCCGCATGCTCGAGGCGCTCGGCCTGCGGGTGGAGAAGTACCACCTGAACGAAGGCCACTCGGCGCTGCTGACGCTGGAACTGCTGCGCAGCTCCAGGGCGGCGGCGGCCCACGGGTCGAACCTGCAGGACGCGGTGGCGGCGGTGCGGCGACGCTGCGTCTTCACCACCCACACCCCGGTCGAAGCGGGGCACGACAAGTATCCCTACCCCCTGGCCGAAGCCGCGCTGTCGGGACTGGTGTCACCCGACGTGCTGCGCACGCTCGGCGGCCCCGGCCACCTGAACCTCACCCGGCTGGCGCTCGCGCTGAGCGGCTGGGTGAACGGGGTCGCGGAGCGGCATGCGCAGACGTCGCGCTCGCTGTTTCCAGGCCAGGAAGTCCATGCCGTCTCCAACGGGGTCCATGCCTGCACGTGGACGGCGGAGCCCTTTCGCCGCCTGTTCGACCGCGGCATGCCGAAGTGGCGCCACGAGCCTGAGCTCCTGACCCGCGCGCTGAACATCCCCGACGCGGATATCGAGGCGGCCCACGCGGACTGCCGCCGGGCGCTGTTCGACCACGTGAAGGCGCTGCCGGGCGGCGCCGCGCTGGACCCCGGGCGGCCGACGCTCGGCTTCGCGCGGCGGATGACGGGCTACAAGCGCCCGGGCCTGCTGTTCTCCAGCATCCCCCGCCTTCGCGCCATCGCGCGCGAATTCCCCTTCCAGGTTGTCGTTTCCGGCAAGGCGCACCCGCATGACGAAGCGGGCAAGCAGGCGATCCGGCAGCTCCAGGCCTGGGCGGCCGAGCTCGCGGGCTCCGTGCCGGTGGTCTTCGTGCCGGACTATCGACTGCAGGCCGCGCGCCTGCTCGTGGCCGGAACGGACGTGTGGCTGAACACGCCCGAGCCTCCGCTGGAGGCGTCCGGCACCAGCGGCATGAAGGCCGCGCTCAACGGCGTGCCCAGCCTCAGCGTGCTCGATGGCTGGTGGCTGGAGGGGTGCGAGGAAGGCGTGACCGGCTGGGCGATCGGCAGCCGCGACGAAGAAGACGCGCGCGGACACGCCGAATCGCTCTATCGCAAGCTGGAGCAGACGGTGCTGCCGGCGTGGTACGGCCCCCGCCCGAAGTGGTGCGCGGTGATGAAGGCCGCCATCGCGTACAACGGCTCATGCTTCAACAGCCACCGCATGCTGCGTCGCTACGCCTCGGAGGCGTACTGGAGCTGAGGCGCCCCCCGTCCTTCAGGGCTCGGGATGCAGCGCGTGCTGGATGCGCTTTTCCATCTCGGTGAGCCCCACCGCGCTCAGGTCGAGGTCGTGCGCGCCCTGCAGCAGCTTGCGCGTGGCGTCGCCGAACTGCTGCTTGAGTTCACCGAGGAAGGGACTCGCCGCGAACACCTGCAGCGCCGCGTAGCGGCCTTCGCGCGCGCCCTCCTCCAGCGCTTCGGCGAGCTCGCCGGCGAACTTCAGGTGCTCCTTGTGCTGCGGTTCCATGCGCGGCTCGAACGCGGCCGCGCCGAACGCGCCGTCCGCCCCCTGCCGGCCGCGGGCGGCATCGCCGAGCGCGCTGCTGTGCTGGCGGCTGGCCGGATGGTGGAAGGCCTGCAGCACCACCAGCGGGCAGCCGGCCTCGCGCTGGAGCAGTCGGGCCTGGGCGGCGTTGGCGACGAGGATCCATTCGGGTTTCATGATGCGGCTCCGGGAGTCCAACCCCCAAGATACGCGGGCGCCGGGGCGCGCGATTGATGCGCGTCAAGGGGGCGGCGGTTGCACCGCCCAAGAATGTCCCGCACGTCGCCCTGCCCCATGTCCGCCGCTTCCCCACTCGCAGCCCGCCTCGCGCAGTCCCTGGACGCGCAAGTCATCGAAACCCACATTTCGTGGGTGCTGCTGGCCGGCGAGTTCGCCTACAAGCTGAAAAAGCCGCTGCGCCTTCCTTTCGTGGACTACTCCACCCTGGCGTTGCGGCGGGCCTGCTGCGAGGAAGAGGTCCGCCTGAACCGGAGGCTGGCGCCGTCGTTCTACCTCGGGGTGTCGCGGATCACCGGCTCGATCGACGATCCGGTGCTCGACGGACCCGGCGAGACCCTGGAATACGCCGTGCGCATGCGGCGCTTTCCGCCGGGCGCGCTGTTCAGCGAGCAGGCCGCGGCCGGCACGCTGGGCACCGCTGCCGTGGACCGGTTCGCCCTGAACATTTCGCGTTTCCACCTCGCGGCGCCGGCGGCCCGCCAGTCGGAGCCACCGGGGACGGACGCACTGGAGCAGCGCAGCCTCGCCGTCCTGGAGGCGTGCCGGCCGTTGTGGCCGGGCGCCGGACACGACGACCTGCGCGACTGGATCACGGGCCAGGCCCGGGCGACGGCCGCGCTGCGCGCGGCGCGCCGGGCGGCCGGCCGGGTGCGCGAGGGCCACGGTGACCTGCACCTCGCCAACGTGTTCTCGTTCGAAGGCGACGTCCTCGCCTTCGACTGCATCGAGTTCGACGCGGCGCTGCGCTGGATCGACGTGCTGGAGGACGCGGCCTTCGCGCTGATGGATTTCGTCGCTTCCGGCTGCTCCGCGCTCGGCTGGCGCTTCTTCAACGGCTGGCTCGAGCAGCTGGGCGACCACGAAGGGCTGCCCTCCCTGCGGCTGTGCCTCGTCTACCGCGCCCTGGTGCGGGCCGCCGCGCACCACCTGCGCGAAAGCCGCGGCCCCACGGCAAGGCTCTATGCGGGTGAAGCCGTGGCCTGGACCCGCCCCCCGGCGCCGCGCCTGTTCATCACGCACGGCCTGCCGGGATCGGGCAAGACCTTCCGTTCGCAGCAAGTCCTGGAACGGCACGGCGCCATCCGCGTCCGCTCGGACGTGGAGCGCAAGCGCCTGTTCGGGCTCGAGCCGCTGGCCCGGTCCGCCGCGTCGGGGGTGGATGCCTACACCCCCGACGCGACGCGGCGCACCTACGACCGCCTGTTCGCGCTGGCGCGCGGCGCGCTGCGGGCCGGCTGGCCGGTGGTGCTGGACGCCGCCTTCCTGCAGCGCGGCGAGCGCGCGCAGGCCATGGCCCTGGCGCGGGAGCTCGGCGTGCGCCTGTCCATCCTGGACTGCGACGCGCCACTGCCCGTGTTGCGCGAGCGGCTCCGGTTGCGGCAAGGCGATGCGTCGGAGGCAGACCTCGCCGTGCTGGAGGCGCTGCGGGCCACGGCGCAGCCGCTGGACGCGCAGGAACGGGCTTTGCTGGAGGGAAGCTGACACCGGCCATCGTCCACCCCCCGGGCACTGCCGCCCATACCCCACGGGCGACCGTCTGCGCACAGGCGTGACTTCCTACCAACTGCCAGGGCCCCGTGAGGGCCGGATCATTTACAGCAACTCGGCTTTTGGGTGATGATGGCAACAGCCCGCAAAGGGCATGGAGTTGTACTTGCTGATCGGAATCCATGGCCGCCGTCGATCCCGCCGTTGAAGCGTCCGCCCTGCCCGGGCTGGGCCGCGCGCTGGTGTCCGCGGGCAAGCTGGGCCAGAAATCAGCCGACGACATCTACAAGAAGGCGCAGTCCAACCGGACCAGCTTCATCGCCGAGCTCACCGGTTCGGGCGCCGTCTCGCCGTCCGACCTGGCCCACACCATGTCCTCGGCCTTCGGCGCGCCGCTGCTGGACCTGGACGCGGTCGACCTGCAGCGGCTGCCGCGCGGCCTGCTGGACACCAAGATCTGCCAGGCCTACCGGGTGGTGGTGCTGTCCAAGCGCAACAACCGCCTGATCGTCGCCACCGCCGACCCGTCCGACCAGCAGGCCGCCGAAAAGATCAAGTTCGCCACGCAGATGGGCGTGGACTGGGTGATCGCGGAATACGACAAGCTGTCCAAGACGGTGGAGGCGCACGCCACCACGGCCACCGAGGCCATGGACAGCATCATCGGCGACGACTTCGAGTTCGACGAGTCCACCATGGACTCCTCGGTCGTCGACGAGGACGACAAGGGCGCCACCTCCGACGTCGAGGACGCCCCGGTCGTCAAGTTCCTGCACAAGATGCTGCTGGACGCCATCGGCGCCCGCGCATCGGACCTGCATTTCGAGCCGTTCGAGCACACCTACCGGGTGCGCTTCCGCATCGACGGCGAACTGCGCGAGATCGCCGCGCCGCCGGTGGCCATCAAGGACAAGCTGGCTTCCCGCATCAAGGTGATCTCCCGCATGGACATCTCCGAGAAGCGGGTGCCGCAGGACGGCCGGATGAAGCTGAAGATCAGCGCCGACCGCGTGATCGACTTCCGGGTCTCGACGCTGCCCACGCTGTTCGGCGAGAAGATCGTGATCCGGATCCTGGATCCGAGCAGCGCCCGGCTGGGCATCGACGCCCTCGGCTACGAGCCCGAGGAAAAGGTGCGGCTGCTCAAGGCCATCGAGCGGCCCTACGGCATGATCCTGGTCACCGGCCCCACGGGCTCCGGCAAGACGGTGTCGCTGTACACCTGCCTGAACCTGCTGAACAAGCCGGGCGTGAACATCTCCACCGCGGAGGACCCGGCGGAAATCAACCTGCCCGGCGTCAACCAGGTCAACGTCAACGACAAGGCCGGCCTCACCTTCGGGGTGGCGCTCAAGGCCTTCCTGCGGCAGGACCCGGACATCATCATGGTCGGCGAAATCCGCGACCTGGAAACGGCCGACATCGCCATCAAGGCCGCCCAGACGGGCCACCTGGTGATGTCCACGCTGCACACGAACGACGCGCCGACCACGCTCACGCGGATGCGCAACATGGGCATCGCGCCCTTCAACATCGCGTCCTCGGTGATCCTGATCACGGCGCAGCGCCTGGCGCGCCGCCTGTGCGGCCAGTGCAAGCAGCCCTTCGACATCCCCTACGAAACGCTGATCGAGGCCGGCTACCGGGAAGACGAGGTCGACGGCAGCTGGACGCCCTACCAGCCGGTGGGCTGCTCGGCGTGCAACAACGGCTACAAGGGACGGGTCGGCATCTACCAGGTGATGCCGATCAGCGAGGACATGCAGCGCATCATCCTGGCCGACGGCAGCGCGCTCGAGATCGCCAAGCAGGCGAAGAGCGAAGGCGTGCGCAGCCTGCGCGAGTCGGGTTTGCACAAGGTGAAGCTGGGCCTGACTTCCCTCGAGGAAGTGCTGGCCGTCACCAACGAATAAGAGCAGGGAAGCAAGAGGACCCCCCAATGGCCACAGCAGCAACCAAGGTCTCCGAGTTCGTCTTCGAGTGGGAAGGCAAGGACCGCAACGGCAAGCAGGTGCGCGGGGAAACCCGCGCCGCCGGCGAGAACCAGGTGATGGCCTCGCTGCGGCGCCAGGGCGTCAACCCCACCAAGATCAAGAAGCGCCGGATGCGGTCCGGCCAGAAGATCAAGCCGAAGGACATCGCCATCTTCACCCGCCAGCTGGCGACCATGATGAAGGCCGGCGTGCCGCTGCTGCAGTCCTTCGACATCGTCGGCCGCGGCAACGCCAACGCCAGCGTCACCAAGCTGCTCAACGACGTCCGTACGGACGTCGAGACGGGCACCTCGCTGTCCGCCGCCTTCCGCAAGTACCCGCTGTACTTCGACAACCTGTACTGCAACCTGGTGGAAGCGGGCGAAGCCGCCGGTATCCTGGAAAGCCTGCTGGACCGGCTGGCGACCTACATGGAGAAGACCGAGGCGATCAAGTCCAAGATCAAGTCGGCGCTGATGTACCCG
>JAJTCN010000043.1 GCA_021323335.1 Ramlibacter sp.
TCGCGCCAGGCCGCCAACCAGGCGGTGCGCGTGCGCTCGCAACTGCTCGACCGGCTGGTCAACCAGGCCGGCGAGGTGATGATCACCCGCTCGCGGCTGGAAGCGGAGCTGCGCCAGCTGCGCGGCTCGCTCGGCGACCTCACCGGCAACCTGGACCGCCTGCGCACGCAACTGCGCGAGATCGAGGTGCAGGCCGAGTCGCAGATGCAGTCCCGCATGGCGCAGGCCAAGGACACCGCCGCCGGCTTCGACCCGCTGGAGTTCGACCGCTTCACGCGCGTGCAGGAACTGACGCGCCTGATGGCCGAGTCGGTCAACGACGTGGCCACCGTGCAGCGCAACATCCACCGCGTGGTGGAGTCGACCGAAGACGACCTGATCGCGCAGGCCCGCCAGACGCGCGAGCTGCAGCGCGACCTGCTGCGCACGCGCATGGTGGAGTTCGACGGCATCTCCGACCGCATGTACCGCGTGGTGCGGCTGGCGGCCAAGGAAACCGGCAAGCAGGTCAAGCTGGACATCCTGGGCGGCACCATCGAGATGGACCGCGGCGTGCTGGACCGCATGACGCCGGCCTTCGAGCACCTGCTGCGCAACTGCGTCGCCCACGGCATCGAGATGCCCGAGCGCCGCGCCGGCGCCGGCAAGGACGCCGCCGGCCAGATCCGCATCGTGGTCAAGCAGGAGGGCAACGACGTCTCGGTGGAATTCCAGGACGACGGCGCCGGCCTCGACATCCTGCGCATCCGCGAGAAGGCGCTGCAGCAGGGCCTGATCACGCCGCAGCAGCAGCTGACGGACGCGGACGCCGCCAACCTGATCTTCATGCCCGGGTTCTCCACCGCGCAGCAGGTGACGGAGCTGTCCGGCCGCGGCATCGGCATGGACGTGGTGCGCGCCGAGGTCAACGCGCTCGGCGGCCGCATCGAAACGACGACGCAGGCCGGCCACGGCTCCGCCTTCAAGCTGGTGCTGCCCCTCACCACTGCGGTGACGCAGGTGGTGATGATCCGCTCCGGCAAGTTCGCCATCGGCGTGCCCGCCAACCTGGTGGAACTGGTGCGCCGCGCCAGCCAGAAGGAAGTGCAGCAGGCCTACAACACCGGCACCTTCGAATTCGCCGGCGAGCAGCTGCCCTTCTTCTGGTCGGGCGCGCTGCTGCAGTCCTCCGCGCGCAGCCTCGAGCCGCAGGGCAAGACGGTGCCGGTGGTGGTGTTCCGCTCCGCCGCCCAGCGCGTGGCGCTGCACGTGGACGAAGTGCTGGGCAACCAGGAAGTGGTGGTGAAGAACCTCGGGCCGCAGCTGGCCCGCCTGCCCGGCCTGGCCGGCATGACGGTGCTGGCGTCCGGCGCCGTGGTCCTGATCTACAACCCGGTGGCGCTGACGCAGGTGTACGGCGAACTGGCGCGCCAGCTGAGCGCCGACCATGCGCAGCCCGAGATGCTGGAGCAGGCCGGCAGCCCGGCCCGCCCGCAGGTGATGTCCACGGTGCCCGCGGTGCCGCTGGTGCTGGTGGTGGACGACTCGATCACGGTGCGGCGCGTCACGCAGCGCCTGCTGGCGCGCGAAGGCTACCGCGTGGCGCTCGCCGCCGACGGCCTGCAGGCGCTGGAGCGGCTGGCCGAGGAGCTGCCGTCGAACCACTATCTCGGCAAGCCCTACTCGGAAGAGGAGCTGCTGAGCCTGGTGAAGCACTATTGCGTGAGCGCGGTGACGGCGTAGCGCAACGCCGGGGTTCGCTTCGCGAAACCCGGCCTACCGGATTGGCTTCGTAGGTCGGGTTCGGCGCAGCCGCACCCCGACATCAACCCTTCACCACCGCATACCTGCGCAGCGTCGCCTCCCGCGCTTGCGCATGGTCGACGATCGGCAGCGGGTAGTCCTTGCCCAGCACCAGCCCCGCCGCTTCCAGGTCCACCGGCCGCGCCGTCCACGGCGCGTGCAGCGCCTTCTTCGGCAGCTTCGCCAGCTGCGGCAGGTAGCGCAGCGTGAAGGCGCCGTCCGGATCGAAGCGTTCGCCCTGGCTCACCGGGTTGAAGATGCGGAAGTAAGGCTGCGCGTCGCAGCCGGAGGAGCTGGCCCACTGCCAGCCCCCGTTGTTGGACGCCAGTTCGTAGTCATTGAGCTTCTGCGCGAAGTAGCGCTCGCCCCAGCGCCAGTCGATGCCGAGGTCCTTGCACAGGAAGCTGGCCACCACCATCCGCAGCCGGTTGTGCATGTAGCCGGTCTGGTTGATCTGCGCCATCGCGGCGTCCACCAGCGGGTAGCCGGTGCGGCCTTCGCACCAGGCGGCGAACAGCGCCTGCGCCTGCGGACCTTCTTCCCAGGCGATGCGGTCGTACTCCGGCTTGAAGCTGTGCCCCTGTCCCACCTGCGGGAAGTTCGCCAGCACCTGGAAGTAGAAGTCGCGCCAGGCCAGCTCCTTCAGCCAGGTCTGCGCGCCGCTGCTCGCGCGCGCGTGGGCCAGGGCGGCCAGCCGCCGGATCGACACCGTGCCGAAGCGCAGGTGCACGCCCAGGTAGCTGGGGCCTTTCACCCCGGGCAGGTCGCGCGTGGTGTCGTAGCGGTCGATGCGCTGCGTGAATGACTCCAGCAAGGCCTGGCCACCGCTCGCGCCGGTCGGGATCGGCAAAGCCTGCAGGTTGGTGGGCTCGAAGCCCAAGTCCTCCAGCGCCGGCACCGACCGGCGCAGCGCCTGGGGCCGCGCCGCCAGCCGCCCGGCGTACCGTTCGACCGGATAAGCCCGCAGGTAGAAGCCGTCCAGCTTGGCGAGCCAGGCCCGGCTGTAGGGCGTGAAGACCGAGTACGGCTTGCCGGCCTGGGTGAGCACTTCCTCGCGCTCGAAGACCACCTGGTCCTTGGCGGTGTGCAGCGCGATGCCCCCCGCCGCCAGCCGGTCGCGCACCAGCAGGTCGCGCTGCAGGGCCGCCGGCTCGTCGTCGTGGTTGGCGAACACGGCCTGCACGCCCAGCTGCGCCGCCAGCCGGGGAATCTCCTCGGCGGCGTCGCCCTGGAGCGCGATCAGCCCCACGCCGGGCCCGCCGGCCTGTCGCAGCGCCTCGTCCAGTTCGGCCGCCGACTCCCGGATGAATTCCACCCGGCGGTCCTGCCGCGGCAGCCCGTCCAGGATGGCCGTGTCGAAGACGAACGCGCAGTGCACCTGCCGGGCGGCCTTGAGGGCGTGGAACAACGCCGCGTTGTCCGCCACGCGCAAGTCGCGGCGGAACCACATCAACACGGCATCGTAGGGAGTCTCCATAGCGCCTAAAATCTAACCCATGCCGACCGAGGCCGATTCGATCAACCTGACGCACCACTTCCTGATTGCCATGCCGGGACTGGAGGACGCGTCGTTCGCCAGGACCGTGGTGTACCTGTGCGAGCACAGCCCGCGCGGCGCGCTGGGCCTGGTGATCAACAAGCCGACCGACATCAACCTGCGCAACCTGTTCGAGAAGGTCGACCTGCCGCTGGGCCGGGAAGAGCTGGCCCGCACGCCAGTGCTGCAGGGCGGGCCGGTGCAGACGGAGCGCGGCTTCGTGCTGCACGAGGCGGTGCATGCCGAAGGCCAGGACGCCAGCGAGTCGGTGTACGCGTCGACCATGACGATCCCGGGCGGGCTGGAGATGACCACCTCCAAGGACGTGCTGGAAGCCATCGCCACCGGCGCCGGCCCGCGCCGGGTGCTGGTCACGCTGGGCTACTCCGCGTGGGGCGAGGGCCAGCTGGAGTCGGAGCTGGCCGAGAACAGCTGGCTGACGGTGGACGCCGACCCCGCCGTCATCTTCGACACGCCCATCGAGGAACGCTACGACAAGGCGCTGCTGCTGCTGGGGCTGCAGGCGTGGATGCTTTCTCCGGGCGCGGGGCATGCCTGAGCCCGCGCCGCCCGACGTTCCCGCGCAGTTCCAGACCTTCCTCGCATTCGATTTCGGCGCCAAGCGCACCGGCGTCGCGGTGGGCAACCGGATGCTGCGCACCGCCACCGGCCAGCCGACCATCCGCGCCGAAGCGAGCAACGCGCGCCTGGCGCAGGCCGAGCAGCGGGTGCGCGAATGGCAGCCGGACGCGCTGGTGGTGGGCGTGCCCTTCCATCCCGACGGCGCCAGCCACGACAATACGGCGCGCGCGCGCAAGTTCGCCCGCCAGCTGCGCAGCCGCTGCGGCAAGCCGGTGTACGAGGTGGACGAGCGCTACAGCACGACCGAAGCGCTCTCGTCGGGCGCGCGCGATGCCGATGCAGGCGCGGCCTGCGTCATCCTGGAGCAATTCTTGAGGAGCCTGCCTTGAACCCCACCGCGCAACCCGGCGCGCTGTTCCTCGACGCCGAAGCCCTGTACGGCGAGCTGGTGCGCGGCGTGCAATCGCTGCGCCGGCCCGATACGCGCCTCGTCGGCGTCACTTCCGGCGGGGCCTGGCTGGCCGAACGGCTGGCGAAGGACCTCGGGTTGAAGGAGGAGCCGGGGATCATCTCCTCGGCGATGCACCGCGACGACTTCGCGCGCCGCGGGCTGTCGGCCACCGCGCAGACGCGGCTGGACTTCGACGTCAACGGCGCCCACATCCTGATGCTCGACGACGTGCTCTACACCGGCCGCACCACGCGCGCCGCCATCAACGAACTGTTCGACTACGGCCGGCCCGCGGCGGTGGTGCTGGCGGTGCTGGTGGACCGCGGCGGCCGCGAGCTGCCGATCCAGGCCGACTACGCCGCCGCGCGCATGGCCCTGCCGGCGGACCAGCTGCTGGCGCTGGCGCGCGGCGCCGACGGCCGCTTCAGCTTCGAAGTCGAACGCGCGGTTTGACGAACACCATGCTCTACAAGCGCAATCCACAACTGAACAAGAACGGCGAGCTGGTCCACCTGCTCTCCATCGAGGGGCTGCCGAAAGACATCCTCACGCACATCCTCGACACCGCCTCCAACTTCGTGAGCGTGAGCGACCGCGAGGTGAAGAAGGTGCCGCTGCTGCGCGGCAAGAGCGTCTTCAACCTGTTCTTCGAGAACAGCACGCGCACCCGCACCACCTTCGAGATCGCCGCCACGCGGCTGTCGGCCGACGTCATCAACCTCGACATCGCGCGCTCGTCCGCGTCCAAGGGCGAGTCGCTGCTGGACACCATCGCCAACCTGTCGGCGATGGCGGCGGACATCTTCGTGGTGCGGCACAGCGAGTCCGGCGCGCCCTACCTGATCGCCCAGCACGTGGCGCCGCACGTGCACGTCATCAACGCCGGCGACGGCCGCCACGCGCATCCCACCCAGGGCCTGCTGGACGTGTACACGATCCGGCACTACAAGAAGGACTTCTCCAACCTCACGGTGGCGATCGTCGGCGACGTGCTGCACTCGCGCGTGGCGCGCTCCGACATCCATGCGCTCACCACGCTCGGCTGCGCCGAAGTGCGCGTGGTGGGTCCCAAGACCCTGGTGCCGGCCGACATGGCCCAGATGGGCGTGCGGGTCTGCCACACGCTCGAAGAGGGCCTGAAGGGCTGCGACGTCGTGATCATGCTGCGGCTTCAGAACGAGCGCATGAGCGGCGCGCTGTTGCCCTCGTCGCAGGAATTCTTCAAGCGCTTCGGCCTGACGCCCGAGCGGCTGGCGCTGGCCAAATCCGATGCGATCGTCATGCACCCGGGTCCCATCAACCGCGGTGTCGAGATCGACTCCTCGGTGGTCGACGGCAAGCAGAGCGTGATCCTGCCGCAGGTGACCTTCGGCATCGCGGTGCGGATGGCGGTGATGGGCATCGTCGCCGGCCACGTGGGGAGCGCCGCATGAAGATCCTGATCCGCAACGGCCGCGTCATCGATCCGGCGCGCAATTTCGACGAGATCCGCGACGTGGCGCTGGCCGCCGGCCGCATCATCGGGGTCGGCCAGGCGCCCGAAGGCTTCAGCCCCAATCGCACCATCGACGCGCGCGGCTGCATCGTCGCGCCCGGGCTCATCGACCTGGCCGCGCGGCTGCGCGAGCCTGGCCACGAACACGAGGGCATGCTGGAGTCCGAGATGGCTGCGGCGGTGGCCGGCGGCGTCACCAGCCTGGTGTGCCCGCCCGACACCGAGCCGGTGCTGGACGAGCCTGGCCTGGTCGACATGCTGAAGTTCCGCGCCGAGAAGCTGCACCAGGCCCGCGTGTATCCGCTGGGCGCGCTGACGCGCAACCTGGCCGGCGAGGTGCTGACCGAGATGGCGGAGCTGACGGAGTCGGGCTGCGTCGGCTTCAGCCAGGCCGAGGTGCCGCTGCTGAACACGCAGGTGCTGCAGCGCGCGCTGCAGTACGCGTCCACCTTCGGCTACGCCGTGTGGCTGCGCCCGCAGGAGATCCACCTGGGCAAGGGCGTGGCGGCGAGCGGGCCGCTGGCCACGCGCCTGGGCCTGTCCGGCGTGCCGGTGGCGGCGGAGACGATCGCGTTGCACACCATCCTGGAGCTGGTGCGCGCCACCGGCGCCCGCGTGCACCTGTGCCGCCTGAGCAGCGCGGCCGGCGTGGCGCTGGTGCGGCAGGCCAAGGAAGAGGGCCTGGGCGTCACCTGCGACGTCAGCATCAACTCGTTGCACCTCACCGACGTGGACATCGGCTACTTCGACAGCCGGATGCGCCTGAACCCGCCGCTGCGCCAGCAGCGCGACCGCGACGCGCTGCGCGAAGGGCTCGCCGACGGCACCATCGACGCGCTGGTGTCGGACCACACGCCCGTCGACGAGGACGCCAAGACGCTGCCCTTCGCCGAGGCGGAACCGGGCGCCACCGGCCTCGAGCTGTTGCTGGGACTGGCGCTGCGCTGGGGCCAGGAAAGCGGCGTCGGGCTGATGCGGGCGCTCGGCGTGCTCACCCATGAACCCGCACGGGTATTGGGCAGCGCCCTTGGCACGCTGCAGGCCAGCGCGGGGCAGCTGGTCGACGGCGGCATCGCGGATGTCTGCATCTTCGACGCCAGCGCGGAGTGGACGGTGACGCCGGAGCGCCTGCGCAGCCAGGGCCGGCACACGCCCTTCGCCGGCCATGCGCTGCCCGGCGTCGTGCGCTACACCATCGTCGGCGGCCAGGTGGCCTACGAATCGCGCGGCGAGGCGTGAAGCTGCTGCAGGTGGTGTGGCGCCTGGGGCGTGCCTTGCTGCACGCCATCCGCGGCTGGTTCATCATCACATTGCTCTTCCCGCGCTGGAGCGAGCAGCGCCGCCAGGCCACCGTGCAGGCGTGGTCGCAGCGCATGCTGGCCATCCTGGGCATCCCGCTGCGGGTGGAGGGCAAGCCGCCATTGCACGGCCCGGTGCTGCTGGTGGCCAACCACATCTCCTGGCTGGACATCCTGGTCATGCACGCGGCGCGGCATTGCCGCTTCGTCTCCAAGGCCGACGTGCGGCATTGGCCCCTGATCGGCACGCTGGCCACCGGCGGCGGCACGCTGTACATCGAGCGCGAGAAGCGGCGCGACGCCATGCGGGTGGTGCACAGCATGCGCGCGAGCCTGGCGAAGGGCGACATCGTGGCGGTGTTCCCGGAAGGCACCACCGGCGACGGCCGTGAACTGCTGCCCTTCCACGGCAACCTGATCCAGGCGGCCATCTCCGCCGACGCCGCCGCGCAGCCGGTGGGCCTGCGCTTCATCGACCAGGCCACGGGCGAGGACAGCGACGGGCCGCTCTACCTGGGGGACGATACGCTGGTGGCATCGCTCTGGCGGACGCTGTCCGGCCCGCCCTTCGTCGCGCTGGTGCGCTTCGGCGAGCCGCAGAAGGCGCAAGGGCGGGACCGCCGCCAGTGGGCGACTGACCTGCGCGAGGCCGTGGCAAGCCTGCGTGGACGCTGACTAGACCGGGAACGACGCCATCGGCGGCGCCGCCGCGCCGCCTTCGCGCTGGAAGGTGACCACGTGGTCCACTTGCGCCCGGATGCCGATCCATTCGCCGACCTTGTGGTCGTGGTGGCTCGGCACGTGGGCCAGCACGGTCTCGCCGGTGGCCAGGCGCAGCGTGTAGAGGAATTCGGAGCCGCGGAAGGACTTGCGCACGATCTCCGCCTTCACAGGCGCGTCGTCGTCGTGGATGATGTCGTCGGCGCGCAGCAGCACCTCGCACTGGCCGTAGCGGAAGGCCGCCGGCAGCGGGCATTCCGCGCCGTCGGTCAGCGCGCCCAGCGCGGTGTGCACCACCACTTGCGTGCCGACGCGCTTGAGCGTGGCCGGCGCGAACACGCCGTGGCCGATGAAGTCGGCGACGAAGCGCGTGGCGGGCCGGTGGTAGAGCGTGTATGCGTCGTCCCACTGGTGCAGCTGCCCCTCGTGCATGACGCCGATGACGTCGCCGATGGCAAACGCCTCCAGCTGGTCGTGTGTGACGAACAGCGCGGTGGCCTTCGCTTCCTTCAGGATGCCGCGGATCTCGTGCGCCAGCCGTTCGCGCAGGTCGACGTCGAGATTGGAGAAGGGCTCGTCGAGCAGCAGCAACTTCGGCCGCGGCGCCAGCGCCCGGGCCAGGGCCACGCGCTGCTGCTGGCCGCCGGACAGTTCGTGCGGCATCCGCTTTTCGGTGCCGCCCAGGCCCACCAGCGCCAGCACTTCGGACACGCGCGTGCGGCGCTCGGCGCCCGACAGTCCACGGCCCAGGCCGAAGCCCACGTTGCCCGCCACGTCCAGGTGCGGGAACAGGGCGTAGTCCTGGAACACCATGCCGACCTGCCGGCGCTCGGGCGGGACGTGGACGCCCGGGCCTTCCACCCGCTGGCCGGAAATCAGGATCTCGCCCGACTGGGCCGGCTCCAGGCCCGCCACGGCCCGCAGCAGCGTCGTCTTGCCACAGCCGGAGGGGCCGATCAGCACCCCGATGTCGCCCGCCTTCATGCCCAGCGACACCCCGTCCACCGCGGGACGCGGGCGCCCCGGGTAGTGGACGCGCAGCTGGCGAAGCTCGAGATGCATGGGATGATTCTAAATACATACAATTCTCATTCACTTGACGAATGACAATTGCCCTCCGGGCCACCCATGTCCCTGCGCCCGTTGAAGGACCTTCCGCTGCTGCTGATCGCCGGCGTGCTGCTGCTGCCGGTGCTGGCCGTGCTCGGCTCCTGGTTCTCCTGGAACGCCGCCAGCGGCCAGATCCTGCGCGAGATGGGCGCGACGGTGCTGCCCGACTACGCCCTCACCAGCCTGGTCCTGTGCCTGGCGGTCGGCCTGGGGGCCGCCCTGGTCGGCACGGCCGGCGCGGCCGCCGTCACGCTGTTCGACTTCCCCGGCCGCCGCATCTTTGAGTGGGCGCTGCTGCTGCCGCTGGCCATGCCGGCCTACGTGGTCGCCTATGCCTACACCGACTTCCTGCAGTTCAGCGGCCCGCTGCAGGGGTGGCTGCGCGCGGAGTTCGGGCTGCAGGGGCGCCTGCTGCCCGAGGTGCGCAGCCTGCCCGGCGCGGTGGCGGTCTTCGTCTTCTCGCTGTACCCGTACGTCTACCTGCTGGTGCGCACCGCGCTGGCCGAGCGCGCGGCGCAATTGATGGAGGCGGCCCGGCTGCTGGGCGCGCCGCTGTCGCGCCGCATCCGCAGCGTGGCGCTCCCGCTCGCGCGGCCCGCCATCACCGCGGGCGTGGCCCTGGCCTTGATGGAAACGCTGGCGGATTTCGGCGTGGCCAGCTACTTCGGCATCCAGACCTTCAGCACCGGCATCTACAAGGCCTGGCTCGCCATGGACAACCGCATCGCCGCCGCGCAACTGGCGACCTTGCTGCTGGTCGTCGTCGGGGTGCTGCTGGGGCTGGAGATGCGGGCGCAGAAGCGCCTGCGCTTTGCCGGCGGCGCGGCACGCGCGGGCGCCGAAGCGCAGCCCGTGCCGCTGCGCGCCGGCGGCGCCCTCATCGCATGGGTGGTGTGCGGGTTGCCCGTGCTCCTGGGCTTCGTGCTGCCGGTGGCCTTCATGCTGCGCCCGCTGGCCGCCGACTGGTCGGTGCTGCCCTGGAACCGCTTCCTGGAGTGGTCGTGGAACAGCCTGCGCCTCGGCGGCATCAGCGCCGCGCTGGCGGTGGCGATGGCAGTGCTGCTGGCGTACCGGCTGCGCCGCTCACCGGGCGGCGTGACGCGCGGCGTCGCCCAGCTCGCAGGCCTGGGCTACGCCGTGCCAGGCACCGTGCTGGTCGTCGGCCTGCTGCTGCCGGTGGGCTGGCTGCAGCAGGCGTGGCCCGCGAGCGGCGTGGGCTACTGGATGACCGCCACCATCCTCGGCATCGTCTGGGCCTACCTGGTGCGCTTCGTGTCGGTGGCCCTGCAGTCCGTGCAGAGCGGCTACGCGCGCATCCCCGCCAGCCTGGACGACTCCGCCCGCATGCTGGGCGCCGGCGGCCCCGCCGTGCTGGCGCGGGTGCACTGGCCCCTGCTCAAGCGCTCGGCCGCGGCAGCCGGGCTGCTCGTGTTCGTGGACGTCATGAAGGAACTGCCGGCCACGCTGGTGCTGCGGCCCTTCGACAGCGACACGCTGGCGGTGGTGGCTTACCAGCTGGCGCGCGACGAACGCCTGGGCGAAGCCGCGCTGCCGTCGCTGGCGCTGGTGCTGGTGGGGCTGGTGCCGGTGGTGCTGCTCAGCCGCACCTTGCGCGCGGCGCCGGCACGGCCTTAGCGCTCAGGCTTCGTCGCCGGGCTCGCCGCGCTGCGCGGGTTTGCGGAACACCACCTCGCCGGTGGGCACGTGCACCACGCGGATCTCGCTGTCGTGCGTGAAGCTCTTGGCCGCCAGGCTGACGGCCAGCGCGCGATCGCTGACCGCGAAATGCCTGGAACCGGCCTGCGGCCAGAACCTTCCGGCGATCGGCTGGCTGCTTTCGATGCGGTAATCGGCGGTCGTCATGAGGGGCCTCTCTTGGGGTTGGCAAAAGCGGTCTCTTCGTACTGCTCGGGGCCATCCTAGGTCGGGCCCATGACATCGCCGTGACGTGCATTGCAAGTCGATCGTGAGCTTTGTAACCTTCCGCAATGGTGCGCCGCAGCACCTCGCTGCAAGCGCATGCGATGTCTGTAGGAGAAAGTCGCGAGAAGGGAAGATCGGGCCAGTCCTCCCCTCGACGTGCGGGGAAAACCCGCCCCGTGCGGGGAGCCGGCGCAACTTAGGATGCCGCCAGTCCACAGGAGAGAGAGCCATGAAGAAAACACTGCTCGCCCTATCGGTCGTGCTGCTTGCCGCCGGTTGCGCCCAGAACCCCCCGCCGCCCACCGTATCGCCCGTCGCCGCGATGCAGCCGGCCAATGTGCCGGCCTGGCAGCAGGGCCGGCCGCAGGACCTGGCGACGTCGACGCTCGCGCCGCACGCCGGCCGCCTGACCGCCGTGCCCGCCGGAGAGATCCCGGTGAACCAGTTGAAGGTGCCGCCCGGCTTCAAGGTGGAGCTGTGGGCCAGCGGCATGCCCGGGGTCCGCGCGATGGCACGCACCGACAGCGGCCGCATCTACGCCGGCACGCGCGGCATCGGCCGCGTCTACGAGATCACCGACAGCGGCGGCCAGCGCACCAGCCGCGTGCTGGTGGACAAGCTGACCCAGCCCGCGGTGGCGTACCACAACGGCGCGCTGTTCGTCGCGGCGATCGACAAGGTGCTGCGCTACGACGGCATCGACCGCAACCCGGCGGCGCAGCCGGTCGACCTGACGGCCAAGTTCAACCTGCCGCCGGAACAGCACCACAACTGGAAGTACATCCGCTTCGGCCCGGACGGCAAGCTGTACATGCCGTTCGGCGCGCCCTGCAACATCTGCATCCCCGGCGAGCCGTACGCGCAGATCCGCCGCTACGACCACGACGGCTCCAACATGCAGGTCGTGGCGCGCGGGGTGCGCAACACGCAGGGCTTCGACTGGCATCCCGTCACGCGCGAACTCTGGTTCAGCGACCATGGCCGCGACTGGATGGGCGACAACGCGCCGGAAGACGAGCTCAATCGCATGACCCGCGTGGGCCAGAACTTCGGCTTCCCGTACTGCCATGCCAACGGCATCCCCGACCGGGACATCCGGCGCGAGCGCGCCTGCGACGGCGTCACCCTGCCGGTGGCCACCATGGGCCCGCATGCGGCGGCGATGGGTGTGCACTTCTACACCGGCACGATGTTCCCGGCGGAATACCGCAACACGCTGCTGGTGGCGCGCAAGGGTTCGTGGAACCGCACGCAGAAGTTCGGCTATGACGTCGTTGCAGTGCGCACCGATGCCAACGGCGCCAACGCGCGCATCACGCCCTTCCTCACGGGCTTCCTCGATGCGTCGAAGGACACGTTCTGGGGCCGCCCGGTGTACATGCTGCAGATGCCCGACGGCTCGCTGCTGGTGTCCGACGAGCAGATGGGCGCCATCTACCGCATCTCCTATGGCATGTAAGGCACTGCGGGGCGGCGGCCTGGCCGCTGCCCTGCTGCTTGCCGGCCACCTGGCGCAGTCGCAGTCCCCCCCGACCGCCGCGGTGCAGGAGCCGCCGCGGGCGGCGGCCTGCATGGCCTGCCACGGCCCGCAGGGCAATTCGCAGGTCTCCAGCCTGCCCTCGATCGCCGGTCAACCGCAGGTCTTCATCGAGAACCAGCTGGTGTTGATCCGCGAGGGGCTGCGGGACGTGCCGGCCATGAAGGGCCTGCTGGAAGGCGTGCAGGACGCGGAGATCGTCCAGCTGGCGCGCTTTTTCGCGGCGCAGAAACCCCTTCCCACCGCCAAGGGGCCGCCCGACGAGCAGGTGTACCGGCGCGGCCAGGCGCTGGCCGCGCGCGGCCTGTGCGGCAGCTGCCACCTGCCCGACTTTTCCGGCCGCGCGCAGATCCCGCGGCTGGCCGGCCAGCACGAGGAGTTCCTGCTGCAGTCGCTCAAGCAGTTCCGCGACCACCCCGGCCCGGGGCGCGACACCATCATGGCCGCCTCGCTCTACGGCTTCAAGGACGGCGAACTGGCGGACATGGCGCACTTCCTGGCGCACTTCCGCTAGCGGCTTATTGCCGCAGCGCGAGCAGCGGCGGCAGCAAGGTCACGTTGTTGATCTGCAGCTTCTCGAAGATCGACTTGATCTGCGAGCGCACCGTCTCCGGCGAGCGATCGAGCTGCTTGGCGATCTGCTTGTGCGTCATGCCCGCGGCGAGCAACTGCGCGACGACGAGCTCGCGCGCGCTCAACGCATCCACGTCGTGCCGCGCCCGTGCCTTCAGGAACAGCAGGCCCTGCTGCAGCGAACAATGCAGCACGCAGGAGCGGCCCGTGAGCGGGCCTTCCTGCGCCAGCAGCTGCCGCACCAGCCCGGGCGGCAGGCGCTCGTGTTCCGCCAGCGGCCACTCGGGCAGCACCAGTTCGAGGAAGCGCGCGTCCGCGTGGTACAGGACGCCGCGATCGTCGGCGATGGCGACGCTCCAGCAGTCGCGCGCCGCATCGCCCAGCATGCGGTCGAGGTGCACCAGGCGGTTGATCGCCAGCGACTGCATCAGGTGCGGCGCCAGTTCCGACAGGAAATGGATCTCGTGCTCCTGGCAGCGCCGCGCCGGGTCGCTGCGGAACAGCGAGATCCAGTGGACGAAGCGCGTGACCGGATGGACGTCGGTGGTGACGAAGCAATGGTGCTGCGAGTAATCGCGCGCGAACTGCCGGATGCCCTCCTGGTCCTCGCGGGTGAACTCCTCCGCGGCGCTGAAGCCGATGGTCATGCGCGGTTGCTGCGTCACCCGATGCGCCGCGCTGTCCTGCTCCTTCACCCGCAGGAACGCCTCCATCATGTCGTCGGGAAAGCGGTGGCGGTGCAGGCTGTGCACGTCGATCCCGGCCGGACGCATGGTGCCCGTTCCCCAGATCGCGGCATCGAAGTGCAACCCTGTCTTCAGGCGCTCGAGCGCGGCGTCCTGGAACCGGTCCACGGGCAGCTCCTGCGCGGCGCGATACAGGTCCAGCACGATGCGGCTGAAAATCGAAAGATCGCTCTGTGGCGTCATGAATACCTCGTCCCCTGTCCGGAGCTTACCCGGCAACCGAGGGGATCGAGGGGGCGCGTGCCTATCCCATTCGGGAGAAGGGCGGCTGTGCAGGCGCCGCGGACAGCGCGGTCCAGCGCTCGACGCCCAGCCAGTTCCGGAACGCGACCGCGCCGGCAGGCGCCAGGACCAACGCGCGCGACTTCGGCTGCCGCAGCAGCCAGCCTTGCTGCACGCAGTGCGTGCACAGCAGCGCGCCCACGCGGCCCGCCAGGTGCATGCGCCGCTCGCCCCAGTCGAGGCAGGGCCGGCAGGGCGGGCGCCGGCCCCCGGTCGCGGCAGCGCCGAGGTCGAAGCCGAGCGCCTGGAACGCCGCGGGCGCGCGCGCGGTGAGCTGCGCCGCGTCGTCATCGAGGACGAGCGCGCGCTGCTCCACCAGCCGGTCGACGATGGCCACCGCCAGCCGGCCGGCCAGGTGGTCGTAGCAGGTGCGCGCGAAGCGCAGGGGGGCGTCGCGCGGCCCGGTGGCCACCCGCTGGGGCGAGGCCGCGGCCACGCCCAGCCGCAGGACGCCCTCGAGCACGCGCGCCACTTCGGCGGATGCCAGCCGGTGGTAGCGGTGGCGGCCCTGCGCGCTCAGGTGCAGCAGGCCGGCCTCCACCAGCAGGCCGAGGTGGCGGCTGGCCGTCGGCGCCGTGATGCCGGCGGCGGCCGCGAGCTCCCCGGCCGTCAATGCGCGCCCGTCCATCAAGGCGAGCAGCATCGCCGCGCGCGCGGGCTCGCCCACCAGCGCGGCGATGCGGGCGAGGGCGTTGGTGTTCATCGGGGCAGTGTGCCCCAGCGGCGGGCCTGATGCTTCGTCGGGCGGCGAACCGTGGCGCGCCGCGCGAGCGGCACGATGGCCGCTTCCCATCGCACACGGACGGCCATGACCATCACCTGCTTCATCCGCTACCAGATCGATCCCTTCCAGCGCGACGCCTTCCGTGCGTATGCGCTGAACTGGGGCCGCATCATCCCCCGCTGCGGCGGCAGGCTGCTCGGCTACTTCCTGCCTTGCGAAGGCACCAACGACATCGCCTGGGGCCTGGTCGGCTTCGACAGCCTGGCGGCCTACGAGGCCTATCGCGCGCGCCTGCGCGCCGACCCGGAGGGCCGGGAGAACTTCGCGCTGGCCCAGCGGCAGCGCTTCATCCTGCGGGAGGAGCGCACGTTCTGCGAGGCGGTGGAAGTATGAGCCACGCCGGCTAGCCGCCGCTGGCGCGCGCCGCCTCGATGACCGCCGCCAGCTCGCCGAGCTGCGCGCGGTGCTGGGCCGCGACCTGGGCCACGCAGCGCTTGCCCTTCGCCGTGAGGTGCACTTCGACCATGCGGCCGTCCTCGGCGTTGCCCTGCCGCCGGACCATGCCGGCCTCCTCGCAGCGCGTCACCAGCGCCACCACGCCGTGCGGCTGGATCTGCAGGCGCTCGGCCAGCTCCCCGACGCTGGCCCAGTCGCGCCCGGCAAAAGCCTGGGTATGCAGCATCAGGTGGTACTGCACGGCGGTCACGCCCGCCGCGCGCGAGGCTTCCTCGCCGAAGCGAAGGAAGCGCCGCAGCTGGTAGCGGAACTCCGACTGCCGCTCCAGCGCCGCCTTGTCCAGGGGCCGCAATTTCCTCGATTCCATCGTTCCCGTCCCGCCGCCCGCCGGTGCGGACTCCAGCTGAACTTTACACCCGCTGGGCCACGGCCGAGTAGGTCACGGCGTGAGGTACTTAGGTCATGTCGTGATATAAAAGCGGGCATACCGATACGGAGACAAGATGCGATGAAAGTGGCGATCCGCAACCAGAAGGATGTCGCGGCGGGGCTGATCTACGTGCTCGCCGGCGCGGCCTTCAGCCTTGGCGCGCTCAACTACAGGCTGGGCGATGCCGCCCGCATGGGGCCCGGCTGGTTCCCGTTCTGGGTGGGCGTCCTGCTCGCCGCAGTGGGCATGGCCACCATCGCCAGCGGCATGCGCGCGAATGCCGCGGTGGAGGCGATGAAGCGCCCGCAGCTCGGCGCGATGGCCTGGATCCTCGGCGCGGTGGTGCTGTTCGGCCTGCTGCTCCAGCCGGCCGGGCTGGTGCTGTCGCTGGTGGTGCTGGTGCTGGTGTCCAGCCGCGCAAGCCACGAGTTCACCTGGCGCGGCGCGCTCGTCAACGCCGTCGTGCTGGTCGCCTTCAGCGTCGGCGCCTTCATCAAGGGCATCAGCCTGCAGCTGCCGCTGTGGCCGGCGTTCCTGGGCTGAGGACGGAAAGAGCATGGAACTGCTTTCCCACCTCGCCCTGGGCTTCGAAACCGCGCTGAGCCTGCAGAACCTTGCGTACTGCTTCCTCGGCTGCCTGCTCGGCACGCTGATCGGCGTGCTGCCGGGCCTGGGCCCGTCCACCACCATCGCGATGCTGCTGCCGATCACCTACACACTGGAGCCGGTGGCCGCGCTGATCATGCTGTCGGGCATCTATTACGGCGCGCAGTACGGCGGGTCGACCACCGCCATCCTGGTCAACCTGCCCGGGGAGTCCTCCGCGGTGGTCACGGCCATCGACGGCTACCAGATGGCGCGCAACGGCCGGGCCGGCACCGCGCTGGCGACGGCGGGCCTGAGCTCCTTCCTCGCCGGCTGCGTGGCCACGCTGGTGCTTGCCGCCTTCGCTGTGCCGATGTCCGAACTGGCGTTCAAGTTCGGGCCTGCCGAGTACTTCTCGCTGATGATCCTGGGCCTGGTCGGCGCCGTGGTGCTGGCGTCGGGCTCGCTGATCAAGGCCATCGGCATGATCCTGCTGGGGCTGGTGCTGGGCCTGATCGGCACCGACGTGAACTCGGGCGTGGCCCGCTACTCGTTCGGCATCCCCGAGCTCACCGACGGCGTGAACTTCGTGGCCGTGGCGATGGGCCTCTTCGGCTTCGCGGAAATCATCGTCAACGTGGAGCAGCGCGAACACCGCGAAACCTTCACGAACAAGGTGACCAGCCTGTTCCCCACGATGGAGGACTTCCGCCGCATGCTGCCAGCCGCCGCACGGGGCACTGCGCTCGGCACGGCACTGGGCATGCTGCCCGGCGGCGGCGCCACGCTGTCGGCCTTCGCCGCCTACACGCTTGAGAAGAAGATCTCGAACCGGCCGGAGGAATTCGGCCGCGGCGCCATCGAAGGCGTGGCCGGGCCGGAAGCGGCCAACAACGCCGGCGCCCAGACCTCGTTCGTCCCCCTGCTGACGCTGGGCATTCCCTCCAACGTGGTGATGGCGCTGATGGTCGGCGCCATGACCATCCACAACATCCAGCCGGGTCCGCAGGTGATGACCAGCAACCCCGAGCTGTTCTGGGGACTGATCGCCAGCATGTGGCTGGGCAACGCCATGCTGATCGTGCTGAACCTGCCGCTGATCGGCCTGTGGGTGAAGCTGCTCAAGGTGCCGTACCGCCTGCTGTATCCCGCCATCCTGGTGTTCTGCTGCATCGGCGTGTACTCGATCAACAACAACACCTTCGACGTGTTCATCACCGTGCTGTTCGGCATCGCCGGCTACATCTTCGCGCGCTGCGGCATGGAGCCGGCGCCGCTGCTGCTGGGCTTCGTGCTCGGGCCGATGATGGAGGAGAACCTGCGCCGGGCCCTGCTGCTGTCGCGCGGCGACTTTTCGACGCTCGTGACGCGGCCGCTGTCCGCGGGGCTGCTGGTGGCCACGGTGGTGATGGTGCTGATCGTGGCGCTGCCGGCGATCCGCAAGACCCGGGAAGAGGCGTTCCAGGAGGCTTGAGGCGGTCGCGGTGTCGGGGTGCGCTTCGCGCAACCCGACCTACCGGTGCCGCGGATCACTCGAGGTTCGGATTGGCGTCGCCGCGGATCCCGCCGCCGTAGGTCGGGTTGCGCGAAGCGCACCCCGACACGACCGCTCACCGTTGCCGCGGGTCCAGCGCGTCCCGCAGCCCGTCGCCCAGCAGGTTGAAGGACAGCACCAGCAGGAAGATCGACACGCCCGGCCAGATGGCCATCCACGGCGCGTTGTCGATGAAGTTCTTCGCGGTGTTCAGCATGCTGCCCCAACTGGGCGCGGGCGGCTGCTGGCCGAGGCCCAGGAAGGACAGGCTGGCCTCGGCGATCACGGCGGCGGCGATCGCCAGCGTGGACTGCACCATCAGCGGCGCCGTGATGTTGGGCAGAATGTGGCGCAGCGCGATGCGCACCGGCGAGTTGCCCACCGCGCGCGCCGCCTCGACATAGTCTTCCACCTTCACGCTCAGCACCTGGCCGCGCGTGAGGCGCACGAAGATGGGCGCGGCCGAGATCCCGATGGCGACCATCGCGTTGGTCAGGCTGGGGCCCAGGAAGGCCGCCAGCGCGATGGCCAGGATCAGGAACGGGCAGGCCAGGAAGGCGTCGGTGATGCGCGAGATGACGGCGTCGACCCAGCCGCCCAGGAAACCGGCGGCCAGCCCGATGGGCACGCCGATCAGCAGCGAGATGGAGACCGACACCACGCCGGCGAGCAGCGAAGCGCGGGTGCCCCAGATGACGCGCGACAGCACGTCGCGGCCGATCTCGTCGGTGCCGAACCAGTACTGGGCCGACGGCGCCTTGCGGATCGCGCCCCAGCTGGTGGCGATGGGGTCGTACGGCGCGATCCATGGCGCGAAGATCGCGAGCAGGATGAAGCCGATGACCACGGCCAGACCCAGCATCGCGACGCGGCGGCGCAGCAGCCGGCGGCCGGCGCGGCGCCACGGGCCGGCGGGCGCGGGCAGGGCGGCCGAGGAAGCCGGAATCGTCGGGGAAAGGACGGCGGCCATGTCAGTGCCGCAGCCGCGGGTTCACCGCGAAGTAGGCGACATCGGCCAGCAGGTTCAGCAGCATGTAGGTGGTCGCCGTGACCAGCACCACGCCCTGCACCACGGAGTAGTCGCGATTGAACACCGCGTCGACGATCAGCTTGCCGAAGCCGGGGATGGTGAAGACCTGCTCGGTCAGCACGGCGCCGGACAGCAGGGTGCCGAACTCCAGCGCGCCCAGCGTGATGATCGGCGTGAGTGCATTGCGCAGCGCGTGCTTGAGCACCACCGTGCGTTCGTCCAGCCCCTTGGCACGGGCGGTGCGCACGTAATCGGCGGACAGCACCTGCAGCATGGCGCTGCGCGTGTGCCGCATGAGCACCGCGGCGATGGCGTTGCCCAGCACGAAGGCCGGCATGATCATCGACTTGAGGTTGGCCCCGAGGTCCTCGAACGGACTGACATAACCCGAGGCCGGCAGCCAGCCGAGATTCACGGAGAACAGCAGGATCAGCAGGATGCCCAGCCAGAAGTTGGGCGTGGACAAGCCCCACAAGGCGAAGACGTTGGCGACCCAGTCCCACGCCGTCCCCCTCCCGACCGCGGCCACGATGCCGGCGGGGATGCCGATCAGCAGGGCGATGGTCATCGCCATGGCCGCCAGCTGCAGCGTGACGGGCAGCTTCTGGATGACCAGGTCGAGCACCGGCTGCTGGTTGCGGATCGACTCGCCCAGGTCGCCCTGGAGCACGCCGCCCATCCAGTACGCATAGCGCACCGGCAGCGGCTCGTCCAGGTGCATCTTCTTGCGCAGGTACTCCACCACCGCGGGGTCCTGTTCCTCGCCCGCCAGGATCTTGGCCGGGTCGCCGGGCAGCAGTTGCTGCAGCCCGAAGATCAGCATCGAAACCAGCACCAGCGTGGGGACCAGCTGGGCGATGCGCTTGACGAGGAAGTCGAACATGCCGCGGGTGCCGTCAGGACATCTTCAGGCCGGTCAGGCGCAGCAGGCCGTCGGGGATCTCGCGCACGCCCGTGAGCTTGGGCGAGTACACCCACAGCCACTTGCGGTGGTACAGGTAGACGATCGGCCGCTCTTTCAGCACGCGCGCGGCGACCTGCTCGAAGACCTTTTTGCGCTGCGCCGGGTCCAGCGTCTCGCGCGACTGCTTGATCAGCGCGTCGGTCTGGGCGTCGCAGTAGCCGGAGTAGTTCAGGGGCTGCTTGCAGGCGTGGAAGCTGTACAGGTTGCCGTCCGGGTCCGGCCGGCCGCTCCAGGCCAGCACGTAGGCCTCGAAGTCACCCTTGTCCGCCATGTTCAGCGAGGTCGCGAATTCGGCGGCCTGGATCTTGACGTCGAAGCCCGCTTCGCGCGACATCGCCTGCACCACCAGCGCGATGCGCTGGGCATCGGACGTGGTCGGCGTCACCAGCGTGAAGCTCGGGTTGGTGACGCCGGCCTCCTTGAGCAGCGCCTTGGCGCGGTTGATGTCGCGCTTGGGGATGGCCAGGCTCTTCGCGTAATTGGTGTTGCTCGGGGCCACCCACTGGTTGCCCGCGATGGCTTCGTTGTCCATCACCACCTGGACGAGCCCCTGGCGGTCCAGCGACAGCTCGAAGGCTTCGCGCACGCGGGCGTCGCGGCCGAGCGGGTTGGCCTTGGCCTTGTCGCTCTTGCCGATGTTGATGGTGATGCCCTGGTAGCCGATCTCGGTGATGCGCGCCGTCTTGAGCTTCTTCTCGTTGATGATCTTTTCCATGTCGCTCGGGGCGGCGCGCTCGATGAAGTCGAGCTGGCCGGAGCGCAGGTTCGCCAGCCGCACGGTGGCGTCCGGGATCGGCGTGAAGATGACCTTGTCGAAGTGGACGGCCGCCTTGTTCCAGTAGTTCGCATAGCGCTCCAGCACGATGCGGTCCTGCGCCACGCGCTCGACGAAGCGGAACGGGCCGGAGCATACCGGGGCCGAGCCGAACTTGTCGCCGGCCGCCTGCGCCGCCTTGGGCGACACCATCATGCCGGCGCGGTCGGTCAGCTGCGCCAGCAGGGGGGCGAACGGCGCCGCGAGGTTCAGGCGCACCGTGGCCGCGTCCACCACGTCCACGCTGGTCACCGGCGCCAGCTCGCCGCGCCGGTTGGAGCCGGGCATGTTCTTGTGGCGTTCGATGTTGAACTTCACCGCCGCCGCGTCCATCTTCTCGCCGTCGTGGAAGGTGACGTCCGGGCGCAGCTTGATGGTCAGCGACTTGCTGTCGGCGGACCACTGGTAGCCGGTGGCGAGCTGCGGCACGATGGCGAGCTTCTCGTCGATGTCGAACAGCTTGTCGCACAGGCCGGCGAACACCAGCCGGCCGACGAAGGTGCGCGCGAGCGTGGGGTCGAGCGCGTCGGGGTCTTCGGCCAGGCCGATGCGCAGCGTCTGCGCGGATGCGGACAGCGCGGCCGCGCCAATGGCGAGCGCGAGCAGCGGCCGCAGGATGGTTCGGGTGAGGGAAGGCATGGGGCTCTCCTTATGGTGGTGACTCAGGCCGTGGACACGGGATCGGTGGCGACGAAGGCGGACTGCAGCCGCTCCAGCCGGCGGCGCGCGGGCGCGAAGGCGACGGGCAGCTCGATCGGAGAGCGCGACTGGATCTCGCGCCAGAAGTGGCAGGCGGCGAAGTGGCCGTCACCGGTTGCCTCCAGCGGCGGCGCCTGTTGCGAGCACAGCGGCTGCGCATGCGGGCAGCGGGTGTGGAAGTGGCAGCCCGGCGGCGGGTTCAGCGGGCTCGGCACGTCGCCGCCGAGCACCGGGCGCTCGCGCCGCGCCGAAGGCTCCGGCCGCGGGATGGCGGACAGCAGGGCCTGGGTGTAGGGATGGCGCGGGTTGGCGAACAGCGCTTCCTTGTCCGCGGTCTCGACGATGCGCCCCAGGTACATCACGGCCACGCGTGTCGCGATGTGCTTGACCACCGCCAGGTCGTGCGCGATGAAGATGTAGGCCAGGCCGAAGCGGCGCTGCAGGTCCTGCAGCAGGTTCACCACCTGCGCCTGCACCGAGACGTCCAGCGCGGAGACCGCCTCGTCGCAGACGATGAGTCTGGGCTCCACTGCCAGCGCCCGCGCGATGCCGATGCGCTGGCGCTGCCCGCCCGAGAACTCGTGCGGGTAGCGCAAGGCGTGCTCCGGCGCCAGGCCCACCGTGTGCAGCAGCTCGGCGACGCGCTCGCCCTCGCGTCCGCGGTGCAGGCCGTGCAGCCGCAGCGGCTCGGCCAGCGTCTGCCCCACCGTCATGCGCGGGTTGAGCGACGAGTAAGGGTCCTGGAAGATGATCTGCATGGCGCGGCGTTGCGCCCGCAGCGCGCCGGCGCCGAGCGCGCCGATGTCCTGGCCGTCGAAGACGATGCGGCCGGAGGTGGGCTCGATCAGCCGCAGCACCATGCGCCCCAGCGTCGACTTGCCGCAGCCCGACTCGCCGACCACGCCCAGGGTCTCGCCGGCGGCGATGCGGATGTCCACGCCGTCGACCGCGCGCACCAGCCCGCTCACGCGGCCGAACAGGCCGCGCCGCACCGGGAAGTGCTTCACCAGTCCCTCCGCGGCCACCAGGGGTGCTGTTTCGATCATGCGGCGACGGCCTGCGGCAGGTGGGGGACCAGCACGTCCGGGTCGAGCGGCGCGCGCCAGCAGGCGGACAGGTGCCCGTCGCCCACTTCGGCCAGCGGCGGCGATTCGGCGTGGCAGCGGGCGATGGCGAAGGGGCAGCGGTCGGCGAAGTTGCAGCCTGCGGGGCGGCGCAGCGGATTGGGCACCTGGCCCTCGATGGAGGCGAGGCGCGTGCGCACCACGTCCAGCCGCGGGATCGAGCCGAGCAGGCCGACGGTGTAGGGATGCTGCGGCTCATCGAAGATGGCGCGCACGCTGGCCCGCTCGACGATGCGGCCCGAATACATCACCGCCACTTCGTCGGCCACTTCCGCCACCACGCCGAGGTCGTGCGTGATCAGGATCACGGCGGTGCCGGTCTCCTGGCGCAGCGTGCGCATCAGCTCCAGGATCTGCGCCTGGATGGTGACGTCCAGCGCGGTGGTGGGTTCGTCGGCGATCAGCAGGCGCGGCTCGCACGCCAGCGCCATCGCGATCATGGCGCGCTGGCGCATGCCGCCCGACAGCTTGTGCGGGTAGTCGTGGAAGCGCTGCTCGGGCGCGGGGATGCGCACCTGGCGCAGCACCTGCAGGGCACGCGCCTCGGCGTCGGCGCGCGAGAGCTTGCGATGGCGCTGCAGGCCCTCGACGATCTGGTCGCCGATGGTGAAGGCCGGGTTCAGCGAGGTCATCGGCTCCTGGAAGATCATCGCCATGCCGTTGCCGCGCAGGTCCAGCAGCTCGCGCGTGGGCGCGCCCACCAGCTCCCTGCCTTCGAAGAGGATGGAGCCCGCCGTCACCCGCCCGGGCGGGTTGGGCACCAGCCCCATGATGGACAGGGCGGTCACGCTCTTGCCGCAGCCGGATTCGCCGACGATGGCCAGCGTCTTGCCGGCTTCGACCGCGAAGCTGACGCCATCGACCGCCGGAAAGCTGCCGTCGTCGGTGGCGAATTCGGTGCGCAGCCCCCGTACTTCGAGCACGGCCATCAGGCGGCGCCCTCGCGTTGCCGGTGGAAGCGCGCGATGTGCGCCTCGATCGCGTCCCGGTCCGTCAGGCCCACCGGGTCGTTGCGGCCGGGCAGGCAGGCCATGAAGGGCTGGTAGCGCTCCAGGCTCTTGCGGTACAGGCGCTCGAGTTCGCGCAGCGGCTCCTCGTGGTCGTCCACGCGGATGTCGAGCTGCGGGTAGTCCTCGTCGGCGTGGATCCGCAGCGCGGCGGACTGCTTGCCGCGCTTGTCGCCGCCGGCGGCCTCGCCGGCGGCCATGGCGGCGAGCAGCCGCTCGGCGAGGTCGAGGCCCCTGGTTTGCAGGAAGGCGTCGGCGGTGGCCTGCAGCACGCCGGGGCCGGCGAGCATGTTGCCGGCCACGCTGAAGTCCTCTTCGGTGCGGTGGCCGCACCAATCGATGCAGGCGGCGCCCGTCCAGGCGGCGGCGCGGCCGCGCGCGGGCAGCACGTGCAGCTGGCGCTGGTCCCGCCCGGCGTCGACGGAGGTGAGGCGGTCGACCACCTGGTCCGGCGCGTAGCCCTCCGCCAGCAGCGCCATGCCCTTGGGCCCGTACAACGGATTCATCAGCGCCTGGGTCGACAGCGCGCCCACGCCGCGGCGGGTGTGCACGCACAACGCGCCCACGGCGAAGAAGCGGCTGGCGATGGCGACGCCGAAGCGTCCTGCCTCATCGCGCGCCAGAATCGACCATGTCATGCCGCCTGCCTCCGGTGTTGCCCCAAGAGAGGGCCGATTCTGGGGGAAAGCAGGTTCCGCACCAAGCGGGCAAACCCACACGCCGGCCCGCGCCATAATGGCGCCCTCGCCGCCGTAGTTCAATGGATAGAACGAGCGCCTCCTAAGCGCTAGATGCAGGTTCGATTCCTGCCGGGGGCGCCAGCCGCGCGCCTCCTCAGAGCACCAGGTCGGCCTCGACCAGCGGCGGGCTGCCCGCCAGCTCGATCCGAAGCTCCGCCTGCAGGTCGCCGTCGGTGCTGGCCA
>JAJTCN010000044.1 GCA_021323335.1 Ramlibacter sp.
CAACTGCCGCACGTGTACGACTCCATCGGCATCTGCCACGTGGTGGTTCCGCAGCACGGGCACATCCGGCCCGGCCTGTTCTGCGTCGGCGGCGATTCGCACTCGCCCACCGGGGGGGCGTTCGGCGCCTACATGTTCGGCATCGGCAGCACCGAGATGCTGGGCGTTGTGACCACGGGCGAGATCTGGGTGAAGGTGCCGCGCACGATCCGCATGCGCTGGGACGGCCGGCTGGCGCCGGGCGTGGCCGCCAAGGACATGATGCTGGCGCTGATCGGCCGCTTCGGCATGAACGGCGGCGGCTACCAGGCGGTGGAGTTCGCGGGCGACGCGGTGAGCGCCCTGCCCATGCACGAGCGCATGACCCTGGCGAACATGAGCGCGGAACTCGGCGCGCAGGTGGGGCTGATCGCGCCCGACGCGGTGACGAGCGACTGGCTGGCGGCGCACGGCGCACCGGGCGTGGACATCGCACCCTGGTTCTCGGACGAGGGAAGTGCGGACGAGGAGCACGGGTTCGACGCGTCAGCGCTGCAACCGCAGGTGGCCGCGCCCTTCAGCCCGGCCAACACCCGGCCAGCGAGCGAACTGGCGGGTGTCGCCATCCAGACTGCCTACATCGGCGCCTGTACCGGCGCCAAGCTGGAAGACCTGCGCTACGCCGCGGAGGTGCTGCGGGGCCGGCACGTCGCGGCAGGCGTGCGGCTGCTGGTCGCGCCGGCCAGCCACGCCGACCGCGACGAAGCCCGGCGCGAAGGCACCTGGCAGGTGCTGGCCGACGCCGGCGCCGAATTGCTGCCCAGTGCCTGCGGCGTCTGCGCGGGCTATGGCGACAGCTTCGGCCCCGACGAAACCGTGATCTCCAGCACCGCCCGCAACTTCAAGGGCCGCATGGGGCCGCCGAGCACGCAGGTCTACCTGGCGTCGGCCTATACCGTCGCCGCCTCGGCGCTTGCCGGGCGCATCGCCGACCCGCGGGAGGTGCTGCCGTGACAGCACTGCATCGGGCGTGGCGGCTCGGCGCCGAGGTGGACACCGATGCGCTGGCGCCCGGGGCGTGGATGCAGCACGGCGTGGACGTGATCGCGCAGCATTGCCTGGAATCGCTGCGGCCGGAGTTCGCCGCGCAGGTACGGCCCGGCGACGTGATCGTGGCGGGCCGAGATTTCGGCATCGGCTCCTCGCGGGAGCAGGCCGCAGCCGCCCTGCGCCATCTCGGCGTGGCCGCCGTCATCGCGCCCTCGTTCGCCGGCCTGTTCTTCCGCAACGCCTTCAACCTGGGCCTGCTGCTGCTCACCTGCCCCGACTGCGAACGCATCGCGGAGGGCGAACGCATCACCTTCGACCCCGAGGCCGGCACCGTCACCCGCCCGGACGGCGAAGTGCTGGCGGCCGATCCCATCCCCGCCTTCCTGCTCGACATGGTCGCCGCCGGCGGCCTGCTGCCGCAACTGCGAACCCGCTTCCACCCGAGGACTTCCCCGTGACCACTCCCGTCTACGACCTGTTGATCCGCAACGTGCGCGTGGTGCGCCCCCATGGCAACACCGTGCACGCCTCCGACATCGCCATCCGCGACGGCAAGTTCGCGAAAGTGGCCCCCGCCATCGATCCCGCGCAGGCGAAACAGGTGCACGAAGGCCGCGGCTTGCTGGCCTTCCCCGGCGTGGTGGACGCCCACATGCACGCCGGCATCTATTCGCCGCTGGCGGAGGACGCCGTCACCGAGTCGAAGGCCGCCGCCATGGGCGGGGTCACGTCGAGCCTGAACTACTTCCGCACCGGCCAGTACTACCTGAACAAGGGCGGGCCCTACGCCGACTTCTTCCCCGAGGTGCTGGACATCAGCCGCGACCGCTTCCACGTGGACTACGGCTACCACCTGGCGCCGATGGACAGCACGCACATCGACGAGATCCCGATGCTGATCGAGAAGCACGGCGTGTCCAGCTTCAAGATCTTCATGTTCTACGGTTCGCACGGCCTGCACGGCGCCAGCGACTCGCAAAAGCAGTTCCTGATGATCGGCGAGGACCAGCGCTACGACTACGCACACTTCGAGTTCATCATGCGCGGCATCCAGGCCGCGCGCGAGAAGATGCCGGAGCGGGCGCGCCAGATCTCGCTGTCGCTGCACTGCGAGACGGCGGAGATCATGACGGCGTACACGAAGATCGTGGAGAAGGACAAGTCGCTCTCCGGCCTGGCGGCGTACAGCGCCTCGCGGCCGCAGCATTCGGAGGGGCTCGCGGTGTTCATCGCGAGCTACCTCGCCAACGAGACCGCCCTGCCCAACATCAACCTGCTGCACCTCAGCTCGCGCAAGGCGGTGCAGGCGGCCCTGATGATGGCCGAGGTGTTCCCGCATATCGACTTCCGGCGCGAGGTGACCATCGGCCACCTGATGCTGGACATCCACTCGAAGGCGGCGGAACTGGCCAAGGTGAATCCGCCGATCCGGCCGCGCGAGGACGTGGAATTCCTGTGGCAGGCGCTGCTGGAGAACGAACTGGACTGGGTGGTGTCGGACCACGCCTGCTGCCGCCAGGAACTGAAGGTGCCCAAGCATTACTTCGGCAACATCTGGATGGCCAAGAGCGGCTTCGGCGGTACCGAGTACCTGCTGCCCTCGCTGGTGAGCGAAGGCACGCGGCGCGGCATGGACTACAACCACATGGCCCGCGTGACGAGCTGGACGCCGGCGCAGCGCTTCGGCCTGAACCGCAAGGGCGACATCGCCGAGGGCTACGACGCCGACCTGGCGCTCGTCGACCCGGCGAAGACCTGGACCATCCATGCGAAGGACTCGCCGTCCACGCAGGGCTACACGCCGTTCGAGGGCATCGAATTGTCGGCGCGGGTGGAGGGCACCTGGCTGCGCGGCGAGCAGATCTACGCGCAGGACAAGGGCGTGCTCGGCCAGCCGCGGGGGCAGTACCTGTTCCGGCCGACCGACTGACCATGGGCGCCACGCCTCGGGTCGTGCGCACGGCGCGCTTCGATGCGCAAGTGCAGGTGCCGGTCGCCATCGTCGGCGGCGGCGCCTGCGGCCTGGTGGCGGCCCTCGCGCTGAAGCAAGCCGGTGTCGACGCGCTGGTGCTGGAACGCGACGCCACACCGAGCGGATCGACCGCGCTGTCGTCCGGCTTCATCCCGGCCGCGGGGACGCGCGTGCAGGCGACGCAAGGCATCCAGGACAGCGTCGCGCAGTTCGCGCAGGACATCGAACACAAGGCCAAGGGCACGGCCGCGCCGCACCTGGTGCAGGCGTACACGCGCGCCGCGGCGCCGGCGCTGGACCACCTCGCCGGGCTGGGCCTGCGGTTCGAGGTGCTGGACGGCTTCCTCTATCCCGGCCACCGGGTCCATCGCATGCATACCCTGCCGCAGCGCACGGGCGCGGCGCTGGTGGCGGCGCTCCTCGCTGCCGCGCACCAGGCCAAAGTCGACGTGCTCACCTCGGCGCGCGTGGTGGAACTCCACGTGGACGCCGCGGACCGCATCCTCGGCATCGGTGTCGAGCGGCCCGGCGGGGAGATCGAGCGCGTCGGCTGCGAGGTCCTCGTGCTGGCCTGCAACGGCTTCGGCGGCAACGCCGAGCTGGTCGGCGAGCTGCTGCCAGCGATGCGCGACGCCACCTTTGCCGGGCATGCCGGCAACGACGGCAGCGCCATCCTCTGGGGTCGCCAGCTGGGTGCGGCCACCGCCGACCTCGGCGGCTACCAGGGCCACGGATCCTGGGTGGTGCCGCAGGGCGCGCTGATGACATGGGCTGTGATGATGGAAGGCGGCGTTCAGCTCAATGCGCGCGGCGCGCGCTTCCACGACGAGACGCAGGGCTACTCGGAAGCCGCGGTGGAAGTCCTCGCGCAGCCGGGCGGCACGGCATGGAACGTCTTCGGCGACCGGCAGCTGGCGCTGGCGCGCGAGTTCCCGGACTTCCGCGAAGCCGAGGCGGCGGGCGCGCTGCGCACGGCAGCGGGCCGTGAGGAACTCGCGAACATCATCAGCTGCGATCCCGCGGCGCTCGCGCCGGAGATCGCCCGCTTCGGTCCGCCCTTCCACGCCGTGCGCGTGACCGGAGCCTTGTTCCACACCCAGGGCGGCCTCGACATCGATGCGAACTGCCGGGTGCGGCGGCCGGATGGCTCCGTGTTCCCCAACCTGCTGGCGGCCGGCGGGGCGGCGCGCGGCGTCAGCGGCAACGCGGTGTGGGGCTACCTCTCCGGCAACGGGCTGCTGAGCGCCGTCGCCGGCGGCTGGATCGCCGCGCAGACCGCCGCTGGACAAGTCGAAACAGGAACAGTGTCATGAGCACCCCCTCCCTGAAATCCCTGCTGCAGCGGCCGCAGCCCTTGCTGGCGCCCGGCGTGTACGACGCCTTGAGCGCGCTCGTCGCCGAACAGGCCGGCTTCGAGGCGCTGTACCTCTCCGGCGCGTCCATCGCCTACACGCGGCTGGGCCGCTCCGACATCGGCCTCACCACCGCGACGGAAGTGGCGCAGACCCTGGCGCACATCACGGACCGGGTCGGCCTGCCCGTCATCGTGGACGGCGACACCGGCTTCGGCAATGCGCTGAACGTGCAGCGCACCGTGCGCGACTTCGAGCGCGCGGGCGCCGCGATGATCCAGCTGGAGGACCAGGGCTTCCCCAAGCGCTGCGGCCACCTGGACGGCAAGACGGTGATCGGGACGCAGGAGATGTGCGGGAAGCTGCGGGCGGCGGTGGATGCGCGCCGCAGCGATGACACCTTGATCCTGGCGCGGACGGATGCGGTCGCGGCCGAAGGCCTGCCGGCCGCGCTGGAGCGCGCCGAGCGTTACCTGGAATGCGGCGTGGACGCGCTGTTCATCGAGGCGCTGCGCGGCGCCGACCAGATGCGGGAGGCGTGCGCGCGATTCGCTTCGCGCATTCCGCTCCTGGCGAACATGGTGGAAGGGGGCAAGACGCCGGTGATGGGCGCGGCCGACCTTGGCGCGCTGGGATTTCGCATCGTCATCTTCCCGGGCGGCACGGCGCGGGCGGTGGCGCATGCCTTGCAGCACTATTACGGGACGTTGCGGACGGACGGAACCACCGCGGCGATGCGGGGGGAGATGCTGGATTTCGACGGGCTGAATGCCGTCATCGGAACGCCGGAGTTGCTGGCGCGGGGGAAGAAATACGAGTGATGGCGGGGTCGCTTCGCGAACCCGCCCTACGCGTGGTTGATCGAATACTTCGGGATTTCGACCACCAGGTCCTTCTGCTCCAGGATCGCCTGGCATGACAGGCGCGAATTCGGCTCCAGCCCCCACGCGCGGTCCAGCAGGTCTTCCTCGCCCTCCTCCATCTCGTTGAGCGAGGAAAAGCCCTCGCGCACGATGACGTGGCAGGTCGTGCACGCGCAGCTCATGTCGCAGGCGTGCTCGATCTCGATGCCGTTGTCCAGCAACGCCTCGCAGATCGAGGTGCCCGCGGGCGCCTTCACTTCGGCGCCGTTCGGGCAGTACTCGGGATGGGGCAGGATCTTGATGACGGGCATGGGGATAAAGGTTTAGATCGCTTCGAGCTTCTTGCCCGACAAGGCCTTGCGGATGCCCTCGTTCATGCGGGTGGCCGCAAACGACTCGGTGCCCTTCGCCAGCGCCTGCACGGCGGCCTCGACGACGGCCGCATCGTGGCTTTGCACCGCGGTCTCGCGCAGCGTGGCCATCAGCTGCTCGATGTGCCGGCGCTCGGCCGCCTCCAGCAGGCTGCCATCGACGTCCAGCGCGCTTTGCGTCGCCAGGACCATCCGCTCGGCGTCGACCCGGGCTTCGGTGAGCGCCCGCGCCTTCATGTCCGCCTCGGCGGTGGTGAAGCTTTCGCGCAGCATGGTGGCGATTTGCTCGTCGGACAGGCCGTAGGAAGGCTTGACGTCGATCTGCGCCTCGACGCCGCTGCCCTGTTCCCGCGCCGACACGTTCAGCAGGCCGTCGGCGTCCACCGTGAAGGTCACGCGGATGCGCGCGGCGCCGGCCACCATGGGCGGGATGCCGCGCAGCTCGAAGCGCGCCAGGCTGCGGCAATCGGCGACCAGGTCGCGCTCGCCCTGCACCACGTGGATGGCCATCGCGGTCTGGCCGTCCTTGAAGGTGGTGAAGTCCTGCGCCTTGGCGGTCGGGATGGTTTCGTTGCGCGGCACGATGCGCTCGACCAGGCCCCCCATGGTCTCTATGCCCAGCGACAGCGGGATCACGTCCAGCAGCAGCAGGTCGCCGGCCGGGTTGTTGCCCGCCAGCTGGTTGGCCTGCACCGCGGCGCCGAGCGCCACCCACGACGCCCTGCACCTCGTCCTTCTGCAGCTTCGCATCGCGAAGCGCCTTGCGCACCGCGCCCATCGTTCGCGCCGTCAGGTCGCGCGTCTGCGCCTCGAAATCGGCGCGGGTGACGGTCACCTGCACGGAACGGCCGCCGACGCTGATCGGGACGGTCACGGAAGCCTGCGCGGTGAGCTGCTCCTTGACCTGCCGCGCGAGCATCTTCACCGCCGCCTTCTCGCCGGCCGTCTCGGCCTGCATGTGGGCCAGCTGCAGCATCCAGTCCGCCAGCGCGCGGTCGTAGTCGTCGCCGCCGAGCGCCGAATCGCCGCCCGCGGCCACCACCTCGAACACGCCTTGCGACAGGCGCAGGATCGAGATGTCGAAGGTGCCGCCGCCCAGGTCGTAGACGGCATAGAGGCCTTCGCTGCCGTTGTCCAGGCCGTAGGCGATGGCGGCGGCGGTGGGCTCGTTGATCAGCCGCAGCACGTTGATGCCGGCCAGCTGCGCGGCGTCCTTGGTGGCCTGCCGCTGTGCGTCGTCGAAGTACGCCGGCACCGTGATGACCGCGCCATACAGGTCGTCGTTGAAGGTGTCCTCGGCGCGATGGCGCAGCGTGGCCAGGATCTCCGCGCTGACCTCCACCGGGGACTTCTCGCCTTCGCGGGTCTGCAGCGTGACCATGCCGGGACGGTCGCCGAAGCGATAGGGAAGCTTCTCGCGGTTGGCGATGTCCGCCAGGCCGCGCCCCATGAAGCGCTTGGCCGAGGCGATGGTGTTCTCGGGATCGCTGGCTTGCGCGGCGTGCGCGTCGTGGCCGATCTGCCGCCGGCCGTCGCCGAGGTAGCGCACCACCGACGGCAGGATCACGCGGCCGGCGTCGTCGGGCAGGCATTCGGCCACGCCGTTGCGCACGGCGGCCACGAGGGAATGGGTGGTGCCCAGGTCGATGCCCACCGCGATGCGGCGTTGGTGGGGATCGGGCGAGGCGCCGGGTTCGGAGATCTGCAGCAGGGACATGGCGTGAAAAGCTTTGCGCCTATTGTCCCAGTTGCGCGAGGCGCGACTCGACGTCCTGCGCAAAGCGCTCGATGAACATGAGGGCTCTCACCTCCTGCGCGGCCGCCGGTGCGTCGCCTTCGAGGTCGAGCAGCTGGCCGATGCGGGCCAGGATTTCGCGCCGCCGTCCAGCCACGCGATGGGAAATCCCGTCGAGGTCTTCCTCGCCCGACGCCTCGTCCAGCGCTTCCCGCCACTCCATCTGTTCCACCAGGAACTCGGACGGCATGGCCGTGTTGTTCTCGGAGTCGATGCGTGCCCCGCGCAGCTCGCAAAGGTAGGCGGCGCGCTTGAGCGGGTCCTTCAGGCGCTGGTAAGCCTCGTTGATGCGTACGGACCACTGCAGGGCCGCGCGCTGGGCGGCCGCGCCTTCGCCGGCGAACTTGTCCGGGTGCGCCTCGCGCTGCAGGTCCTTCCAGCGGGCGGCGATGGCCGCCGCGTCCTGCGCGAAGCGCTGCGGCAGGCCAAAGAGCTCGAAATCGCTGGACTGCAGGTTCACGGGCGGCACGCTAGACGCGGAAAGACTCTCCGCAGCCGCAGCGATCCCGCTCGTTCGGGTTGTTGAAGCGGAAGCCCTCGTTCAGGCCCTCGCGCACGAAGTCGAGCTCCGTGCCGTCGATGTACGCCAGGCTCTTCGGGTCGATCAGCAGCTTCACGCCGTGGTTCTCGAAGACGATGTCCTCGGGCGCCACGTCGTCCACGTATTCGAGCTTGTAGGCCAGGCCGGAGCAGCCGGTGGTCTTGACGCCCAGGCGCACGCCCACGCCCTTGCCGCGCTTGGCAAGGTAGCGGGTGACGTGCCGCGCCGCGGCTTCGGTCAGGGACACTGCCATCTCGTCAGTTCGCGTGCTTTTTCTTGTAATCCTGCACCGCCGCCTTGATGGCGTCCTCGGCCAGGATCGAACAGTGGATCTTCACCGGCGGCAACGCCAGCTCCTCGGCGATCTGCGCGTTCTTGATCGAGGCCGCCTCGTCCAGCGTCTTGCCCTTCACCCATTCGGTGACCAGGGAGCTCGACGCGATGGCGGAGCCGCAGCCGTAGGTCTTGAAGCGCGCGTCCTCGATGACACCGGTGGCCGGGTTCACCTTGATCTGCAGCTTCATCACGTCACCGCAGGCGGGCGCGCCCACCATGCCGGTGCCGACGCTCTCGTCACCCTTCTCGAAGGAGCCGACGTTGCGGGGGTTCTCGTAATGCTCGACGACTTTTTGCGAATAGGCCATGTTGATACTCCGATTCCGTGTTTCTTGTCAGTGAGCCGACCACTGGATCGTGCTGATGTCGACGCCGTCCTGGTACATCTCCCACAGGGGGCTCAGCTCGCGCAGCCGGGCGACGTTCTGCTTGATGGTCGAGACGGCGTAGTCGATTTCTTCGGCGGTCGTGAAGCGGCCGATGGTCATGCGCAGGCTGCTGTGCGCCAGCTCGTCGCTGCGGCCCAGGGCGCGCAGCACGTAGCTGGGTTCCAGCGATGCCGACGTGCAGGCCGAGCCCGACGACACCGCCAGGCCCTTGATGCCCATGATCAGCGACTCGCCCTCGACGAAGTTGAAGCTCATGTTCAGGTTGTGCGGCACCCGGTGCTCCAGGTTGCCGTTGATGAACACCTGCTCCACGTCCTTCAGGCCGTCCAGCAGGCGCCGCTGCAGGCCGCGCACGTGCTCCAGGTCTTTCTGCATCTCTTCCCGGGCGATGCGGAAGGCCTCGCCCATGCCGACGATCTGGTGCGTGGGCAGGGTGCCCGAACGCATGCCGCGCTCGTGCCCGCCGCCGTGCATCTGCGCTTCCAGGCGCACGCGCGGCTTGCGGCGCACGTACAGTGCGCCGATGCCCTTGGGGCCGTAGGTCTTGTGCGATGCGAGGCTCAGCAGGTCGACCGGCAGCTTCTTCAGGTCGATCTCGACCTTGCCCGTCGCCTGGGCGGCGTCCACATGGAACAGCACGCCCTTCTCGCGGCAGATGTTGCCGATGGCAGTGATGTCCTGGACCACGCCGATCTCGTTGTTGACGAACATGATCGAGGCCAGGATGGTGTCCGGGCGGATCGCCGCCCTGAACTTCTCCAGGTCCAGCATGCCGTCTTCCTGCACGTCGAGGTAGCTCACCTCGAAGCCCTGCCGCTCCAGCTCGCGCATGGTGTCCAGCACCGCCTTGTGCTCGGTCTTCGCGGTGATCAGGTGCTTGCCCCGCGTCGAGTAGAAGTGCGCCGCGCCCTTGATCGCCAGGTTGTTCGACTCGGTGGCGCCGGACGTCCAGACGATCTCCCGCGGATCGGCGCCGATCAGGTCGGCCACCTGCTGGCGGGCCTTCTCGACCGCTTCCTCGGCTTCCCAGCCCCACGCGTGGCTGCGGGAGGCGGGATTGCCGAAGTGCTCGCGCAACCACGGGATCATGGCGTCGACCACGCGCGGGTCGACCGGCGTCGTCGCGCCGTAGTCCATGTAGATCGGGAAATGGGGGGTCATGTCCATTGCTGGCTTCTCTCGTGCTGGCAGGATCGGATTCTTATTGCTTCGCGAAGGTGTTGCCGAGGGCGAACACCGAGTTCGGCGCGTTCACGCGGATCGGCTTGACCACGGGCGCGCTGGAGATCGCGCGCTTGGGCGTCGGCTTGTCCTCGATCTGGATGCCCTTGGCGAGCTGGTCGTCCACCAGCTTCTGCAGCGAGATCGAGTCGAGGAACTCCACCATGCGCTGGTTCAGCGCGGCCCACAGCTCGTGCGTCATGCAGCGGCCGCCGTCGCCCTGGCAGTTTTCCTTGCCGCCGCACTGGGTGGCGTCGATCGGCTCGTCGACCGACACGATGATGTCGGCGACGGTGATTTCAGACGCCTTGCGGCCGAGCGTGTAGCCGCCGCCCGGGCCGCGGGTGGACTCCACCAGCTCGTGCCGGCGCAGCTTGCCGAACAGCTGCTCGAGGTAGGACAGGGAAATCTGCTGGCGCTGGCTGATCGCCGCCAAGGTGACGGGACCATTGTTCTGGCGCAGGGCCAAATCGATCATCGCGGTGACCGCAAAGCGGCCTTTGGTCGTGAGACGCATCGCTAGCTCCTTACTCTTGCTGGCTTGCTTTCCATACCCGCCGCGGCACCCGCCGCACCGGTCGTCTCCCACCCATGGGGTTCCTGACTATTTCCGTCAAGTATACCAGAAAACCCTAGCGGCCAGCTCGGGTACTCAGGGCTTTCTGCAGTGCAGCATGCCCGCCGCCAGGCTCAGCGGGAGCGGGCGTCGAGCTCGGCGCGGACGTGCCGGAGCACGCCGTCGCAGGCGGCTTCGATGTGGTCGAGCACCGTCTCGAAGCCCTGCCTGCCGCCGTAGTAGGGGTCGGCCACCTCGCGGGCCAGGCCGGGCGGCGCGAATTCCATCATCCGGCGCAGCTTGCCGCGGTGCTCCGACGGGCAGTCTTCTTCCAGCAGTTGCAGGTGGCCGTCGTCCATGGCCAGGATCAGGTCGAAGCGCTCGAAGTCCGCCGGCTGCACCTGCCGGGCGCGCTGGTCGCTCAGGTCGTAGCCGCGCAACGAGGCATGCTGGCTGCTGCGCTCGTCCGGCGGCGAGCCCACGTGGTAGTCGTGCGTGCCGGCCGAGTCGACGTGCACGCGGTCGGCCAGGCCGGCTTCGCGCAAGCGATGCCGCAGCACGCCCTCGGCGGTGGGGCTGCGGCAGATGTTGCCGGTGCAGACCATCAGGACCGAGTACCTGCGCGCCACGCCTCAGCCCTTCTTCTTGCCGGCGTCGATGGGCACCACGTTGTCGTGGACGACCGCGCCGAAGGCCTGCTCCTTGAGCATGGCCAGCTGGTCGCGCACGCGGGCCGCCTTCTCGAACTCCAGGTTGCGGGCGTGTTCCAGCATCTGCTTTTCCATCTGCTTGATGCGCTTGGAGATGTCCTTCTCGGTCATGTCCTCGACCATCGCGCGCTGCAGTTCCTGCTTCTCCTTCTCCTTGCTCGCCTTCTCGCTGTAGACGCCGTCGATCATGTCGCGGATCTGCTTCTGGATGCTGCGCGGCGTGATGCCGTGCGCGGTGTTGTGCGCCACCTGCCGGGCGCGCCGGCGCTCGGTTTCGTCGATGGCCTTCTTCATGGAGTCGGTCACCCGGTCGCCGTACAGGATGGCCTTGCCGTTCAGGTTGCGGGCGGCCCGGCCGATGGTCTGGATCAGCGAGCGCTCGGCGCGCAGGAAGCCTTCCTTGTCGGCGTCCAGGATCGCCACCAGCGACACCTCGGGAATGTCCAGGCCTTCGCGCAGCAGGTTGATGCCCACCAGCACGTCGAACTGGCCCAGCCGCAGGTCGCGGATGATCTCCACCCGCTCCACCGTGTCGACGTCGCTGTGCAGGTAGCGGACCTTGACGCCGTTGTCGCTGAGGTAGTCGGTGAGCTGCTCCGCCATGCGCTTGGTCAGCGTGGTGATCAGCACGCGCTCGTGCTTGTCGACCCGCAGGCGGATCTCCTGCAGCACGTCGTCCACCTGGTGGGTGGCCGGCCGCACCTCGATCTCCGGGTCGATCAGGCCGGTGGGGCGCACCAGCTGCTCCACCACCTGGCCGGAGTGCGTCTTCTCGTAATCGGCGGGCGTGGCCGAGACGAAGATCACCTGCCGCATGCGCGTCTCGAACTCCGCGAACTTCAGCGGCCGGTTGTCCATGGCCGAGGGCAGGCGGAAGCCGTACTCCACCAGCGTCTCCTTGCGCGCCCGGTCGCCGGCGTACATGCCATTGAGCTGGCCGATCATCTGGTGGCTCTCGTCCAGGAACATCAGGGCGTCCTTGGGCAGGTAGTCCGTCAGCGTGGACGGCGGTGCGCCCGGAGGCGCGCCGGAGAGGTGGCGCGTGTAGTTCTCGATGCCCTTGCAGTGCCCGAGTTCGGCGAGCATTTCCAGGTCGAAGCGGGTGCGCTGCTCCAGCCGCTGCGCCTCCACCAGCTTGCCTTCCTTGACGAAGAAGTCCAGGCGCTCCCTGAGCTCCTGCTTGATCGATTCCACCGCGCCGACCACCTTTTCCCGCGGCGTCACGTAGTGGCTGGACGGGTACACCGTGAAACGCGGCACCTTCTGCCGGATGCGGCCGGTGAGCGGGTCGAAGAGCTGCAGGGTCTCGACCTCGTCGTCGAACAGCTCGATGCGGATCGCCAGCTCCGAGTGTTCCGCCGGGAAGATGTCGATGGTGTCGCCCCGCACGCGGAAGGTGCCGCGGGCGAAGTCCTGCTCGTTGCGGTTGTACTGCATGCGGATCAGCTGCCCGATCACGTCGCGCTGGCCGATCTTGTCGCCCACCCGCAGGATGAAGCGCATCTGCGTATAGTCCTCCGGGGCGCCGATGCCGTAGATCGCCGAGACAGTGGCCACGATCACCGTGTCGCGCCGCTCCAGCACGCTCTTGGTGGCCGACAGCCGCATCTGCTCGATGTGCTCGTTGATCGAGCTGTCCTTCTCGATGAACAGGTCGCGCTGCGGGACGTAGGCTTCCGGCTGGTAGTAGTCGTAGTAGCTGACGAAGTACTCCACCGCGTTCTTCGGGAAGAACTCGCGGAATTCGGAGTACAGCTGCGCGGCCAGCGTCTTGTTCGGCGCGAACACGATCGCCGGGCGCCCGAGGCGGGCGATGACGTTGGCCATGGTGAAGGTCTTGCCGGAGCCGGTGACCCCCAGCAGCGTCTGGAACACCTCGCCATCGCGCACGCCTTCCACCAGCTTTTCGATGGCCTGCGGCTGGTCGCCGGCCGGCGGGTACGGCATGAACAGCTCGAACGGGGAGTCCGGAAACGTGAGGAACTCGCCCTTTTTCTCTTCCTGCTGGGCCTCCGTGGCCTCGGGTATTGCGCTCATTCGGGTAAGTCTCTAGTTCGGCCTATAAAATTGCGGCCAAGCCGGCCAGCGTACAACAGGCCGGGCGATCGTGCCACCGCATCCAAGGAACCCCATGTCTCTCTTCAACGCCGTCGAAATGGCGCCCCGCGACCCCATCCTGGGCCTGACCGAGCAGTTCGTCGCCGACACCAATCCGAAGAAGGTGAACCTCGGCGTGGGGGTGTATTACGACGACAACGGCAAGCTCCCGCTGCTGGAATGCGTGCAGAAAGCCGAAGAGAAGATGATGGCGGCCCACGCGTCGCGCGGCTACCTGCCCATCGACGGCATCGCCGCGTACGACGCCGCCATCAAGAGCCTGGTATTTGGGGCCGACTCCGAGCCGGTCAAGAGCGGCCGCGTCGCCACCGCCCAGGCGCTGGGCGGCACGGGCGGCCTGCGCATCGGCGCCGACTTCCTGAAGAAGCTGAACCCCAAGGCCAAGGTGCTGATCAGCGACCCGAGCTGGGAAAACCATCGCGGCATCTTCACGCAGGCCGGGTTCCAGGTGGAGAGCTATCCCTATTACGACGCCGGCAAGCGCGGCATCGACTTCGACGGCATGCTGACGGCGCTGAACACCGCCGAGGCCGGCACTATCGTCGTGCTGCACGCCTGCTGCCACAACCCGACCGGCTACGACCTGGCGCCCGCGCAGTGGGACCAGGTGGTCGCGGCGGTGAAGAACCGCAAGCTGGTGGCCTTCCTCGACATGGCCTACCAGGGCTTCGGCCAGGGCATCGCCGAGGACGGCCTGGCGGTGCAGAAGTTCGTGGCCTCCGGCGAAGACTTCTTCGTCTCCACCTCTTTTTCCAAGAGCCTGAGCCTGTACGGCGAGCGCGTGGGCGCCCTGTCGGTGCTGTGCGCGAGCAAGGAAGAGGCGGCGCGCGTGCTGTCGCAGCTCAAGCTGGTGATCCGCACCAACTACAGCAACCCGCCGACGCACGGCGGCCAGATCGCCGCGACCATCCTCAACACGCCGGAACTGCGCGCACTGTGGGAGCAGGAACTGGCCGCGATGCGGGTGCGCATCAAGCAGATGCGCACCGCCCTGGTCGCCAAGCTCAAGGAAAAGGGCGTGCAGCGCGACTTCGGCTTCATCACGCAGCAGGTCGGCATGTTCAGCTATTCCGGCCTGACCAGGGAGCAGATGGTGCGCCTGCGCGACGAGTTCGGCGTCTACGGCATCGACACCGGCCGCATCTGCGTGGCCGCGCTGAACACGAAGAACCTGGACTACGTCACCGAATCGATCGCCAAGGTCGTGGGCTGAGGCGCGAACTCCAGCGCCGGTGCGAGCTCGCATTCGGCGTGGAGTGAATTGGTGACCAGGCAGACGGACTTGGCCTTCTTCAGCACGTTCAGGGCCGTGCTCTCCTGGGTGCCGGCGGGCAGCAGCAGGCGCGGGGTCACGGTGAAGCGGGTGAACCGCGTCACGCCGTCCACCTTGTCCAGGACGCCCGCCACGTCGACCTGCAGCGAGATCCATTCCAGCTTCGACGCGCGGGCGACGGCCCGCAGCGAGAGGATGTAGCAGTCGGCGATGGACGCGAGCAGCAGCGTCTCCGGCGACCAGAAGCCTTCGGGCCCGTCGAATTCCGGCGGCGGCTGCGTCGCGATGGGCGGCAGCCCCGGTGCGACGACCGTGACGTCGCCGGTAGCGGCCCCCTGGGCCTGCGCGCGGTAGTGATGCGGTAATGGGTGCATTGCGAGGTGTCCTTCAGCGCCATGGTGGCACCCAGCCGCCCGGCGGCGCTTGATGCCGGTCAACGGGAGCGCAACGTTGGGCCAGGCTGACGCCAAGTCGTGCCGGTGACTCATCCGTAGTAACACCTTGTCCACGGGACGCCCCGCCCTGATATATTGCACTGCAACAACCCGGAATCCGTCCATGCTCTACCAGATCTACGAAGCGCAACGCTCCCTCATGGAGCCGTTCGCCGATTTCGCGCAGGCGGCGTCCAAGCTCTACAGCAATCCGCTCTCGCCGTTCGGCCAGCATCCGCTGGCCCAGCGCATCTCCGCGGGCTACGACCTGATGTACCGCCTCGGCAAGGACTACGAGAAGCCCGAGTTCGGCATCAAGACCGTCAACGTGGAAGGCGTGGACGTCGCCATCCACGAACGCGTCGAGATCGACAAGCCCTTCTGCGAACTGCGCCGCTTCAAGCGCTTCTCGGACGACCCGCAGACGCTGGGCCGGCTGAAGGAGCAACCCGCCGTGCTGATCGTGGCCCCCCTGTCCGGCCACTACGCGACGTTGCTGCGCGACACGGTGCGCACCATGCTGCGTGACCACAAGGTCTACATCACCGACTGGCGCAACGCCCGGATCGTCCCGCTGGAGCAAGGCGAGTTCCACCTGGACGACTACGTCAACTACGTGCAGGAATTCATCCGCCACCTGCAGGGCGAATACGGCAACTGCCACGTGATCAGCGTGTGCCAGCCGACCGTGCCGGTGCTGGCGGCGGTGTCGCTCATGGCGAGCCGCGGCGAGAAGACGCCCCTGACGATGACCATGATGGGCGGTCCCATCGACGCCCGCAAGTCGCCCACCGCCGTCAACAACCTGGCGATGAACAAGAGCTTCGAGTGGTTCGAGTCGAACGTGATCTACCGCGTGCCGACCAACTTCCCGGGCGCCGGCCGCCGCGTCTACCCCGGCTTCCTGCAGCACTCGGGCTTCGTCGCGATGAACCCGGACCGGCACCTGTCCAGCCACTACGACTACTTCAAGCACCTGATCGCCGGTGACGACACCAACGCCGAGGCCCACCGCAAGTTCTACGACGAGTACAACGCGGTGCTCGACATGGATGCCGACTACTACCTGGAAACCATCCGCGTGGTGTTCCAGGAGTTCCAGCTCGTCAACGGCACGTGGGACGTGATCAGCCCCGAGGGCGAGCTCGAACGCGTGCGCCCGGAGGACATCACCACCACCGCGCACTTCACCATCGAGGGCGAACTCGACGACATCTCCGGCTCCGGCCAGACCGAAGCGGCCCACAGCCTGTGCTTCAACGTGCCGAAGGCGCGCCAGAAGCACCTGGAAGTCAAGAGCGCGGGCCACTACGGCATCTTCAGCGGCCGGCGCTGGCGCGAGGTGGTCTACCCGCAGGTGCGGGACTTCATCCTGCAGCACAACGAAGCCGGCTCCGCTGGCGGCCGCAAGGCGCCGGCGCGCAAGGCCGTGACGGCTGCCGCCCGCAAGTCCCCGGTGAAGGCGCGCACCACGGTCGAGGCGCGCGCGCGCCGCAAGTGACGCCGCTGGCGGCGCGGCTGCACGCCGCCCTGCCCCAGACCCAGTGCACGCGCTGCGGCTACCCGGACTGCGCCGGGTACGCGCAGGCCATGGCCGCGGGGGAAGCCGACATCAACCAGTGCCCGCCGGGCGGCGCGCGCGGCATCGTGCGGCTGGCCGGGATCACGGGGCGGCCGCCGCCCGCGCTGAACCCGGACAACGGCGTCGAAGGCCCGCGGCACATGGCGGTGATCGACGAGGCCTGGTGCATCGGCTGCACCCTGTGCCTCGACGCCTGCCCCACCGACGCCATCCTCGGCGGCAACAAGCGGATGCACACCGTCATCGAGCCGTACTGCACCGGCTGCGAGCTGTGCGTGCCGGTCTGTCCCGTTGATTGCATCTCGCTGGAGAACGTCACGGGCGAGCGCACCGGCTGGAACGCCTGGTCGCAGGCCCAGGCCGACGAGGCGCTGGCGCGCTACGAGCTGCGCCAGGCGCGCAAGCTGCGGGAAGCAGCCGACCACGACCAGCGGATGGAACAGAAGGCGCGCGCCAAGCTGGCCGACCTGCCGGCGCTGACGCATGGCGCCGAGGGCGCGGAGCTCGCGCGGAAGAAAGCCGTGATCGAGGCGGCGCTGGCCCGCGCGCGGGGGAAACGCGACGCGGCCTAACCCAACGCGTCGTTCACCTGCTCGTTGAACTCGGCCTGGCTGAGCGCCGTGCCGATCTCGCGCGGCAGCGCGTCGCGCACCGAGAACACGCCCAGGATCTTGCGGTCCGGGCCCACCACCGGCAGGTGGCGGAAGCCGCGCTCGATCATGATCAGCACCGCGTCGGACACGCGCGTTTCCGGCGGTACGCACTGCGGGTTGGGCGTCATCACCTGCGCCAGCGTGGTCTGCTTCGGTTCCAGCGCCTTGGCCAGCACACGGGTCATCAGGTCGCGCTCGGTGACGATGCCGAGCAGGCGGTCCGGCGGCTCCATCACCAGGATGCTGCCGCAGTTGGCCCGCGTCATCGCGCACGCGGCCTCCCACACGTTGTGCTGCGGCCCGAGGCTCAGCACGTGCTTCTTGGGGATGGACTGGAAGACGGTGCGTTCGGCCATGGGACTCTCCGCTCCCCGCTAGCGCAGCGAGTGGTTGATCTTCGCCAAAACGGCCGGTCCTGGACAGAGCGCCGGCGCCTCCAGCGCATTGAGCGGACGAGCGGTCGTGTTCAGCGCGGTGTGCAGGTCGGTGGCGAGCGGGTCGACGTACAGCAGCCCGGTCACCACTTCCCCGCGGGCCTGGTGGGCCTGCATGAAGGCCATGGCGGCGTGCCGGTCCGTGGGGTCGTAGTCCGCATGCAGGGTGCGCAGGCGCAGCAGCGAGCCGTCGTGCTGGCGCACGTCCACCACCTGCCCGGGCGGCGCCTGGGCGGTGATCTCGTCGCGCTGCGTGATGAAGTCGATGCGGCTGACCGATTCGTTGTGCTCGCGGATGTAGTCGTAGCTCTTGGTGCTGCCCGGATGGTTGTTGAACGCCACGCAGGGACTGATGACGTCGATGAAGGCCGCGCCGCCGTGTGACATGGCGCCCTTGATCAGCGGCACCAGCTGCTCCTTGCTGCCGGAGAAGCTGCGGGCGACGTAGGTGGCGCCGAGCTGCAGCGCCATCGCGACCAGGTCCACCGGGCTGTCGCTGTTGATCACGCCCTTCTTGCTCTTGCTGCCGCTGTCGGCGGTGGCGGAGAACTGGCCCTTGGTCAGGCCATACACGCCATTGTTCTCGACGATGTACGCCATCCGCACCCCGCGCCGCATGGCGTGGGCGAACTGGCCGAGGCCGATCGAGGCGGAGTCGCCGTCGCCGGAGACGCCGAGGTACAGCAGGTCGCGGTTGGCCAGGTTGGCGCCGGTGAGCACCGAGGGCATGCGCCCGTGCACGGTGTTGAAGCCGTGCGACGCGCCGAGGAAGTAGTCCGGGGTCTTGGAGCTGCAGCCGATGCCCGACAGCTTGGCCACGCGGTGCGGCTCGATGTCCAGCTCCCAGCAGGCCTGGATGATCGCCGCGGAGATCGAGTCGTGCCCGCAGCCCGCGCAGAGGGTCGAGATCTTGCCCTCGTAGTCGCGCCGGGTATAGCCCACCCGGTTCTTCTCCAGCGAGGGATGGTGCAGCGGCGGCTTGGCGATGTAGGTCATTGCACTTTCTCCCGCTGCGCCTGCGCGTGCGCGGTGATGGCCTGGGTGATGAAGCGCGCCGTGATCGGCGTGCCGTCGTAGTGCAGCACCTTCACCAGCTGCTGCGGCGCGATGTCGAGCTCGTTGACGAGCAGGCTGCGCATCTGGGCGTCGCGGTTCTGCTCCACCACGAAGACGCGCTCGTGCCTCGCGATGAAGTCCGCCACGCTGGCCGGGAAGGGAAAGGCCCGCAGCCGCATGGCGTCCAGGTGGATGCCCTGCGCCGCCAGCACCTCCAGCGCTTCCTGCATGGCCGGGCTGGTGGAGCCGAAGTAGATCACGCCCAGGGGCGTTTCGGCGGCGGCGCGCTGGACCACCGGCTGCGGCACCAGCGCCGCCGCCGTCTCGAACTTGCGCAGCAGCCTCTCCATGTTGTACACGTAGTCCGGGCCGCGCTCGGAGTAGCGCGCATACGGGTCGCGGGTGGTGCCGCGCGTGAAGTAGGAGCCCTTGGTCGGGTGCGTGCCGGGCAGCGTCCGCCAGGGGATGCCGTCGCCGTCCACGTCCTTGTAGCGGCCGAAGTCGCGGCCGGCCTCCAGCTCCGCGGCGCTCATCACCTTGCCGCGGTCGTACTGCGCGCCCTCCTCCCAGGCGAACGGGCGGCACAGGCGCTGGTTCATGCCGATGTCCAGGTCCGTCATCACGAACACCGGCGTCTGCAGGCGCTCCGCCAGGTCGAGCGCGCGGGCGGCGTGCTCGAAGCATTCGTGCGGGTCTTCCGGGAACAGCAGCACGTGCTTGGTGTCCCCGTGCGAGGCATAGGCGCAGGCCAGCACGTCGGCCTGCTGCGTGCGCGTGGGCATCCCGGTGGAGGGGCCGCCGCGCTGGACGTCGATGATGGTCACCGGGATCTCGGCGAAGTAGGCCAGGCCGATGAACTCCGTCATCAGGGACACGCCGGGCCCGGAGGTGGCCGTGAACGCCCGCGCGCCGTTCCAGCCGGCGCCCACCACCATGCCGATGGAGGCGATCTCGTCCTCCGCCTGGACGATGGCGTAGCGGTGCTGGCCGGTGTCCGGATCGACGCGCAGCTTGCCGCAGTAGCGCTCGAAGGCCTCCGCCACCGAGGACGACGGCGTGATCGGATACCACGCCGCCACGGTGGCGCCGCCGTACACGCAGCCCAGCGCCGCGGCGCTGTTGCCGTCCACGAAGATCTGGTCGCCCACGCGGTCCGCCTTGCGCACGCGGATGCCCAGCGGCCACTGGAGATGCTCGTGCGCGAACTCGCGGCCGAGCTGCAGCGCCTGCACGTTGGAGGCCAGCAACTTCTCCTTGCCCTTGTACTGTTCGCCGAACAGCTTCTCGATCTCGGCCGCGTCGATTTCCAGCAGCACCGACAGGGCGCCCACGTACACGATGTTCTTGAACAGCTGGCGCTGGCGCGGGTCGGAATAGACGGCGTTGCAGATCTCCGTCAGCGGCATGCCGATGACGTTGATGTCGGCGCGGAAGGCCGCAGGCGGCAAGGCGCGGGTGTTGTCGTAGAAGAGATAGCCGCCGGGCGACAGCTCGGCCACGTCGGCGTCCCAGGTCTGCGGATTCATCGCGACCATCATGTCCACGCCGCCGCGCCGGCCCTGCCAGCCCTGCTCGCTGACGCGCACCTCGTACCAGGTCGGCAAGCCCTGGATGTTGCTGGGGAAGATGTTGCGCGGGCTGACCGGCACGCCCATGCGCAGGATGGCCTTGGCGAACAGTTCGTTGGCCGAGGCGGAGCCCGAGCCGTTGACGTTGGCGAACTTGATGACGAAATCGTTGACCGCTTCGATCCGGCTCATACCGTGGCCTCCTGCCGCGCGCGTTGCGGCCTGCCCAGGCCCGCCACCGCCGTCTTGAACAGGAACTTCTGCATGTCCCAGGCGCCGGTGGGGCAGCGTTCCGCGCACAGGCCGCAGTGCAGGCAGACGTCCTCGTCCTTCACCATCACGCGCCCGGTCTTCAGCGGCCCCGACACGTACAGGTCCTGCGCCAGGTTCAGCGCCGGCGCCTTCAGGCGCTGGCGCAGGTCGGGCTCATCGCCGTCGCCGGTGAAGGAGATGCAGTCCATCGGGCAGATGTCGACGCAGGCGTCGCACTCGATGCAGGTCGACTGGTTGAACACCGTCTGCACGTCGCAATTGAGGCAGCGCTGCGCTTCGTTGAAGGCGGTGGCGGCGTCGAAGCCCAGCTCCACCTCGACCCGGATGCTGGCCAGCGCCATCTCCGCCTTGGCCCACGGCACCTTGTAGCGGTTGTCCAGGGACGTGGCGTTGTCGTAGCTCCACTCGTGGATGCCCATCTTCTGCGACATCAGGTTGACGATCGGGCCGGGCCGCGCCCGCGGGTCCTGGCCCTCCAGCAGGAGGTCGATCGACACGGCCGCCTCGTGGCCGTGGGCCACCGCCGTGATGATGTTCTTGGGACCGAAGGCCGCATCGCCGCCGAAGAAGACGTTGGGCACGCTCGACTGGTGGGTGCGCTTGTCGAGATGCGGCAGGCCCCAGCGGTCGAAGGCGATGCCGGAGTCGCGCTCGATCCAGGGGAAGGAGTTCTCCTGGCCAACTGCGATGAGCACGGCGTCGCAGGGGAAGAACGCATCCGGCTCGCCGGTGGGCACCAGGTTGCGCCGGCCTTGCCCGTCGTATTCCGCCCGCACCACCTCGAAGGTCATGCCGGTCAGCCGTCCCGCCTCGTGCACGAAGGCCCTGGGCACGTGGAAGTTGATGATGGGGATGCCTTCATGCATGGCATCCTCCTTCTCCCAGGGCGAGGCCTTCATCTCGTCGAAGCCGCTGCGCACGATGACCTTGACGTCCGTGCCGCCGAGCCGGCGTGCCGAGCGGCAGCAGTCCATCGCCGTGTTGCCCCCGCCCAGCACGATCACGCGCTGGCCGATCTCCGTGATGTGGCCGAAGGAGACGGAAGCGAGCCAGTCGATGCCCACGTGGATCTGCGCCGCGGCTTCGCGCCGCCCCGGCAGGTCGAGGTCGCGCCCGCGCGGCGCGCCGCAGCCGACGAAGATGGCGTCGTAGCCCTCGGCCAGGAGCGCCTTCATCGAGGTGATGGCCCGGCCGGCGACGAAGTTCACGCCGAGGTCCAGCACGTAGCCGGTTTCCTCGTCGATCACCTCCTCTGGCAGGCGGAAGTGCGGAATCTGCGTGCGCATGAAGCCGCCGGCCTTCTGCTCGCCCTCGAACACGGTGACCTCGTAGCCCAGCGGGGCCAAGTCGCGGGCGACCGTGAGCGAGGCGGGCCCGGCGCCGACACAGGCGATGCGGCGGCCGTTGCGCGGCGCGACGCCTGGCATGCGGCTGCGCACGTCCTCCTTGTGGTCCGCCGCCACGCGTTTCAGGCGGCAGATGGCCACAGGTTCCGGCGCCCCCGTATTGCTCTCTTCCACCCGGCCGCGCCGGCAGGCGGGTTCGCAAGGCCGGTCGCAAGTGCGCCCGAGGATGCCTGGGAAGACGTTGGACACCCAGTTGACCATGTAGGCGTCGCCGTAGCGGCCCTGCGCGATCATGCGGATGTATTCGGGGACGGGGGTGTGCGCGGGGCAAGCCCACTGGCAATCCACCACCTTGTGGAAGTACGCCGGATCGGCGATGTTCGTCGGCTGCAAGGACGGGCCTCCTCTGGACTGCTGGCCCAAGGGGCCGCGGCCCAGTCTACGCCCCGGCCCGGCCGCGCTGCCCCGTGGATTCCACTAGGCGCCCGCGGCAGCTCAGGCGGGGTCGCCCGGCACCGGCACGCGCAGGGGCTTGCCGGATCGCGTCAGCCAGCGCGCCGCGAACGCCAGCCCGTTCTCCCGCGCGCCGAACAGCGGGCCTTGTCCCTGGTCCCAGCCGTTCTTCTTCAGGAACGCCAGCTGCGGGGGGGTGGTGATGCCCGGAGCGACGCAGTTCAGCTTCAGCCGCCGCGCGAGGTCCCCCATGCCGAGCACGATGGCCTGCGACACCGCGTCCCCGTCCATGTCGCGGATGAAGCTCTCGTCCACCTTGATCTCGTCGAAGGCAAGCTTGCGCAGGTGGATGGCGGCCGCAGAGCGGCCGAACCGGTCCATCGAAACGCGCACGCCCTTCTTGCGCAGCGCCGCGATGGCCGCCGTATCCCTGGACGGCAGGTTCTCCAGCGCCGCGACCTGCTGCAGTTCCAGCGTCAGGTGGCGCGGCTCGACGCCGCCCGCCAGGACCGCGTTCACCAGGTGGCTCAGGTCGCGCGGGTGCAGGTTGGCCATGGACGCCTTCACGCCCATGGGCACGGCCTGCAGCCCGGCGGCGGCCCACGTCTTCATGTTCTTGCGCAACTGGTCGAACACCCATTCCATCAGCGCGACGTCCATCTCCGACGTGCCCGCCAGGTCCATCAGTTCGTCGCCTTCGATCACCCGGCCGGAAGCGTGCCGCCAGCGGACCACGGTCTGCGCGCCGACCAGCCGGCCGCCGGCGAGCTCGACGCGCGGTTCGTACAGCAGTTCGATCTCGTCGCGGCCGAGCGCGTGGCGCAGTTCCGCGCCCAGGTCCAGCCGGCTCAAGGCCTGTTCGTTGAACTGGGGCGAGAAGAACTCGTAGCGGTGCGGCCCCGCCTGCTTGGCATGGCGCAGGGCCAGGCCCGCATTGCGCGTGAGGACCTCCGCGTCCATGCCGTCCGAAGGGAACACCGATACGCCGACGCTGCACGTGACGATGACCTCGGGCGAGCCGCTGCGGTGGAAGCTGGCCGTCGCGTCCTCCAGCACCTTGCTCATGAACGCGGCCGCGCTGTGCACGCCGTCCATGGAGGGGATGATCACGGCGAACTCGTCGCCGTCGAAGCGGAACAGCGTGGGGTTGTGGTGTTCCGAGGAGAGCTCGCCCTGCGCCTCCGTCTGCACGCAGCTGGCCAGCCGCTTGGCCACGCGTTGCAGCATCTGGTCCCCGACCACCCGTCCGAGGGCGTCGTTGATGCGCCCGAGGCCGTCCACGCCGATGTGCAGGAAGGCCCCGCTGGCGCCGGTGGCGCGGGCTTGCGCCAGCACCTCCGCGGCAACCTTGCGATAGCACAGCTTGTTGGGCAGCCCGGTCAGGGCGTCGTGCTGGCCGAGGTATTCCCGGTAGGCGCTGGCGGCCAGGGTGTTGCGGATGCGCAGCCCGAGTTCGCTGGGGTCCACAGGCTTCGACAGGAAATCCATCGCCCCGAGCGCGAGCGCCTTGAGCTTCACCTGCGGATCGGTGCTGCTGGTGAGCACGATCACCGGGACATGCCGCAGCAACGGGTCCTCGCGCATCGACGCCAGGATGTCCAGGCCGCTCACCTTGGGCATGCTCAGGTCCAGGAGCAGCACGCCCGGCATCTCGCGGCGCATCATCACGATGGCCTGCTCCGGCTTGTCGGTCTGCACGAACTGCTTGTACCCTGCTTCCGTCAGGAAGGCCTGGGTCATCTCGATGTTCAGCATCTCGTCGTCGACCATCATGATCAACGCTTCCGACAACGCCGCCACCGTGCGGTTGCGCCAGATCAGCTCCTGGGGCGACAGCGCCCGCAGCTCCTGCTCCGACAGCCTGTCCTCGCCGGGCGCGAACACGGTCGGCTGGGTCGAGATCGAGTCCCCTTCCATGGGGTGTCCTTCCTTCATTGCGTCGCCACCTCCGGCAATTCGAGTTGCCCGGCCATCTGGAACAGGCGTTGCAGCACCACCTCGACCGCCGCCGCGTCATTCGCCTTGGCCGTCGCCTCGAGTTCGCGCGCCGGCGCCGTGAAGGCATCGTAGCCCACCGTTCCGGCGGCACCGGCCAGCCAGTGGGCGAGGCGCTCCACTTCGGCGAGATCCCCGCCGCGCAAGGCATTGCGCGCCTGTTCGAGCTGCTCGTCCAGCCGGGCGGCGAACTTGCGCACGATCGGCACCAGCTTGGCATTGGAGGCGAAGCGGGAACGGATCGGTCCTTCGGCGGGCGCTTCGTCGCGCAGGTCCGAGAAGACCGAGGGCATGAGGTCCGCCGGCCGCGTCTCCTCGACGGTGCCGCCGAGCAGCAGCGCCACCTGCTGCAGCAGGATGTCGATGTCCACCGGCTTGGTCAGGTAGGCCGTGCAGCCTGCCTGCAGCACGTCCTCTTCGTAGCCCTTCATGGCGTGCGCCGTCAGCGCGACCACCGGAACCTTGTCGCCCCGGCGCCGCAGCGCCTGGGTGGCGGCATAGCCGTCCATCACCGGCATCTGCATGTCCATCAGCACCAGGTCGAAGCTGCCGGCGGCCAGCTTGTCCAGCGCCTGCTGGCCGTCCGCGGCTTCCTCCACCCACAACCCGTTTTCCGCCAGCACCAGCGACAGCAGCTCGCGGTTCTCGGCGCCGTCGTCCACCACCAGCACGCGCGCCGGCGGGATGCGCCAACGCGTGCGGCGCAGGCTGGTCTCGACGGCTTGCGGCGCGGCCAGCTGGCCGGCGTCCAGCATGCGCACGCCGTCCAGCGGGCCGGTGGCGAAGGTGAAGATCATGGTCGTGCCGACGCCGGGCTGGCTGGTGCCCACCAGGTCGCCGCCGAGCGCGCGTGCCAGCCGCCGGCTGATGGCCAGGCCGAGGCCGGTGCCGCCGAAGCGGCGGGTGATGGAAGCATCGGCCTGGGTGAACGGGTCGAACATCGACTCCACGTTGGACGGTTCCATGCCGATGCCGGTGTCGTTGACCTCCACCGTATACGCCGTGCCGGAGCAGGCCAGCACCACCTCCACGCCGCCCTTGTCGGTGAACTTCACGGCGTTGCTCAGGAGGTTGAGCACCACCTGGCGCAAACGCGCCGGGTCGGACTGCACGCGCTCCGGCACCGGCGTCAGCAGGCGCATCGACAGGCGGATCCCTTTCTCCTGGGCCTTGATTCCCAGTTCCGACAGCGCGCCCTGGATCACGGCGTGCGGCGCGCAGGCGATCTTCTCCACCGTCAGCTGGCCGGCTTCCACCTTCGAGAGGTCCAGGATGTCGTTGATCAGCCCCAGCAGGTGCTTGCCGCTCTGGTGGATGGTGTCGAGGTAGCGGGAGGACTCGCGTTCGCTCTTGCCGAAGCCGCGGCGCAGCAGCTCCGTGAAGCCGAGGATGGCGTTCATCGGGGTGCGGATCTCGTGGCTCATGTTGGCCAGGAACTCGCTCTTCGCGCGGTTCGCCGCTTCGGCTTCGTCCTTCGCCGAACGCAACTCGACGCGGCTTTCTTCCAGCAGGGTGATGTCTTCCAGGCTGATCAGCACCCCGCCGGGCCGCGTGCCGGCGCCCAGCACCGGCGAGCAGTTGACGATGAAGCTGCGGTCGCGCCCGTCCGCCGCATGCAGGCGCAGGCGCTCGTTGCGCTGGATGCCGCCGGAGCGCAGCGCCGCGGCCCAGGGCGCGGCCTCCGCGGGCAGCGGCTGGCCCGCGTCGTCGAGCCAGGCGATGGTGGAGACGGAGGTGCCGACCAGCTGCTCGTTGGTCCGGCCCAGCAGCTTGACGAACGCCTCGTTGGCCAGCACCACCTGCTGCTTCTGGTCGATCACCAGCAAGCCGCCCGCCAGCGAGTCCAGCGCGGACCGCACCCGTCCCGGAATCGCCTTCGCCGGGTCCAGGTGCCGCAGCACCCGCGAGAGGTAGACGTGGAATCCCAGGAAGGACAAGGTCGCGCAGAAAGCCAGCAGCAGCACCAGCGGCGTGGCCACGATGCCGGCCAAGCCCGGACGCGTGAGGGGATCGAAGCGCATTTCGAGCTGGCCCCAAGGCTGGCCGCCCGCCAGCAGGTTGACCTGGATCTGCGCGTCCCGCGCGCCCTCGCTGTCCATCGGCATCCAGTTGCGCGCGTGCTCCCCCGCCGTCACCACCAGCCGTCCGTCCCTGGACCGCAGGCCGATCGACCGCAGCGCGTCATTGCGCTTCTGCACGAAGCGGTACATGTCCTCCAGCGGGCGCGGGTCGGAGGTGGCCAGGATCGCCGTGCTGCCTGCCGCCAGCGACTCCGCCAGGGCGACGCGCCCTTCCCGCTCGGCGCCGATGCGGTCCGGCACCAGGCCGAGGAAGGAGGCGGCCAGCAAGGTGGTGCTGACCAGCGAGACCAGCCCGAGGGCGATGTACGTGCGGGTGCCGATCAGCTTCATCCGAATCCCCGCAGCACGTTGCGACCGGTGTCCTCGGCGCCTTGCACGACTTCCTCGTCCTCTTCCTCGTCGTCACCGCGCCGCGCCAGCACGGGCAGCGGGTCCAGGATGCGCCAGGCAGGCAGCGCGGACAGGTAGCTTCCCATCAGCACGCCCCCCCGGATCAACCACAGCACATACACCAGCGACAGGCCCAGCGACACGCCAGCGACCGAGACGGTGAACGACTGTTCGAGCGAAACGTTCTCGCGCACTTCCTCGCGCAGCCGGTTGAGGTTGTCGGCAAAGGCGCCGGAACGCAGCGACCGCTGCAGGTCATCCATCTGGCTGCCCTCCGCGCGCGCCGCGACACCGAAGCCCGACACCGACAGGTCCGGGGCATCCACGCTGGCCAGCAAGGCTCCGTCGCGGTCGAACACCACGGCCCGCAGCACTTGCGACACGCCGCCGCCGGGCACGGTCAAGGCGGAGACGGACACCGTCGGCGGCGGCGCCGGCGGCAGGACCGGGCTGTCCACGGGCGGGTCGCCGACCACCACCGGCGGCGTGCCGGGCGGCAGCGCGGGCGGCTGCACGGGCGGCGGCGGTGGGGGCGGCGGCGGCGGTGGCGGCGGTTCCGGCGGCGGCGGCGGAGGCGGAGGCGGAGGAGGCGGCGGTGGTGGCGGCGGCGGCGGCGCTTCCACGACGTCCTGCACGCGCACGGTGAAGGTCTGCGTCGTGGTCAGCACACCATCGCTCACCTGCACGGCCACGGTGTAGACGTTGTCGCCGTCGGCGTCTCCCGGGGACTCGTAGTCCGTCGCGGCACGGAACACCAGCTGCCCCGTGACCGCGTCGATCACGAAACTGCCGGCGTCGGCGCCACCCGCGATCGAAAAGCGCAGCGTCTCCCCCGGGCCGTCCACGTCCGTGGCGCCGATCACCGTGACGCTGGTTTCTTCCTCCAGCACCGCCACGTCGGGATCGCCCGCCAGGACAGGTGCATCCGCGACGGGCGCGACATGCACCGTCACGGTCGCCGTTTGCGAGCGGGTGGTCCCGTCGCCCACCGTGTACGTGAAGGTCGCATCGCCGTTGAAGTCGGCATCGGGCACGAAAGTGACGGTGCCATCGGCATTCAGCACCGCGGTTCCGCCGGTGGCGCCGGCGATGCTGGAGATGGTCAACGCGTCGCCGTCCACGTCGCGGTCGTTGCCCAGCAGGTCGGCCGCCGACCAGGTGGTCCCCGTGTCTTCGACGCCCTGGAGCTCGTCGTCCAGCGCGACCGGCGCATCGTCCACCGGCGCGACGTGCAGGCTTGCCGTTCCCGCGATGGCGTCACCGCCCGAGGTGATGGCATAGCCGAAGGTGACGGTGCCGTTGAAGTTCGCGGCCGGCGTGAAAGTCCAGGTGCCGTTGCCGTTGTCGGTGAGCGTGCCGCTGCCTGCGCCGCTGGTGATCGTCACTCCGGAGAGCCTCAGCGCCGTGCCGTCCGCATCGGTGGCGTTGCCCAGCAGTTGTGCCGTGGTGATCAGCACCGCGCCGCTGTCCTCGGCCACCGGATCGAGCGTCACGTCGGAGGTCGTCGGAAGGTCGGCAACCGGGGTCACTTGCAGGGTCGCCGTCCCGGCGACGATGTCGCCGCCGGAGCGGACGTTGTAGTTGAAAACGACCGTGCCATTGAAGTTGGCTGCCGGCGTGAAAGTCCAGGTGCCGTCGCCATTGTTGACGAGCGTACCGCTGCCCGAGGCGATCGTCACCGCGGCGACCGTCAGCGGCGTGCCATCGGCGTCGGAAGCATTGGCGAGCAGTTGCGCTGCCGTGATCAGAAGCGCACCGCTGTCTTCCGCCACCGGGCCGAGCGTCACGTTCGAGGTGGTCGGCAGGTCGGCGACCGGCGTCACCACGAGGCTTGCGGTTCCTGCGATGGTGTCG
>JAJTCN010000134.1 GCA_021323335.1 Ramlibacter sp.
CAGTATAGGTGCGCTGGCGCACTCTGTCCCTCACCGCACACAACCCGTCCCCCAAGGTCAGCGCATCGGCCTACGCACATCGGCCGCACATCGGTGCGCCAGCGCACGGACCCGGCATGGGACCCGCGTGCATGCTGGAAATCAGATGCATCAATTCCTGACCCACAACCGCGACGAGCTGATCGTCCGGTGCAAGCACAAGGTCGCGCAGCGAAAGAGCCGGTCCGCCACCCCCCAACAGCTGGAGCACGGCGTGCCCCTGTTCCTCGACCAGTTGACCCGCACCCTCGAGGCCGAGGAGAGCGGCCTGCCGGCGGAAAGCCTGCGGATCTCCGGCGCGTCGGGCGGGGACGCCCATTCGCTGTCCGAGATCGGCGTCAGCGCCACGGCGCACGGCAAGGAGTTGCTGGAGTTGGGGTATTCGGTCGACCAGGTGGTCCACGACTACGGCGACCTGTGCCAGGCCATCACCGAGCTTGCGTTCGAACGGGATGCGGCGTTCCAGATCGAGGACTTCCGCACGCTCAACCGCTGCCTGGACAACGCCATTGCCGACGCGGTCACCGAATTCAGCCGGTTGCGTGAAAGCGGCCTGGCCAGGGAACAGCATGCGGCTTCGACCCAGCGCCTCGGCTTCCTGGTGCACGAGTTGCGCAACGCGCTCGGCACCGCGACGCTGGCGCTCGGCGCCATGGAGCTGAGCAACATGCCCGTGAGCAGCGCCACCGGCGCCGTGCTCAAGCGCAGCCTGCTGGCCATGACGGACCTGGTCAAGCAAGCGCTCGACGACGTGCTCCGCGGCGGCGTTGCGGAGCAACAGGTCTTCGGGCTCGCCGCCTTCATCGACGACGCCAGGCTCGCCGCAGCGCTCGATCCTCGCGCAAGCCGCTGCCATCTGTCGGTGGAAGACATCGACCTGTCGCTCGGAATCCGCGGCAATCGCCAGCTGCTGCTGGCCGCGGTGGCCAACCTGGTCCAGAACGCCTTCAAGTTCACGCGGGAAGGCACGGCCGTGACGCTGGCGGCGTTCGCCACGGATCGCCACGTCCACATCGAAGTCGCCGACCAGTGCGGCGGGCTGCCGAGGGGCAGCGCCGAGGAGATGTTCACCCCCTTCAGCCAGCGCAGCGCGGACCGCTCCGGCCTGGGCCTCGGCCTCTCCATCGCCAGGCAAAGCGTCGAAGCCGAATCAGGGACCTTGAGCGTACGGGACATCCCCGGCGTCGGCTGCGTGTTCTCGATCCGCATGCCGCGGCATGCTTACGGGCCGCAACCCCTCAGCGACTGAGATTGCGGCGATCGGGCGGAGGATTCAGGTGCGCCAGCACGCTCTTGATGCCCTCGCCGGAACGGCGCCCGGCGGCGGCCTGGTCGCGGTAAGCGGCATTTTCCTGCTCGGCGACCTTCAGCAGGTCGGTCACGACCTCGAGCTCCTTCACCGCATCCTGCAGCTGGCCCTCCACCTGGAGGTTCTGCACGAGCGCGGCCTCCACGTCTTCCTTGGTGGGGGTGCTGTCGACCACGGTGTCCGCGAGCGCCTCGTTGGCGTCGTGCAGGTTGTCCTTGGCCTGCCGCACCTCGTCCTGCACCGCCACGGCTTTTTGGTGCGCGGCGGCGACGGGTTCACGGTGGCGGACGCGGGTCATCGCCGAATGGTAGTGCAAGCATGCGCCGCGGTCCATGGCGCTGCTGCAAAGCCCCCAGGCCCCGGGAACTGCCGAGCCAGGCGGGGCGCACGCGGCGAGCCGGTACAATCGGCGGCTCACGCGGCTGTAGCTCAGTGGATAGAGTATTGGCCTCCGAAGCCAAGGGTCGTGGGTTCGATCCCCGCCAGCCGCACCAGATTCCCGCTTTCCCCTTCCTACGCGCGCCGCTGCCGAGGCAGCTCTGCAGGTGCGTCCACCGCCCCGAGGCCCCCGAGGAACAGGTCCGCCACCAGCGGCGCCATCGCCTCGTAGCCCAGGCGGCCCTGTGGCTTCATCCATGTGAACAGCCAGTTGATCATGCCGAACAGCAGCATGGTCAGCGGCTTGCTCATGGCGGCCTGCTGCAGGTCCGGGCGCAAGGCGCCCACCACCTGCGCGAAACCGCGCACCACCTCGCGCTCCTTGTCCAGCACGCGCTCGCGGTCCGCGGTGTCGAGGAACTTCACGTCTTCGGTCAGCACGCGGTGCGCGTGCTGCGCGTTGGCGTACTCCTCCACCAGCCGCGCGATCAGCGCGCGCATCTGCGCTTCGGGCGGCAGCGGCTCTGCCAGCGTCTCGCGCACGATGCCCTGCAGCCGTGACACGTGGCCGTCGGCGATGTTCACCAGCAGCTGGTACTTGTCCTCGTAGTAGTGGTAGAGCGTGGCCTTCGACAGGCCGCAGGCCTCGGCCACCTGGTTCATCGAGGTGCCCGGATAGCCGCCGCGCGCGAACAGCTCCGCGGCGCGGGCCAGGATCATCTCCCGCTGGTCTTCGTAGTTGGCGGCGCGGCCACGACCCATGCCGGTCTTATCGCTCGTCGAAGGACAGCACCACGCGGTCGGTGGTGGGATGCGCCTGGCAGGTGAGGACGAAGCCCGCCGCCACTTCCTTCTTGTCCAGCGCGAAGTTGCGCTCCATGCGCACGCTGCCCCCCATCACCTTGGCACGGCAGGTGCCGCACACGCCGGACGTGCAGGAGTACGGCACTTCCAGGCCGGCGGCGGACGCGGCGTCCAGGATGCTGGGCTGGTCGCGCGTGAACTGGATCTCGCGCTGCAGCCCGTCACGGATGATCACCACCTTGGCCTTGATGGCGTCGCCCGGCTGCGCCTGGTGCAGCACCGCGCCCACCTGGCCGGCCGCCTGCTGCGCCACGCCGAAGCGCTCGATGTGGATGCGGTCCTCGGGCACGCCGGCGGCCAGCAGCGCCGCCTCGGCCTCGTCGTTCATCTGGAACGGGCCGCAGACGTAGGCGTGGGCGATCGATGCGGCGGGCACCAGCGTCGACAGGAATTCGCCGATCTTGGCGCGGTCCATCACGCCGGCGTTGATCTCGCTTTCGGTGTGCTGGTCGGAGAACACGTGGTGCAGCACCAGCCGCGCCAGGTAGCGGTCCTTCAGGTCCTCCAGCTCCTCCTTGAACATGGTGGACTTCAGGCTGCGGTTGCCGTAGACCAGAGTGAAGCGGCTCCCGGGTTCGCGCGCCAGCACCGTCTTCATGATCGACAGGATGGGCGTGATGCCGCTGCCGCCCGCGATGCCGAGGTGGTGGCGATGGCTGTCCGCCTCGATCGGCACGAAGAAGCGGCCCTGCGGCGCCATCACGCTGATGGTGTCGCCGGGCTTGAGCTGCTCGTTGATCCAGTTGGAGAACACGCCGCCCTTGACCTTGCGCACGCCCACGCGCAGCTCGCCGTCGTCGACGCCGGCGCAGATGGAATAGGACCGGCGCAGGTCCTGGCCGTCGATCTCCTTGCGCAGCGTGAGGTACTGGCCTTGCGTGAAGCCGAACACCGGGCGCAGCTCCTCGGGGACGTCGAAGGAGACGACGACGGCCTCCTGCGTGTCGGGCTGCACCGCGCGCACGCGCAAGGGGTGGAAGATGACGCTCATAGCGGCTTGAAGTGTTCGAAGGGTTCGCGGCAGGCCAGGCAGCGGTACATGGCCTTGCAAGCGGTGGAGCCGAAGGCGGAGAGGCGTTCGGTGTTCTTGCTGTTGCAGCGGGGACAGGCGACGGAGGCGGCGCGAGGGAAGAAACGAAGAGGGAAGCTCTGGATCCCCGACTTCTCGGGGATGACGTGGGCAGGCGGCGCGATGCCGTACGTGTGCAGCTTGCGCTTTCCCTCCTCACTGATCCAGTCGGTCGTCCACGCCGGCGCGCGGCGCAGGGTAGCGCGGGCCGGGCCCAGGCCTTCGGCGGCAAGCGCCGCGAGCACGTTCTCCTCGATCATTTCCGTCGCGGGGCAGCCGGAGTACGTGGGCGTGAGCACCACCTCCAGCTCGGCGCCGTGGTCGATGACGTCGCGCACGATGCCCAGGTCGCACACGGACAGGGCCGGCACCTCGGGGTCCAGTACCGTGTCCAGCACCGCCCAGGCGCGCTGCGCGCGTGTCACCACACGCCTCCGGGGTAGGCGCGCTGCAGGTGCTGCATCTCGGCCAGCAGCAGGCCCATGTGCTCGCTGTGCGTGCCGGACTTGCCCGTGCTCAGGAAGGGCACGTCCTTCGGAGCCTGCAGTTGCGCCGCGTCCAGGATCTGCTGCATCTCGGCGCGCCAGCCGTCCGCCAGCTCGCTCCAGCGCGGGCCGAGCCCGGCCTCGGCCGCCTTCGCTTCCACCTCGTCCGGTGCGAACAGCTCCGCGCTGAAGCGCCAGAGGTCCGCCAGAGCCCGCTCGGTGCGACGGCGCGATTCGTCCGTGCCCTGCGCCAGCCGCACGATCCAGTCGGCGGCGTGCTGCTGGTGGTAGCGCGCCTCCTTCACGGCCTTGCCCGCGATGGCGGACAGCTCGCCGTCGGTGGAGGACGCCAGCTTCACCCACAGCAGCTTGAAGAATGTGGCCAGCATCGCGTTGCGGATGACCGTGAAGGCGAAGTCGCCGCGCGGCAGCTCCGCCAGCGTGACGTTGCGGTAATCGCGCTCCTCGCGCAGGAAGGCGAGCTGGTCCTCGTCGTGCCCCGCGCCTTCGACGATGCCGCTGTGCGCATAGATGGCGCGCGCCTGGCCCACGAGGTCCAGCGCCATGTTGGACAAGGCGATGTCCTCCTCCAGCACCGGCGCGTGGCCGCTCCACTCGGAGATGCGCTGCGCGAGGACCAGCGCCGTGTCCGCGATGCGCAGCAGGTACTGCACCTGCGCGTCCTGGCTGATCTTGATCGATGCCTGCATGAGCGCGCTCACATGTGGTCCACGGAGTCGGGCAGCTGGTAGAAGGTCGGGTGGCGGTACACCTTGTCCTCCGCCGGGTCGAAGTACATGCCCTTCTCGCCCGGATCGCTGGCCACGATGTCGGTCGAACGCACCACCCAGATGCTGGTGCCTTCCTGTCGCCGCGTGTAGACGTCCCGTGCCATCTGGATCGCCATCTTCGCGTCCACCGCGTGGAGGCTGCCGCAATGCTTGTGGTCCATGCCGCTCTTGCTGCGCACGAACACTTCCCACAAGGGCCATTCCTGCCTGACGTCGCTCATGCCGCCTCCTTCTCTTGTTCGGTTTGCTTGCGCGCATACGCCAGCGCCGCATCGCGCACCCAGGCGCCGTCCTCCCACGCCTTCACGCGCGCGGCCAGGCGCTCGCGGTTGCAGGGACCGTTGCCGGCGATGACGCGCCAGAATTCGTCCCAGTCGATGGCGCCGAAGTCATGGCTCTGGCGCTCCTCGTTCCACTTCAGGTCGGGGTCGGGCAAGGTGACGCCGAGCACCTTGGCCTGTTCGACCGCCGCGTCGACGAACTTCTGCCGCAATTCGTCGTTGGACACGCGCTTGATGCCCCATCGCATGGACTGCGCGCTGTTGGGCGACTGGTCATCGGGCGGGCCGAACATCATGATCGACGGCCACCACCAGCGGTTCACCGCGTCCTGCACCATCGCGCGCTGGGCGTCGGTGCCCTTCTGCATCATCGTCAGCAGGCTCTCGAAGCCCTGGCGCTGGTGGAAGCTTTCCTCGCGGCAGATGCGGATCATCGCGCGCGCATAGGGGCCGTACGAGCAGCGGCAGATCGGTACCTGGTTCATGATCGCCGCGCCGTCCACCAGCCAGCCGATCACGCCGACGTCCGCCCAGGTGAGCGTCGGGTAGTTGAAGATCGAGCTGTACTTGGCCTTGCCGCTGTGCAGCGCCTCGATCATCTGGTCGCGCGACGTGCCCAGCGTCTCGGCGGCGGAATAGAGGTACAGGCCGTGCCCGCCCTCGTCCTGCACCTTGGCCAGCAGGATGGCCTTGCGCTTGAGCGTGGGCGCGCGCGTGATCCAGTTGCCCTCCGGCAGCATGCCGACGATCTCGGAA
>JAJTCN010000135.1 GCA_021323335.1 Ramlibacter sp.
CAGCAGGTAGGTCAGTGGATTGCGGAACTGCGCCAGCACCCGCCGCCAGGCGGGCACCGGCGGCGCCGAGCGCAGCACGTTCGGCCCGTCGCGCGCCAGGCGGCGCGCCGCTTCCGCGGCAGAAAGGCCCTGGGGGGCGCCGGACTCGGCGGGCGGCGTCATCCCCCGAGGTTAACCCCCCGTGGTCATGTAACCCATCCACTGCCAGTAGGTCAGCGCGAACAGCACCAGCAGCCCCAGCGCCGCTCCGGTGATGACCAGGCCGGTGCGGACGAAGTCGCGCGCCGCGAAGGTGTCCGTGCCGTAGGCGATCATGTTCTGCGGCGCGTTCACCGGCAGGATGAAGCCGAAGCTCACCACGAACTGCAGCAGCATCGTCATGCCGACCACGTTGATGCCCGGCGTCTGCACCTGCGTCAGCACGCTGATGACGATCGGGATCATGGTGGACGCCAGCGCGGTGGCGCTGGCGAAGCCCAGGTGGATCACCACCAGGAACAGCGATAGGAGCATCAGGATGGCGAACGCGCTGGCCTGCTGCAGCCCCAGGTGCAGCACGATCAGGTTGGCCAGCCAGGCCGCCGCGTTGGTGCGCAGCAGCGCGGTGCCGACGCTGATGCCGACGGCGAACAGGACCACCGTGCCCCAGGGAAAGCCGCGCTGCGACTCCTTCCAGTCCATCACGCCGATGCGCGGCAGCAGCATCAGCGCGATGGCGGCGATGGTGGTGGACGAGGTGTCGAAGCGGTGCAGCACGTTCTCCGTCGCCCAGAAGCCCAGCAGGACGAGGACCAGCCCGAGCAGCTTCCACTCGCGCGCGGTGGTCGGCCCAAGCGCCGCCAGCTGCGCGCGGATGGTCGCCTGCCCGCCGGCGATCTCCTTCATCTCCGGCTTCAGCATGCGCACCATGATGAAGTACACGGCCACCGAGAGCAGCGCCGAGAAGGGCGCGCCGGCAATGAACCATTCGGTCCAGCTGATGGTGGTCTTGAACTGCTTCTCGATGAAGCCGATGGCCACCATGTTCTGCGCGGCCGCCGTCTTGATGCCGACGTTCCACACGCTGGCGGTCTGCGCCGCGGTGATCACCAGCAGCGCGGCGAAGCGGCTGCGCCGGTCCACCTTGAAGGCCAGGATGAAGCCCATCATGATCGGCATCAGGCAGGCGACCCGCGCGGTGGTGCTCGGCACGATGAAGGACAGCAGGAAGCCGACCACCATGGCGCCGATGACGATGTGGTGCGTGCTGGCGTCCACCCGCGAGAGCACCGCCAGCGCGATGCGCCGGTCGAGGCCGGTGGCCGTCATCGCCGCCGCGATGAAGCAGGCCGCGGCCACCAGCGCGACGGCGCTGCTGGCGAAGCCGGACAACGCCAGGCCCAGCGCCGGCGCCGTTCCCATCGCGGCCCCCGCGGGCTTGGCGGCGTCGGGCACGAAGGCCAGCAGGAACACCATCAGCGCCGCGATGACGACGGCGCTGACCGCGTAGTCGAGCGCTTCCGTCATCCACACGATGACGGCAAAGGCGAGGATGGCCAGCATCACGTGGCCGGCGGCCGGCAGGCCCTGCGGCGTGGGCAGCAGCAGGATGGCCACCAACGCGGCCAGGCCGAGGCCCAGGCCGAACCGCTGGAACAGGCCCCCGCCCACGCCGCCGACAGGCGCGGTGGGTTGCGGGGTGGCGATCGTCGTGGATTGCATCGGGTCTCCTCCGGTTGTCGGTTCGGGGCGTGGCTCAGTCCAGGCGGCGGCGCAAGGCCAGCGTGCCGTCGGGGCTGGGAGTCACGGCGAACCCCATGCTCCGGGCCAGCGCCGCCATGCCGGCGTTCTCCTGCAGGCTGGTGCCGAAGACCTCCGCGGTGCCCCGTCCCCGCAGGTAGGCCAGCATCTTCGCCAGCAACAGGCGGCCCAGTCCCCGGCCCTGCCAGTCGCCTGCCACCTGGATGGCGAATTCGGCCGCGACGTTGTCGGGATCGGTCACCGCCCGCACCTCGCCGACCATCACTTCGCCGTCCACGGCGACGAACGTCATCTCGCGTTCGTAATCGATCTGGCAGTAGCGGGCCAGCTCCGAATGCGGCACTTCCCGCCGCGCCATGAAGAAGCGCAGGCGCAGGTCCGCCGGCCGGGCGGCGGCGTAGAAAGCCGCCATGCGCGCGCCGTCCTCCGGGCGGATCGGCCGCACCACCAGCTGCTGGTCGCCGACCTTCACCGTCTCCTCCAGCGCCGACGGATAGGGCCGCAGCGCCAGCCTGCTGCCCTCACCGGCGGCCGGCTGGCGCAGGCGGATGCGCGCATCCAGGGCCACGACACCCTGGGCGTCGACCAGCAGGGGGTTGATGTCGAGCTCGGCGACCTCGGCCAGGTCGCAGGCCATCTGCGACAGTTGCAGCAAGGTGCGCGTGAGCGCCTCCTGGTCGACACCGGCCTGCCCGCGATGGGCGCCGAGCAGCGCGCCGATGCGCGTGCGCGCCACCAGCCCGCGGGCCAGCGGTACGTTCAGCGGGGGCAGCTCGGTGGCGCTGTCCCTGCTCACCTCGACCGAGGTGCCGCCGGCCCCGAACAGCAGCACCGGCCCGAACACGGCATCGCTCGCGATGCCCAGGATCAATTCGCGGGCGCGCGGGCGCTGCACCATCTTCTGCACCGTGAAGCCGAGCACGTGCGCCTGCGGGCTGCTGCGGGCCACGTTCTGCCGCATCAGCACCGCCGCCCTGCGCAGGTCGTCGCCGTTGCGCAGGTTGAGCGCCACGCCGCCCACGTCGGACTTGTGCACGACCTGCGGCGACACGATCTTCAAGGCCACCGGGAAGCCGAGTTCCGCTGCGGCTTCGGCGGCGCCCTCGATGTCGCGCGCCCTGCGCGTGGGCACCACGGGAACACCGTAGGCCTCCAGCACCGCCATGGCCTGGGCATCGTCAAGCCATTCGCGCCCCTGCGACAGCGCCTGCCGCAGGATGCCCTCGGCCCGCGCACGATCGGCGGCGCCGTCGTGCGGCCGGTCGTCTGGCAACTGCAGCAGCGCCCGCTGGCCGCGGTGGTAGTGCACCAGCTGCTGCCACGCCGCCACGGCGCGCTCCGGCGTCGGGTACCAGGCCAGGCCGGCGTCGGTGAACACGCGGCGCGCGGCCTCGACGCTCGGGCCGCCCAGCCAGGAGGTGAGCACCGGCTTGCGGGCGTGCTGGATGGCCGGCAGGCAGGCCTGCGCGATCGCTTCCGCCGGGACGATGGCCGTTGGCGCGTGCATGAACAGCACGCCGTCGACCTCCGGCGCAGCCATCAGGATCTCGAGGGCCTGCACGTACCGCGGCGCGGGGGCGTCCCCGATCAGGTCGACCGGGTTGCCGCGCGACCAGTTGGGCGGCAGGCAGGCATCCAGCGACCGCAGGGTGGCGTCCGAGAGCTCGGCCAGCTGGCCGCCCGCCAGCGACAGCGCGTCGGCGGCCAGCACGCCGGCGCCGCCACCGTTGGTGACGATGGCCAGGCGCTCGCCGCGCCACGGCATCGGGTGCGACAGCGTCTCGGCGGCGTCGAACAATTCTTCCAGCGTCGCCACGCGGACCATGCCGGAGCGCCGCACCGCGGCGTCGAACACGGCGTCCGAGCCGGCCAGCGCACCGGTGTGCGAAGCGGCGGCGCGCGCGCCTTCCGGGGCCCGGCCCGCCTTGACCACGACGACCGGCTTGTTGCGCGCCGCCGCCCGCGCGGCCGACATGAACTTACGCGCGTTCTTCACGGACTCCATGTACATGAGGATGGCCCGCGTGCCGCCGTCGCTGGCCAGGTAGTCCAGCACGTCGCCGAAATCGACGTCGGCGCTGTCGCCCATGGAAATGAAATGCGAGGCTGCGCCGCGGCGGGCGCGAAGCTCGCATTCAGTCCGCTGCCCGGCACCAGCGCGCCGATGCAGTTGGGGCCCAGGATGCGCAGCAGCGCCGGCCGCGCGGCCAGCAGCATCTGGTGCTCCAGCGTGTCGCCGCCGGGCTCCGCCGGCTGCGAAAAGCCGGCGGTGATGACGATGGCGGCGCGGGTGCCCCTGCGCCCGAGTTCTTCGACCAGTTCCGGAACACTTGCGGCCGGCGTGCAGACCACCGCCATGTCGGGAGCCGCCGGCAGGGAGGAAACGCCGGGCCAGACCTGGAGGCCGTCGATTTCGCCGGCCCGGCGGTTGACCGCCCAGAGCGGGCCCGCGAAGCCGCCGGCGCGCAGGTTGCGCAGCACCAGCGCGCCGAGGTTGCCCGTCTTCGGCGAGACCCCGATCACCGCGACGGAACGGGGAGAGAACAGGGCGTCGAGGTTGCGAACGCTCATGGGATGAGCAGCGATCCGGCCGATTCGCCGGCAGGCTGCAGCGGCCCGAGCGGGTTCCTGTTTCTTTCGACGCGCTCCACGCTCGGTTCTCCCGCGACGTTGCGGAACAGGACGGAGTCGTCACCCACCACCACCAGCGCCTCGAACTTCCAGCCGGTCACGTGGGTCACCCGCTCGAAGGTGAAGAAGTCGGACAGGAAATTGCCTTCCCGGCGCCGGTCCTGGCGCTCGAAGCGGAACACATAGCCCCGGCACTGCGTCTTCATGGAAATGCACGCGCGGATGCCGGGGTCGAGCTGGTCGATGGGCACGCCGGAGTAGGGCGCCAGCCGTGCCAGGATGTCCGGGTAGGGAATGACGGTCACGTTCTTGCCCTGCTGCGGATCGAACCCCAGCGGCGCCAGCTGCCCCACCTGGGTCTGGAACGGGACGATCCGGTCCGCCGCGGCGCTGGCCTCGGCATAGGACGAGAATGGCGACGGCGTGTCGGAGCTGCCACGGGGCAGCATCGTCGTGCAACCCGCCAGGACGGCGGCGAGCACCATGGAAGTGGCAACGGCTTTCATGACGCTACTTTGATGGCGCGCCGGCGGCGCCGCTTGAGCCAGATCAAGCGCGCAGCGTCTGCCGGCGCCTTCCGTGGGCCCTGATGCGAGACTCCGACCCGAGACGACCGACCATGCAACTCCAATTCCTCGGCGCCACCGGCACCGTGACCGGCTCCAAGTACCTCGTCAGCGCCGGCGAGGCGAGCGTGATGGTGGACTGCGGCCTGTTCCAGGGCTACAAGCAGTTGCGCCTGCGCAATTGGGACCGGCTGCCCGTGGATCCCCGGACCATCGACGCGGTGGTGCTCACGCACGCGCACATCGACCACAGCGGCTACGTGCCGCTGCTGGTGAAGAACGGTTTCCGGGGCCGCATCCACTGCTCGGAAGCGACCTACGAGCTGTGCCGCATCCTGCTGCCGGACAGCGGGCGGCTGCAGGAAGAGGAGGCAAGCTATGCCAACCGCGCCGGCTACTCGCGCCACCACCCCGCGCTGCCCCTGTACACCGGCGAGGACGCCGAGCGTTGCCTGAAGCAGTTCGAGGTGCACGACTTCGGCAGCAAGTGGAGCCCCGCCGCGGGCCTGAACGCCACCATGGCCCATTCCGGGCACATGCTGGGCTCTTCCTTCGTGCGCCTGGACGACGGGCGGCGGTCCCTGCTGTTCTCCGGCGACATCGGCCGGCCCGACGACCCCGTCCTGTACGCCCCGGCGCGCATGGACGGCGCCGACTACCTGGTGGTCGAGTCCACCTATGGCAACCGCCGCCATGAGCCGACCAATGCGCTGGTGAAGCTGGCGGAAGTGATCAACCGCACCGCGGCGCGGGGCGGCGTGGTGGTGATTCCCGCCTTCGCGGTAGGGCGGGCGCAAAGCCTCCTCTACGCGATCCACCTGCTCAAGAAGCAGGGCTTGATCCACCACCTGCCGGTCTACCTGAACAGCCCGATGGCGGCGGACGCGACGGAGATCTACCACCGCTTCCACGAGGAGCATCGCCTGACCCGGGAAGAATGCGAGGCCATGTGCCGGGAGGCGACCATCGTCAACTCGCCGGACGAATCGCGCGCGCTCAACGCGCGCAAGGGACCGATGGTGATCATCGCGGCGAGCGGCATGGCCACCGGCGGCCGCGTCGTCTATCACCTGAAGGCCTTCGCTCCCGACCGCCGCAACACCATCCTGTTCGCCGGCTACCAGGCGGGGGGCACCCGCGGCGCGCGCATCCTCGCCGGCGAGCCCACCGTGCGCATCCAGGGCGAGGAGGTGCCGGTCCGCGCCGAGGTCGCGTCGCTGGACAACCTGTCGGCCCACGCCGACTTCGCCGAGATCGTGGACTGGCTGCGCGGCTTCGCCCGGCCGCCGAAGCAGACCTTCATCACGCACGGCGAGCCGGATGCGGCCGACGCGATGCGCCAGCACATCGAACGCGAGCTCGGCTGGGCGTGCCGCGTGCCGGACTACCTGGAAACCGTGAAGCTCCAGTGATGAACACGCTGTCCGCCCGCCGGCTGGCCATCGACACCTACCAGGAACACGTGGCCTACATGCGCCACGACTGCCCGGTCTGCGCGTCCGAAGGCTTCGAGGCGCAGTCGCGGCTGCAGCTGGTGGCCGCGGACCGCACGATCATCGCCACCCTGAACGTGGTGATGGACAACCTGCTGCGCACGGACGAGATCGGCCTGTCGGAGGCCGCCTGGCGCGCGCTCGGCGCCACCGAGGGGCAGCAGGTCGCGGTGACCCACCCGCCGCCGCTGACGTCGATGCGGCACGTGCGGGCGAAGGTCTATGGCCATGCGCTCGCGCCGGCGGCGATGCACGAAGTGATCGCCGACGTGGCGGCCGGACGCTACTCCGACCTGCACCTGGCCTCGTTCGTCACGGCCTGCGCCGGGGACCGCCTCGACCTCGAAGAGACCGTCGCCCTCACCCGCGCCATGGTGGACGTGGGCGAACGCCTGCAGTGGCCCGGCTCGCCCATCGTCGACAAGCACTGCGTCGGCGGCCTGCCGGGCAACCGCACCACGATGATCGTGGTGCCCATCGTCGCCGCCTGCGGCCTCACCATGCCCAAGACCTCGTCGCGCGCCATCACCTCGCCGGCCGGGACCGCCGACACCATGGAGACGCTGGCGCCGGTGGACCTGCCGCTGCCGCTGCTGCGCCAGGTGGTGGAGCGCACCGGCGGCTGCATCGCCTGGGGCGGCGCCGTGCGCCTGAGTCCGGCGGACGACATCCTGATCCGGGTCGAGCGTCCGCTGGATCTCGACAGCGAAGGCCAGCTGGTCGCGTCGGTGCTGTCGAAGAAGCTGGCCGCGGGCTCCAGCCACGTGCTGATCGACATCCCCGTCGGCGCCACCGCGAAGGTGCGCACCGAGGCCGCCGCCCGGAAGCTGGGCGACCGGATGGTGCGGGTCGGCGAGGCCGTCGGCCTGCACGTGTCGCTGGCGATCACCGATGGCAGCCAGCCGGTGGGGCGCGGCGTCGGGCCCGCGCTGGAAGCGCACGACGTGCTCGCCGTGCTGCGGCGCCACCCCGCCGCCCCGGAAGACCTGGCTTCGCGCTCGGTGCGACTGGCCGGCGAGATCCTCGAACTGGCCGGCGCGGCTGCCGCCGGCACCGGCCAGGCACGCGCCCGGCAGGTGCTGGAAAGCGGCCAGGCCTGGACGAAGTTCCAGCAGATCTGCGAGGCGCAGGGCGGCCTGCGGGAGCCGGGCCGTGCACCGCACCGCCACGTGCTCACGGCGGACGGCAGCGGCGTGGTCGACGCCGTCGACAACCGCGTGCTGGCGCGCAGCGCCAAGCTGGCGGGCGCGCCGAAGGACGCGCTCGCCGGAGTCGAAGTGCATGTCCGCATCGGCGACCTGGTGGAACAGGGCGAGCCGGTGTTCTCGCTGCACGCGCAGTCCCCCGGCGAACTCGCCTACGCTCTGGCGTACCTGGAGAGCGTGCCGCCGGTCTTCCACATCCGGGAGGAAGAATGAACCCGATCGTCATGGCCCTGCCGGGGTCGGAAGCCCTGGCGCGCGCCCTGGCCGCCGAACTGGGTGGTGAAGCCGGCGCGCTGTCCTGCCACCAGTTCCCCGACCACGAGACGCTGGTGCGGCTGGATGCCGACGTGCGCGGCCGCTGCCTGGTGCTGGCCGCCAGCCTGGACCGCGCCGACGACAAGACGCTGCCCCTGCTCTTCGCGGCCGACGCGGCCCGCGACCTGGGCGCGGCCTGCGTGGTGCTGGCGGCGCCTTACCTCGGCTACATGCGGCAGGACGCGCGCTTCCATCCGGGCGAGGCCATCACCTCGCGTACCTACGCCGCGCTGCTGTCACGCAGCTTCGACGGGCTGGCCACGGTCGATCCGCACCTGCACCGGTACCGCAGCCTCGACGAGATCTACACCATCCCCTCGCGCGTGGTGCGCTCCGCCCCCGCCATCGCGCAATGGATCCGGGACAACGTGCCGGACCCCGTGCTGGTGGGGCCCGACAGCGAAAGCGAACAGTGGGTGGCGGAAGTCGCGGGCCGCTGCGGTGCGCCCTGGACCGTGCTGCAGAAGACGCGCCGCGGCGACCGGGACGTCGAGGTCAGTCTGCCGGATGCAACGCAATGGCGGCAGCGCACGCCGGTGCTGGTGGACGACATCGTGTCGAGCGCCCGCACCATGATCGAGGCGGCAGCCGGCCTGCGCCTGTGCGGCATGCCGCCGCCGGTGTGCATCGGCGTGCACGCGGTGTTCGCTGCCGGGGCGTACGAAGAGTTGCTGGCGAGCGGCGTGGCGCGGGTGGTGACCTGCGATTCGGTGCCGCATCCGTCCAATGGGATCCCGATCGTGCCGGCGCTCGCCGTGGGCGTGCGCGAACTCCTCGCTGCCGCAATCGCCCCTCGACCGCTACCGTGACAGGCTGCGACCAGCAGCAGTGTGGGGCCGGCCGGTGAGGGCGCTGGAAAGCCCCGCGTCCTCTTGCGAGGCCTTCAGGGCAGCATGCAGCGCAAGCCGCCACGCCGCCCACGCGGCGGGGTCGTGCCGGGGATCGCCGGGGATGTGCCCTTCCAGTGCCAGCCAGGCGCTGGCTTCCAGCGCATAGGCGTCGGCGGCGGGGTTGGGGCGGGAACGTGTCGTCACCCACACAGGGTGGCGCAACAGGCGCGGCTCGTCCGTGCGGTAACGAACACAACCGGAATCCGCCGTGGGGAAACGACCGGCGGTACCCCTGAGCCTCAGCTTGCCATGCCGGCAGGCAGGAGGCGGTCGTACTCTTTCTTGACCACGGCATAGCACTCGCAGGTGCGCTGCTCCAGGCCCGGGCGGTCCAGCACGGTGATGTGGCCACGCGCATAGCGGATCAGGCCCGCCGACTGCAGCTTCAGCGCGGCGTCGGTCACGCCCTCCCGCCGCACGCCCAGCATGTTGGCGATGAGTTCCTGCGTCATGCGCAGTTCGTTGCCCGGCAGCCTGTCCAGGCTGAGCAGCAGCCAGCGGCACAGTTGCTGGTCCAGCGAATGGTGGCGGTTGCACACCGCGGTCTGCGCCATCTGGGTGATGAGCGCCTGGGTGTACCGCAGCAGCAAGTGGAGCACCGGCCCGGCGCGGTTGAACTCCGTCTTCATCGCTTCCGCCTCCAGCCGGAAGCCGCGGCCGGCGCTTTGCACGACCGCCCGGCTGGGCGTGGTTTCGCCGCCCATGAACAGGGACACGCCGACCAGTCCCTCGTTGCCGACGACGGCGATCTCTGCCGACGCGCCGTCGAGACCACCGCTCGAACTCCGCGGCAGGAAGCGAGGCCAGCAGCTGGTTGCGGCGCGGATCGAGAGAGGCAGCCATGGTGTCCCTGGAAGAGCTGTCCAGTATAGGTGCGCTGGCGCACTCTGTCCCTCACCGCACACAACCCGTCCCCCAAGGTCAGCGCATCGGCCTACGCACATCGGCCGCACATCGGTGCGC
>JAJTCN010000045.1 GCA_021323335.1 Ramlibacter sp.
TACATCGCCAACGCCGGCGTGCGTTCCTCGTCCGAGCGCACCCTGCCCGTCATCGACCCCTCGGACGGCCAACCCTACGACGCCATCCAGCGCGGCACCCCGGAAGACATCGACCGCGCCGTGCAGGCCGCGCGCCAGTGCTTCGAAGGCCCCTGGGGCAAATTGAGCGCCGCCGAGCGCGGCCGGCTCATGATGCGCCTGTCGCTGAAGATCTCCGAGTGCATCGACGAGCTCGCGGCCATCGAGCAGCGCGATTGCGGCAAACCCACCAAGCAGGCACGCGCCGACGCGGTGGCGCTGGCCCGCTACTTCGAGTTCTACGCCGGCGCCTGCGACAAGCTGCACGGCGAGACCCTGCCCTACCAGGACGGCTACACGGTGCTCACGTGGCGCGAGCCGCATGGCGTCACGGGGCACGTGATCCCCTGGAACTACCCGATGCAGATCTTCGGTCGCAGCGTCGGCGGCGCGCTGGCCGCGGGCAACGTCTGCGTGGTCAAGCCGTCGGAAGATGCCTGCCTCTCGCTGATCCGCGTGGCGCAGCTCGCCGCGGACGTCGGCTTCCCTGCCGGCGCCATCAACATCGTCACCGGTTACGGCCATGAAGTCGGCGACGCGCTGGCACGCCACCCCGGCATCGACCACATCAGCTTCACCGGCAGCCCGCGGGTGGGCACGGTGATCCAGCAAGTGGCCGCCGAGCGCCATTGCCCGGTCACGCTGGAGCTGGGCGGCAAGAGCCCGCAGATCGTCTTCGCCGATGCCGACGTCGACCAGGTGCTGCCGGTGGTGATCAACGCCATCGTCCAGAACGCCGGCCAGACCTGCTCGGCCGGCTCGCGCCTGCTGGTGGAGGAAAGCCTGTACGAGCCTTTGCTGGAGCGCCTGGGCGAGGCCTTCACCCGCCTGCGCGTCGGGCCGGCCGCCATGGACCTGGACGTCGGGCCGCTGATCCGCCAGACGCAGCAGCAGCGCGTGTGGGACTTCCTGTCCGACGCGCAGCATGCCGGCATCTCCGTCATGGCCCAGGGTGTCGTGGTGGACGAAGCGCCGCAGTCCGGCTACTACCAGGCGCCGACGCTGCTGCGCGACGTGCCGATCACGCACCGGCTGGCGCAGGAAGAAGTGTTCGGCCCGGTGCTGTCCGCCATGAGCTTCCGCAACGAGGACCACGCGGTGGAGCTCGCCAACGCCACGCAGTTCGGCCTGGTGGCCGGCGTCTGGACGCGCGACGGCGCGCGCCAGCTGCGCATGGCGCGCAAGGTGCGCAGCGGCCAGGTCTTCATCAACAACTACGGCGCCGGCGGCGGCGTGGAGCTGCCCTTCGGCGGCGTCAAGTCCTCGGGCTACGGCCGCGAAAAGGGCTTCGAGGCCCTGTACGGCTTCACGACGCTCAAGACGGTGGCGATCAAGCACGGGTGACCGGAAAAGGAAACGAAAACATGCGCGTCAAGGACAAATCCATCATCGTCACCGGTTCGGGCGGCGGCATCGGCGAGGGCATCGCCCACCGCCTGGCCGCCGAGGGCGCCCAGGTGATCGTCAACGACATCGATGCCGGCCGCGGCGAGAAAGTCGCCGCCGCCATCCGCGCGGAGGGCGGCCGCGCCACCTTCTTCGCGGCCGACGTCACCAAGTCCGCCGACGTGAAGGCCCTGGTGGCTACCGCGGTGGAGCGCCACGGCAAGCTCGACGTAATGGTCAACAACGCCGGCTGGACCCACCGCAACCGCCCTGCGCTGGAGGTGAGCGAGGAGGACTTCGACCGTGTCTACGCGATCAACATGAAGAGCATCTACCTGGCCACCATCCACGCGGTGCCGGCCTTTCGCGCCAACAAGGGCGGCGTGTTCATCAACATCGCCTCCACCGCCGGCGTGCGGCCGCGGCCGGGGCTGACCTGGTACAACGGCTCCAAGGGCGCGGTGATCACCACCAGCAAGTCGCTGGCGGCGGAGTTCGGTCCGGACAACATCCGCGTGAACTGCATCAACCCGGTGTTCAACCCCGACACCGGCCTGTCCGCCGAGTTCGCGGGCGGCCCGGTGGACGAAGCCCGCCGTGCGAAATTCCTCGCGACGATCCCGCTGGGACGCTTTTCGACGGCGATGGACGTCGCCAATGCGGCCTTGTACCTGTCCAGCGACGAGGCGTCCTTCATCTCGGGGGTCTGCATCGAGGTGGACGGGGCGCGCTGCGTCTAAACCCCTGCATTTGGACGGACGAGCAGGCAGCCTCACAATCCAGGCATGGCTGAACGCGTGATCCCGCTCGTCGACCAGCGCCTGGCGGCGCTGCGGGCGGCCGTGCCTGCCGACGCGGTGGCGCCCACCGGACTGCTGGCCGACACGCTCGGCCGGGACCTGCGCGACCTGCGCATCAGCGTCACCGACCGCTGCAACTTCCGCTGCAGCTACTGCATGCCCAAGGAGGTGTTCGACAAGGACCACCCCTACCTGCCGCATGCCTCCCTGCTCAGCTTCGAGGAGATCACCCGCCTGGCCCGCCAGTTCCTGGCGCACGGCGTGCGCAAGATCCGGCTCACCGGTGGCGAGCCGCTGCTGCGCAAGAACCTCGAGATCCTGGTCGGCCAGCTGGCGCAGCTGCGCACCGTGGACGGCACGCCGCCCGAACTGACGCTCACCACCAACGGCTCGCTGCTGGCGCGCAAGGCGCGGGCTCTGAAGGAGGCGGGCCTGAAGCGCGTGACGGTCAGCCTGGACGGGCTGGACGACACGGTGTTCCGCCGCATGAACGACGTCGACTTCCCGGTGGCCGAGGTGCTGGACGGCATCGCCGCGGCGCGCGACGCCGGCCTCGGCCCGATCAAGGTCAACATGGTGGTCAAGCGCGGCACCAACGAGGACGAGATCGTCCCGATGGCGCGCCACTTCCGCGGCAGCGGCATCGTGCTGCGCTTCATCGAATACATGGACGTCGGCGCCACCAACGGCTGGCGGATGGACGAAGTCGTGCCCTCGGCCGAGGTGCGCTCGCGCATCGCGGCCCACTTCCCGCTGGTGCAGCTGGACCCCTCCGCTCCCGGCGAGACCGCCGAGCGCTGGGGCTATGCCGACGGCGCGGGCGAAGTGGGATTCATCAGCAGCGTGACGCACGCCTTCTGCGGCGACTGCAATCGCGCCCGTCTCTCCACCGAAGGCAAGCTGTACCTCTGCCTGTTCGCGGCCAACGGCTACGACCTGCGCGAACTGCTGCGCGGCGGCGCCACCGACGCCGAGCTCGCCGCCGCCATCGGCCACATCTGGCAAGGCCGCACCGACCGCTATTCGGAGCTGCGCGGCACGCTGGCCGCCGAGACCGGCACCCGTGGCCGGCGCGTCGAAATGAGCTACATCGGCGGCTGATCCCCGGGGCTTTTTTCGGCGTTACAGTCCCGGGATGGACAAGAACGACGTGACCGGCGTGATCCTCGCCGGCGGCCGCGGCTCCCGCATGGGCGGCGCCGACAAGGGCCTGCAGAACTTCCGCGGCATGCCGATGGCGATGTACACGCTGATGCGGCTCGGCCCGCAGGTCGGCGAGGTGATGATCAACGCCAACCGCAACCTCTCGGCCTACGAATCGTTCGGCATCCCGGTCTGGCCCGACAGCCTGTCCGATTACGCCGGGCCGCTGGCCGGCTTCCTCACCGGGCTGGAGCATTGCGAGACCGAGTACATGGTCACCGTTCCCTGCGACACGCCGCTGTTCCCGCAGGACCTCGTCGCGCGGCTGGGCGAGGCGCTGGAGCGCGAGGACGCCGAGATCGCCATGGCGAGCGCGCGCGAGGAAGACGGCCAGCTGCGCGCGCAGCCGGTGTTCTCTTTGATGAAGCGCGAGCTGATGGAAAGCCTGGTGCGCTTCACCCACGAGGGCGGGCGCAAGATCGACGCCTGGACGGCGCAGCACCGCACCGTCCTCGTTCCCTTCGACCGCCCCGGCGACGATGCCTCGGCCTTCTTCAACGCCAACACGCTCGCCGAGCTGCACAAGCTCGAGCAATCGCCGTGAGCGCGTCGATCGCCGAGATAGCGCGTCAGTTGCAGGGTTACGACCCGCAGGCGCTGTCCGCCGATGGGGTCGGCGACTTCCTGGAACGGCTCGTGTCTCCGGTGACGGAGGTAGAAAAGGTCGGCGTGCTCGATGCGCTGGGGCGCGTGCTCGCCGGCGACCTGATCTCGCCGATCAGCGTGCCGCCGCACGACAACTCCGCCATGGACGGCTATGCCTTCGACGGCGCGCAGCTGGCCGCGGGCGCGCTGCAGCTCGAGGTGGTGGGCACCGCGCTGGCCGGCAAGGCCTGGCAAGGCCAGGTGGGCCGCGGCCAGTGCGTGAAGATCATGACCGGCGCCATCATGCCGGCCGGCCTGGACACGGTGGTGCCGCAGGAGTTCACGCAGGCGCTGGCCGACGGCCGCGTCGGGATCCCGGCCGGCCTGCTGCAGCCCGGCGACAACCGGCGCCACGCGGGCGAGGACCTGATGCAGGGCCGGCCCGCGCTGCGCGCCGGCGAGCGCATCGGGCCGGCGGCCTGCGGGCTGATCGCCAGCCTGGGCATCGCGCAGGTCGAGGTCTTCCGGCGCCTGAAGGTCGCCTATTTCTCGACCGGCGACGAGATCCTGAGCCTGGGCGAGCCGGCGCGCGAGGGCGCGGTGTTCGACAGCAACCGCTACACCGTGCACGGGCTGCTGCGGCGCCTGGGCTGCGAGGTCCTCGACCTGGGCGTGGTGCGCGACGAGCCGGCGCTGCTGGAGCAGGCCTTCCGCGACGCCGCGGCGCGCGCCGACGCCATCATCACCAGCGGCGGCGTGAGCGTCGGCGAAGCGGACTTCACCAAGGCGATGATGAAGAAGCTGGGCGACGTCGCTTTCTGGAAGATCGCCATGCGCCCCGGCCGGCCGATGGCGGTGGGGCGCATCGGCGACGCCGCGCTGTTCGGGCTGCCGGGCAACCCGGTGGCCGTGATGGTCACCTTCCTGGCCTTCGTGCGGCCCGCCTTGCTGCGCATGATGGGCGCGCGCGTCACGCAGCCGGTGCTGCTGAAGGCGCGCAGCGCCGAGGCGATGCGCAAGAAGCCGGGCCGCACGGAGTACCAGCGCGGCATCGTCACGCGCGGCGCCGACGGCGCGCTGGAAGCCCGCACCACGGGCAACCAGGGCTCGGGGGTGCTCAGGTCGATGGTGCAGGCCAACGGCTTGATCGTGCTGCATCACGGCCAGGGGAACGTCGCCGTCGGCGACGAGGTGGACGTGATGATGTTCGAAGGGGCGCTCTGATCACCGGGGTTCGGCTGCGCGCTCACCGCCGGCCTACGGGGTCGGCGTCTTCGTTGGCGGAATCGCGGGCGCATTCGTAGGTCGGGTTGCGCGAACGCGCACCCCGACACCCTCACCCTCACCTCACCCCGACACCTTCACGCGAAGCGCAACGCCGCAATCGGCGGCAAGTCCCGCGACACGCACTGCCAGCTCGCGCCCTCGTCCTCGCTCACCCACAACCCGCCGGTCGTCGACCCCATGGCCAGCGTCCGCCCATCGTCGGCGCAGACCAGCGCATGGCGGTACACGAGGTGATACGCATCGCTGGCGGGCAAGCCCTCCCCGTGCGACACGAAGCTGGCCCCGCCATCGCGCGTCTCGGTCACCACCATGCGGCCGTCCACCGGCATGCGCTGCGCATCGGAATGCGCGGGCGCGAACCAGGCACGCTGCGGGTCCGCGGGATGCGCGGCGACGGCGAAGCCGAAGCCGCTGGGCGCGGGCGATGCGATGGGCTGCCAGCGCATGCCGCCGTCGGTGGACCGGAAGATGCCGCCGTGATGCTGCACCCACAGCGCGTCGGGCTGGGCAGCGCAGGCGTCCAGGCGGTGCACGTCCTGGATGTTGCCGTCGAAGCGCCGCTCCGGCGGCATGTAGGCCCCGGCGTCGAGCCCTTCCGAGGTGTTGGCCCAGGTGCGGCCGCCGTCGCGCGTCTGCCAGACGCCGCCGCAGGAGATGGCGAGCGTCACGTGCTCCGGATCGCGCGGGTCCACCAGGATCGAATGGATGCCGGGATGGTCGTAGCCGCCGCCGAACCACTGGCCGCGTTCCGGCCGGTCCCATAGCGACTCCACCAATTGCCAGCTCTCGCCGCGATCGTCCGACACGAACAGGCCGGCCGGCAACGCCCCGGCCCAGAGCCGCCCGCCGCCGGCTTCCAGGCTCCAGACCAGGTCCACCGCCCACGGCATCGGGTCGTCCTTCCAGGGCCCTTCGGTGGGCTTGGGTGGGAAGGCCGGCGCAGCCACGTCCTGCCAGGTGCGGCCGTGGTCGGCGCTGCGCTTGACCTTGACCCCGAAGTGGCCGAGCCGCAGGGCGGCGTACCAGTTGCCGTCGGCCGGATCGGCCAGCACCTGCGTCACTGGCTCGCCGGGGAAATGCGGTGGGCCCAGGCGCCAGCCGGCGGGCGAGCGGCGCAGTTCGAACAGCCCCTTGCGGGTGGCCACGTGCAGCAGATCCATCGTTCAGTCCAGTGAGTCAGGCAAATAGCACCCCCCGCCGGGCCGAGAAGGGGTGCAGGAGTAGGCGCGGTCCGCAGCCCAGGCTGGCCGCCTGGGCAAGGAACGCAACGCCCTCCTGCGCCCCTTATCGGCCCGGCCCTTTGGGTGCGCGCCAGAAAGACCGCACTCTGCGTTGCAAATCCTCGCCAGGTGTCCAACCTGGCTGTTGTTTGCGCCTTGATTGCGGCCTTTCTGGCGCGCACGGGGGGTGCTATTTGCCTGATTCACTGGACTAGCCTCCTGTGAGTGCCTGGATGACCATCAACTGGTCCCGCGCCGCCAGCGGACGCTCGAGCGCGGTGGGCCGCAGCAGCATCTCCCCGTTGACGAACAGCGCCACATGCTTGCGCAAGCCGCCCTGCTCGTCCAGCACGTAATGCCGCAGCGGCGGCGCGGCAAGGAAGGCCGCGTCCAGCGCGGCCCGCACCGAAAGCGCGTCCACCTCCTGCGGCGGGCAAGGCACGTGCCGGGTCAGCGCGGGCGCGAAGCTGACGGTCGGCACGGCGTCATTTGGCCGGCAGCGGATCGGCGTCGTGCGACGGCGATCCCTCCCTGGCCTCGGCCATGTTCGCGCCGGGCACTTCCTTGCGCGCGAACAGCATGTACATGGTGGGCACCACGAAGATGGTCAGCAGCGTGCCCAGGCTCATGCCTCCGACGATCACCCAGCCGATCTGCTGGCGGCTCTCGGCGCCCGCCCCGCTGGCGATGGCCAGCGGCAACGCGCCGAGCACCATGGCGCCGGTGGTCATCAGGATCGGGCGCAGGCGCTGCGACGCCGCCTTGATCACCGCCTCCACGGTCTGCATGCCCTGTTCGCGCAGCTGGTTGGCGAACTCCACGATCAGGATGCCGTGCTTCGTGATCAGCCCCACCAGCGTGATCAGGCCGATCTGCGAATACACGTTCAGCGAGCCGCCGCTCCACTTCAACGCCAGCAGCGCGCCGATCATCGACAGCGGCACCGACAGCAGGATCACGAACGGGTCGACGAAGCTCTCGAACTGCGCGGCCAGCACCAGGAAGATGAAGAACAGCGCCAGCACGAACACGATCGCCAGCGCGCCCTGCGAGTTCTTGAACTCGCGCGAGGTGCCGTTCAGCTCGGTGGTGTAGCCGCTCTTGAGCACCTTGGCGGCGGTCTGGTCCATGAAGGTCAGCGCCTGGCCCAGCGAGTAGTCGGGCGCCAGGCTGGCGGTGATGGAGGCCGAGCGGCGCTGGCCGAAGTGGTTCAGCTCGCGCGGGCTCACGCTCTCGCGCACCTTCACCAGCGCCGACAGCGGGATCATGGTGTCGTTGCGGCCCCGCACGTTGATGCCGTCGATGTCCTCCGGCGTCGTGCGGCCGCGCGGCTCGGTCTGCACGATCACGTCGTACTGCTCGGCGTCGCGCTTGTAGCGGGTGACGATGCGCCCGCCCAGCATGGTCTCCAGCGCCTTGGCCACCACCTCCACGCTCACGCCCAGGTCGGCCGCCTTCTCGCGGTCGACCTCGATGCGCAGCTCCGGCTTGTTCAGCCGCAGGTCGGCGTCGGGCGAGACGATGCCCGGGTTCTTGCCGATCTCCTCCAGCATCTGCCGCACCAGCACGTTCAGGTTCTCGTAGCTGTCGGAGGTCTGGATCACGAAGTTCAGCGGCCGCTCGCGGAAGCCCTGCCCCAGCGACGGCGGCGTGATGATGAAGGCATTGACGCCCGGCAGCGAGTTGGTCTTGGGGGCGAGTTCGCGCGCCATCTCCAGCGTGGTGCGCTTGCGGTCCTCCCAGTCCACGGTGCGGTAGATCACGCTGGCCTGCGACACCGTGGGGTTGCCGATGCTGCCGAAGATGCGGTCGAATTCCTTGTAGCCCTGCCCCAGCCGCTCGAGCTCGCGGGCATAGCGGTTGGTGTACTCGAAGGTGGAGCCGTCGGGCGCGTTGACGCTGGCCAGGATGGTCCCTCGGTCCTCCATCGGCGACAGCTCCTGCCGCATCGAGGGCCAGACCAGCGCGATGCCCACGGCGCTCAGCAGCATCCCGCCGACCACCAGCCAGCGGGCCTGCAGCACGCGGCCCATGAAGCGGCCGCTGCGCGCGCGCGGCGTCCAGCGTCGCAGCAGCACCCAGCGCAGCAGCCGCGCGTAGCCGTTCTGCACCGCCGTCAGCCAGCGCTCCATGTGGCTGTCGAACCAGGTCGGGTTCGGGTTGTGCTTCAGGAGCTTGGAGCACATCATGGGCGTGAGGGTCAGCGCCACGAAGCCGGACACCACCACCGCGCCGGCCAGCGCCAGCGCGAACTCGACGAACAGGCGCCCGGTGCGCCCGGGCGTGAAAGCCAGCGGCGCGTACACCGCCACCAGCGTCAGCGTCATGGTGATCACCGCGAAGCCGATCTCGCGCGCGCCTTTGATGGCCGCAGAGAACGGGTCGAGCCCCTCCTCGATGTGCCGGAAGATGTTCTCCAGCATCACGATGGCGTCGTCCACCACCAGGCCGATGGCCAGCACCAGCGCCAGCAGCGTCAGCGTGTTGATGGTGAAGCCGGCCAGCGCCATCATGGCGAAGGTGCCGATCAGGCTGACCGGGATGGTGACGATCGGGATGATCGAGGCGCGGAAGGTGCGCAGGAAGACGAAGATCACCAGCGCCACCAGCAGGATGGCCTCGGCGATGGTCTTGTAGACGTTCTGCACCGAGCGGTCGATGAACAGCGAGTTGTCGTTGGCGACGTCGATCTTCACGCCCGGCGGCAGGTCCTTCTCCAGCTGCGGGATCATGTCCCGCACGCCCTGCGACAGGCTCAGCGGGTTCGCCGTGGCCTGGCGGATCACCCCGGCGCCGATGGCGAGCTTGCCGTTCAGGCGGACCTGGCTGCGCTCGTCGGCCGGCGCCTCCTGCACCCGCGCCACGTCGCGCAGCCGCACCGGGAAGCCGTTGACGTTGCGGATGACGATGTTGCCGAACTGCTCGGGCTTGGCCAGGTCGGTCTGCGAGGTGACGCTGAATTCGCGCTGCTGCGACTCGATGCGGCCGGCCGGCAGCTCCAGGTTGCTCCGGCGGATGGCGTCCTCCACGTCCTGCGTGGTCAGGCGGAAGCCCGCCAGCTTGTCCGGGTCGAGCCAGACGCGCATGGCGTACTTGCGCTCGCCGAAGATGCGCACGTCGGCCACGCCGGTCACGGTCTGCAGCCGCGGCTTGACGACGCGGTTGACCAGGTCGTTGATCTGCAGCGGTTGCAGCGAGTCGCTGGTGAACGCCAGCCAGATCACCGGGAAGGCGTCGGCCTCCACCTTGGCGATCACCGGCTCGTCGATCGCCTGCGGCAGCTTGTTGCGAACGCGGGCGGTGCGGTCGCGCACCTCGGCGGCCGCGGCGTCGGCGTCCTTTTCCAGCCGGAAGCGCACCGAGATCTGGCTCTGCTCGGCGCGGCTGATGGACGTCAGCACGTCCACCGCGTCGATGCCGGCGATGGAATCCTCCAGCGGCTTGGTCACCTGGGACTCGATCACTTCGGCCGAGGCCCCCGGGTAGCGGGTGGTGACCGTCACCACCGGCTCGTCGATCTTGGGGTACTCGCGCACCGACAGCCGGGTGAAGCTCACCGCGCCGATCAGCAGCACCAGCAGCGACAGCACGGTGGCGAACACCGGCCGCCGGATGGCGATTTCGGGCAACTGCATGGATGCTCCCGGTGCGGCTCAGCCGCCGATGGGCCGGCTGGCCGGCGCGCTCAGGCCGCCGCGCGCGCCCGAGGCGACGGCGCACGGGTTGCCCGGCCGGTTGGCCACGACCTGCAGCGCAGACTGGGCGTCGCGCGCCGGCGGGCCGCCGGCGGCGGCCGCGCCGCGCGCGCCATTGCGGCCGGACAGGTCCAGCACGCGCACCGGCGTGCCGTCCTTCTGGATGCGCTGCTGGCCGGCGGTGACGACGAGGTCGCCGGGCGCCAGGCCCGAGACGACCTCCACCTTGCCCGGCTGCCGCACGCCGACGGTGACCTCCACGCGTTGGGCGATGCTGGTGTCCTGGTCGGGTCCGTCCACCAGCCGGTACACGAACTGCCGGCCGCCCTGCGGCACGATGGCCTCTTCCGGGATCATCCGGGCGTTCTCGCGCACGTTGAAGATCGGGGCGATGCGCGCGAACATGCCGGGGCGCAGCTTCAGGTGGCGGTTGTCGACGCAGCCGCGCACGCCGACCGAGCGGCCGTTGGCGTCCACCAGCGGGTCGATCGCCTGGATCACGGCCGTGAAGCGCTGGCCCGGCAGCGCGTCGACGTCCACCATCGCCGTCTGGCCGGGACGGATCCGGGTCTGCAGGCGCTCTGGCAGGCGGAAGTCGACGTAGAGCGCGTCGAGGTCCTCGATGTTCACGATGTCGGCGCCGTCCTTGAGGTAGTCGCCGACGTTGATGCTGCGGATGCCGGCGACGCCGTCGAAGGGCGCCAGGATCTTCAGGCGCGCCAGGGTGGCGCGCGCCAGGGCCAGCTTGGCCTCCGCCACCTGCAGGTTGGCGGCGCTCTCGTCCACCGCGCGCTGGGCGATGAACTTCTCCTCGACCAGTTCCCGGTTGCGGCGGTGGTTGGCGCGCGCGATCGACACTTCGGCTTCCGCCTGGCGCACCTGCGCCATCGGCAGCTGATCGTCCAGCTGCACCAGCACCTGGCCGCGCTTCACGCGGTCGGCGTCACGGAAGTTGATCTGCGTCACGCGCCCGGAAACCTCGGGGCGCAGCATCACGCTCTGGCGCGAGCGCAGGCTGCCGACCGCCTGGGCGTCGTCGGTGATGCGCACGGTTTCGACCCGCGCCGCTTCCACCGCCGGTACGCGGCTGGCGCTGGCCGCGGCCGCCGATGGCCCGGCAACGCCCTTGCCCCGCGCGGGCGCCGCCGCCGTGGCTTCGGTGCCGTCGGCCTGCCGGGGCTGCTGGAACCACCAGGCGACCCCCGAGGCCGCGGCGATCCCGGCGATCGCGACGACGGTGTAGATGGACTTCGATGCCATGTATTGCTGATCCGTGGACAATGCTGGTGCGCGCGAGCGCTCCCCGCCAAAGCCGGTGAGGCCGAATTCCCCAATGTAACCGCAGGTACAAGGGAACGCAGCGCAGGCCCGCCTCCAGCGTGCGGCAAATACGCTACAAGGCGTCCCTTTTACCGGCTCTTTACCGCTGCACGGTTTCGACGCCCAGGTTGGCCAGCGCGTCGGCCCGCTCGTTGCCCGGATCCCCGTTGTGGCCGCGCACCCAGCGCCAGTCCACCACGTGCCCGCCCTTCAGGAGCAGATCGTCCAGCTGCTTCCAGAGTTCCACGTTCTTCACCGGTTGCTTGCTCGCCGTCCTCCAGCCCTTGGCCTTCCACCCCGGCAGCCATTCGGTGATGCCCTTCAGCACGTACTGGCTGTCGAGATAGAGCGTCACCGCGCAGGGCCGCTTCAGGGCCTCCAGCGCCCGGATCACGGCCGTCAGCTCCATGCGGTTGTTGGTGGTGCCCGGCTCGCCGCCGTACAGCTCCTTCTGGGTGGTGCCGGAGCGCATGAGGACGCCCCAGCCTCCCGGGCCGGGATTGCCCTTGCAGGCCCCGTCCGTGTAGATCTCGACTTGGTTCATTCGATGGGAGTGAAGTCGCTGCTCTTGCGGTGGCTTCGATTGATGACGGGCACCGGCGCGGCGGCCCGGCGCTTGGCCTTCTTCCACGGCGACCCGAGCAGCTTGATGCCGCGCACGCGCTTGACGGCGACGATGAAGTAAACGGCCCCGAAGATCGGCCACCAGCGCTCGCCCAGGCCGTCCATCCAGGCATAGCGCTCCAGCCATTTCTCGCTGGCCAGCGCGGGGCGCCAGCAGCCGAAGCTGCTGCTCTCCACCTCGAATCCGAGCAGCCGCAGCCAGTCGCGCAGCCGCCAGTAGCCGATGAACTCGCCGGCGTCGGGCAGGTAAAGCTCGCCGAAGCCGAGGCGCCGGTAGACGTGGGCGCGGCGCTGGCGCAGGCCCCACAGGCTGGCCGGGTTCAGGCAGCAGATGACCACCTTGCCCTCGGGCACCAGCACCCGCTCCACCTCGCGCAGCGTGGTGTGGGGATCGACGTTCAGTTCCAGCGAATGCGGCAGCACCACCAGGTCGAGGCTGTTCTCCTCGAAGGGCAGCGCGGAGTACTCGGTGACGATGTCGGGCCGCAGCTGGGAGGCGAGCGCGTCGGACTCGCGCAGCGCCAGCCACTTGTGCGGCATGCGGTTGGCGGCCAGCGTATCGAGCTCCGGCAGGCCAAGCTGCAGCGCGTGGTAGCCGAAGATGTCGCCGACCGCGCGATCGAACTCCGCGCGCTCCCATGCCAGCAAATACCGGCCGGGCGGCGTCTCGAACCACTGCTGCATTCCTATAATCCGGTCGCTCATGAAGTTGATCCCGCTGCCCGCTTTCCAGGACAACTACCTATGGCTGCTCCACGACGGCCGGCGCGCGCTGGTCGTCGACCCCGGTGATGCCTCTCCGGTGCTCGCCGCGCTCGACGAGGGCGGATTGCAACTGGAGGCGATTCTAGTCACGCATCACCACCCGGACCACGTCGGCGGCGTCGATGCCTTGCGCGATGCGACCGGCGCGCGGGTGTTCGGGCCGGCCCGCGAGCGCATCCCCGAGCCGCTGCAGCGCCTGGCGGAAGGTGATGCCATCGAGGTCCTGGGCCTGCGCTTCGAGGTGCTGGACGTCCCGGGGCACACCGCCGGCCACATTGCCTATTACGCGAGGGACTTCGAGGGAGCGCCGCTGCTTTTTTGCGGCGACACGTTGTTTTCCGGCGGCTGCGGCCGGTTGTTCGAAGGAACGGCGGCCCAGATGCACGACTCCCTGGGCAAGCTGGCGGCCCTCCCCGGGAATACCCGGGTGTGCTGCACGCACGAATACACCCTCGGAAACCTGAAATTTGCCACAGCCGTGGAACCGGGCAATTCCAGGCTGATCCATTACAGGCAACAATGCGAGCAACGGCGTTCGCGAGGCGAACCCACCCTCCCCTCCACGATCGCGCTGGAACGGGAGGTGAATCCTTTCCTGCGCACCCGCGTCCCCGCGGTCACGCAGGCGGCCCACGCGTACAACGCGGCGGACGAGAGAGACGAGGTCGCGGTGTTCGCGGCCTTGCGCCAATGGAAGAACGAGTTCAGATGACGATGTACAAGCTGCTCGCCCTCACCGCCGTCCTGGCTCTCGCCGGCTGCGCCACCACCACCGGCGGGCCCGGCGGCAACCAGGCCGCAGTCGAATCGCGCGAGGGCCAGCCGCCGCAGGCGCAGCCCGCACCGGTGGCCGCGCCGGCGCCGCAAGCCGTGTTTCCCGCCGGCCCGCTGTCGGCGATCCAGTCCTCGGAGGTGAGCTCGCAGCGGGTCACGTCCCTGGAACCCCCGCCGGACCTGTGGGGCCGCATCCGCAAGGGCTTCGCGATGCCCAACCTCGAGACCGACCACGTGCGCAAGCACGAGCAGTGGTACTCGACGCGGCCCGACTACATGCTGCGCATGACGGACCGCTCGCGCAAGTACCTGTTCCACATCGTCGAGGAGCTGGAGCGCCGCAACATGCCGATGGAGCTGGCGCTGCTGCCCTTCATCGAGAGCGCCTTCAACCCGCAGGCCGTGTCGAGCGCGCGCGCCGCCGGGATGTGGCAGTTCATGCCCGCCACGGGCAAGGACTTCGAGCTGAAGCAGAACTTCTTCCGCGACGACCGCCGCGACGTGCTGGCCTCAACCCGCGCCGCGCTGGACTACCTGCAGCGCCTGCACGGCATGTTCGGCGACTGGCACCTGGCGCTGGCGGCCTACAACTGGGGCGAAGGCAGCGTCGGCCGCGCGATCAAGGCCAACCAGCGCGCCGGCCTGGGCACCGCGTACACCGATCTGAACATGCCGGACGAAACGCGCAACTACGTGCCGAAGCTGCAGGCGGTGAAGAACATCATCGCCAACCCGGAGCAGTTCCGCGCCGAGCTGCCCAACATCGAGAACCATCCCTACTTCCAGTCGGTCACGCTGGAGCGCGACATGGACGTCGAGCTCGCCGCCCGCCTGGCCGACGTCAGCGTCGACGACTTCAAGGCGCTGAACCCGCAGCACAACCGGCCCGTCATCCTGGCCGCCGGCACGCCGCAGATCCTGCTGCCCTGGGACAACGCCACCGTCTTCAAGCGCAACTTCGCCGAATACAGCCAGGGCCGCTTCGCGTCGTGGACGGCGTGGAGCGCGCCGTCCACCATGACCGTGGCCGAAGCCGCGCGCCGCAACGGGATGAGCGAGGCGGACATGCGCGCCGTCAACAGCATCCCCCCGCGCATGCTGATCAAGTCGGGCTCGGTGCTGATCGTGCCGCGCGGCAGCGCGAGCCAGCACGACGTCACCAGCCAGGTGGCCGACAACGCGCAACTGAACCTCGCGCCGGAGATGTCCACCCGCCGCATGGTGGTGAAGGCCGGCAAGCACGACACCGTCGCCAGCATCGCGCGGCGCTACAAGCTGCCGGCCTCGCAGGTGGCACAGTGGAACGACGTGTCCACCTCCGCCGGCTTCAAGCCGGGCCAGCAGGTCGTGCTGCACGTGGCCGCCCGCGCCGCGCCGCGCATCGCCGTGAAGGTGCCGCAAAAGGCGGTGGTGCGCACGTCGGCGACGCGGGTCGTGCCCAAGCGCGCCACGGCGCCGGTCAAGGCCGCGGCCAAGGCGCCGGCCAAGCCGGTCGCGAGCGCGAAGGCCGCCGCCAAGGCGCCCGCCAAGCCGGCGGCCAAGGCGCCGGCCAAGACCTCCCGCTGAGCTTCCGGCGGCGGCCTTCCGGTCAACGGCAGGCTGCCCGTGTGAAGCACGGGCGTCCAGTTGTAAGCAGCCAGTCCCGGTGCAGGACGCTTCCGACCGCCAACTCCGCCGTGCGCTGATGCCGCCCCGCCCCGGCCTGGGCGACAGTACGTCATTCACTATCCAAGGAGAATGACAATGCACAGCAAGACCCTTCTCAGCGCGGCGTTCGCCACCGCCCTCATGGGCTTCGGCGCCGTGGCGCAAGCGCAAAGCATCACCGTGCGCGTGGCGCCCCCCGCTCCCCGCGTCGAAATCGTGCCGGCCGCCCGTGCCGGCCACGTCTGGGTGCGCGGCCACTACGTGTGGCGCGGCAACCAGTACGCCTGGGTTCCGGGCCGCTTCGTGACGGCCCGCGCCGGCTATGTGTACCGCGAGCCGCAATGGGTGCAGCGCAACGGCGGCTGGGTCCTGGTGGGCAACAACTGGGAGCGTGGCGCCGGCGGCGACCGTGACGGCGACGGCATCGCCAACCGCTACGACCGTGACCGCGACGGCGACGGCATCCGCAACAGCCGGGACAACCGCCAGTACAACCCCAACCGGTAAGGAGGCCGCCGCCTGGAGCGGCAGTCTCCTCTGAAAGGGGCCTTCGGGCCCCTTTTTTGCGGCCTACAGCTTTTCCGTCTCGCCCTGGCGCGGCTGCCACTTCATCAGGCGGCGTTCGATCCGGCCAACCAGTCCGTCGAGCACCAGCGCGCAGGCGGTCAGGACCACGATGCCCGCGAACACGGTGTTGACGTCGAAGGTGCCCTCGGCCTGCAGGATCAGGTAGCCCACGCCGCGCGCGGAGCCCAGGTATTCGCCCACCACCGCGCCGACGAAGGCGAGGCCCACCGAGGTGTGCAGGCTGGAAAACACCCAGCTTGTCGCGCTCGGCAAGTACACGGTGCGCAGCAGCTGCTTCTGGTTGGCGCCCAGCATGCGGGCATTGGCCAGCACCACCGGACTGACCTCGCGCACGCCCTGGTAGACGTTGAAGAACACGATGAAGAAGACCAGCGTGACCGCCAGCGCCACCTTGCTCCAGATACCCAGGCCGAACCACATGGCGAAGATCGGCGCCAGGATCACCCGCGGCATCGAGTTGAACGCCTTGATGTAGGGATCGAAGATCGCGCTCGGCGTGGGCGACAGCGCCAGCCAGAGGCCCACGCCGAGTCCGAGCAGCGTGCCGATGACGAAGGCCAGCAGCGTCTCGAGCAGCGTCACGCCCAGGTGCTGGTAGATGTCCGCCCGACCGGTCAAGCCGTCGGGATACAGGACGTTCGGCGCCACGTCGAAGGGCAGGAACCAGGACCACATGCGCCCAGCCACCTTGACGGGCTCGCCGAGGAAGAACGCCGTCTGTTCGTCGCGGGACACCAGCTGCCAGGCCAGCAGCATCGCGATGAAGACGCCGACCTGCCACGCGCGCAGGTTGCGCTCGTTCGGCTTGAGATGGATCAGGAAACCTCCGCGCTCTGCGCTGCGGAATTCGCTCTTGGGGCGGCCCGGCGAGCTCATGCGGCCTTCTTCAGCTGCTGCGCGTAGCCCTTGAGGACCTCGTCGCGCAGCACCGCCCAGATGCGGGCGTGCCACGCGACGAAGCGCGGGTCGGTGCGCACCTCCGCGACATCGCGCGGCCGCGGCAGGTCGATCGCGAACTCGCCGATCGGCCGCGTGGCCGGGCCGGCGGAGAGCACGACGACACGGTCGCTCATGGCGATGGCTTCGTCGAGATCGTGCGTGATGAACAGCACCGCTTTCCGCTTGGCTGCCCACAACGCCAGCACCTCGTTTTCCATCAGCTGCCGGGTCTGCACGTCCAGCGCGCTGAAGGGTTCGTCCATCAGGATGATGTCGGGGTCGAGCGCCAGCACCTGCGCCAGCGCCGTGCGCTTGCGCATGCCGCCGGAGAGCTGGTGCGGATAGCGGTCGCCGAAGCCGGCCAGGCCGACGCGGGCCAGCCAGTCCTGCGCCTGCACCCGCGCGTCGGCGTCCGGCACGCCGCGGTACTGCAGCCCCACCATCACGTTGTCGAGCGCGCTGCGCCACGGCATCAGCGCGTCCGACTGGAACATGTAGCCCGCGCGGCGGTTGATGCCCGCCAGCGGCTCGCCGAACACGCGGACCTCGCCCGAGGAGGGCTGCAGCAGCCCGGCGCCGACGTTCAGCAGGGTGGACTTGCCGCAGCCGGTGGGCCCGACGACGGAGACGAACTCGCCGGCCTGCACCTGCAGCGTCGTGCCGGCGACCGCCGTGTAGCGCTGGCCGCCCTCCTCGCGCGAGCGGAAGGTGACGGTGACGTCGTCGAGCGCCAGCGCGGGCGGCGCGGGCGGCCGGCCGTCGCTCACGCCTTGTACTTCTCTTTGGCGCGGCGCGCGAAGTCGTTGGTGTAGGTGCGCCCCAGGTCGATCTTGTCGGCCTTGATGCTCGCATCGAAGCTGGCCAGCGCCTTCACCGCGGTCTTCGCGCCCTCTTCCGGCAGCAGGCCGTCGAGGGCGATGGCTTCGCGCACCTTGTTGAACGACGCCAGGTACAGCGCGCGGTCGCCGAGCAGGTAGCTTTCCGGTACGGTCTTGATGATGTCGCTGGGGCCCGCCGTCTGCAGCCACTTCAGCCCGTGCACGATGGCGTTGGCGAGCGCCTGGCAGGTGTTGGGGTTGGCCTTGACGTAGTCCACGTGCGTGTAGAAGCAGGCTGCCGGCATCGGGCCGCCGAACACCTCCTGCGTGCCCTTGAGCGTGCGCGTGTCGCTGATGATGCGCACTTCGCCCTTCTGCTCGAGCATCGTCATCACCGGGTCGATGTTGCTCATGGCGTCGACCTGCCCCGAGCGCAACGCCACCAGCGCGCCCGCGGAGGTGCCGACGCCGACATAGCTGACGTCGCTGGCCTTGAGGCCGGCGCGCGACAGCACCAGGTTGGCCACCATGTTGGTGGACGAGCCGGGTGCGGTGACGCCGATCTTCCTGCCGCGCAGGTCGGCCACGCTCCGGTAGTTGGGCATGGCCTTGACCGAGACGCCCATCGCTATCTGCGGCGCGCGGCCCATCAGCACGATCGACTGGATGTGCTGGTTCTTCGACTGCATGTTGATGGTGTGCTCGTACGCGCCGCTCACGATGTCGGCGGAGCCGCCCACCAGCGCCTGCAGCGCCTTGGCGCCGCCGGCGAAGTCGGAGATCTCGACGTCCAGGCCTTCCGACTTGAAGTAGCCCAGCTGTTCGGCGATCGTCAGGGGCAGGTAGTAGAACGCCGCCTTGCCGCCCACGGCGATGGAAACCTTGCTTTTCTCGGGCTTGCCTTGCGCGCGCACGCCGGGGGCGGCGACGGCAGCAGCGGCCAGCAGCGTGAAGCTGCGGCGGCTGAGGGATGTCCGGTGCATGGGGGCCTCTCCTGGAATCTTCTTATGGATGGTCCAACGAGGGTATGCGCCATGCTGCGCAGCCGCATCGGGACTCTCCCGTGCGGGTTTTCACGTAACGCGCAAGTCCCTGCGGGACGGCGGTCAGCGCCAGCCGCTCAGGAGGATGGCAATGTTCACCAGGAAGGCCGCGGCCCAGATGGCCGAGCGCGTCTTCGGCAGGCCGGCGACGTACATGGCCACGTAGATGATGCGCAGCGTGACGAACAGCAGCGCCAGGATGTCCAGCCGCGTCTGCGGCGCGCCGAGCTGGTGCGCGATGATGACCGCCGCGAAGAAGAAGGGCAGCGCCTCGAACGTGTTGGCCTGCGCCGCGTTGGCGCGCGCCTGCCAGCCCTGCTGCCGCGCCAGCCATTCGCGCGGCGCGTGGTTGTCGTAGCCGCCCTGGCTGCGCGGCTTGCCGAAACCGTGGAACTTGGCCAGCCACGAGCACGCCAGCGGCACCAGCGCCGCGACGAGCACGCACCAGTAGGCCACGGTGAAACGCGCGAAAGTCATCTGATCCTCCTGTCCACCATCGCATGCGCGATGGTCCCCAAGTCCACGTATTCGAGTTCGCTGCCGGCGGGCACGCCGCGCGCGAGCCGCGTCACCTTCAGCCCGCGCTGCTTGAGCGCCTCCGCGATCACGTGCGCGGTGGCTTCCCCTTCGGCGGTGAAGTTGGTGGCCAGGATCACCTCCTGCACCTCGCCCTCGGTCGCCCGGGCGAACAGCTTGGCCAGGCCGATGTCCTTGGGACCGATGCCGTCCAGCGGGCTGAGCTTGCCCATCAGCACGAAGTAGAGGCCGTTGAAGGCCTGCGTGCGTTCCACCGCGGCTTGGTCGGCCGGCGTCTCCACCACGCAAAGCTTGCTGCGGTCCCGCTGCGGGCTGCGGCACGTGGCGCAGACCTCGTCCTCGGTGAAGGTGTGGCATTGGCTGCAATGCCGGATGTGGCCGGCCGCCTGCTCGAGGGCGCGGGCGAGCACGTGCGCCCCCTCGCGGTCGTGCTGCAGCAGGTGGAACGCCATGCGCGAGGCGGACTTGACGCCCACGCCCGGCAGGCGCCGCAGCGCCTCGATCAATGCCTGGAGGGAAGGTTCTGCCAAGCTAGAAAGGCAGCTTCATGCCGGGCGGCAGGCCGGCGGTGAGCTTGCCCATCTTCTCGGCCGACGTTTCCTCGGCCTTGCGCACGGCGGCGTTGAAGGCCGCGGCCACCAGGTCCTCCAGCATGTCCTTGTCCTCGCCCAGCAGGCTGGGGTCGATGGTGACGCGCTTGACGTCGTGCTTGCAGGTCATGGTGACCTTCACGAGCCCGGCGCCGGATTCGCCGCTGACCTCGATCAGCGCCAGTTCCTCCTGCGCCTTCTTCATGTTGTCCTGCATTGCCTGCGCCTGCTTCATCAGGCCGGCCAGCTGTCCCTTGTTGAACATGGTGTGCTCGCTTAGTGTTTCTCGATCGGTTTGATACTGCCGGGGACGATTTTCGCCCCAAAGTCACGTTGCATCTGCTGCACGAACGGATCGCCCAGGATGATCTGCTCCGCGGCCAGCTGCCGCTCGGCCGCGGCCTGGGCGTTGCGCCGCGCCGGGCTGTCGGTCACTGGGCCCACCTCCACCGAGAGTTCCACGACGTGGCCGGCGGCATGCAGGGCCGCGCGCAGGCGCTCGCGGCTGGCCGGCTGGTTGAGCGATTCGCGCTCCACGCGCAGCATCCAGTGGCCTTCGTCGCGGCCGACCAGCTGGGCCTGCAGCGCGAGCTCGCGCACCAGGGCGGCGATGGCTTCGCGCTGCACCAGTTGCTGCACGGTGGCGAACCAGAAGTCGCCTTCGGCGGTCGGAACGACGGCCGGGGCATGGGACGGTGCCTCGCGCAGCGGCTCGGGTTGCACGCGGACGGGCACGCCCATGACGTCGCCGGTGTCGCGCACCGGTGCCGTGGTGCGCGGCGGCGCCTGGCGCGGCTCGACGACGGGGAGGACGTGGCCGGGTGGGGCGGCGGGGCGTTGGGTTTGCGGCGGCGGTGTGTCGCGGTTCGCCTGCGGGCTCACCGGCGACCTACCGAGTACGGCGTCCGGGTTCCCCGTAGGTCGTGGTGACGAAGGAACCGCGACACCCGGCGCAGCCGCCTGCGCTTCATTCAGAGTTTTTTTTTCCGCCTGTCCCGGCTTGAAAGCCAGCAGCCGCAACAACACCATCGTCAGCGCCGCATATTCGTCCGGGGCCAGCCCCAGCTCCGCCCGCCCGTGCAGGCAGATGCTGTACAGCAGCTGCGTCTCATCGGCCGGCATCAGCGCCGCCAGCCGCACGATGGCCGCGGCCTCCTCGTCGGCGGGTTCGCCGGTGTCCGGCACCGCCTGCTGCACCGCCATGCGCTGCAGCACCATGCTCATTTCCTCCAGCGCCGCGCCGGCCGACAGGCCATGCAGGCGCAAGGCCTCGGAGACCTCGACCACCGTCTTGCCGTCGCCCTGGGCCAGCGCCTCGACCAGCCGGAACACATGGCTGCGGTCCACGCTCCCCAACATCTGGCGCACGGCCGCCTCGCGCAGCTCGCCGCCGCCGAAAGCGATGGCCTGGTCGGTCAGCGACAGCGCGTCGCGCATCGACCCGCGCGCCGCGCGCGACAGCAGCCGCAGCGCCTGCGCATCGGCCGGCACCGCTTCGGCCTCGAGCACGTGCACCAGGTGCTCCTGCACCGTCTCCGGCGCCATCGGCCGCAGGTTGAACTGCAGGCAGCGTGACAGCACCGTCACCGGCACCTTCTGCGGATCGGTCGTGGCCAGCACGAACTTCAGGTACTCCGGCGGCTCTTCCAGCGTCTTGAGCATCGCGTTGAACGCGTGCCCGGTGAGCATGTGCACTTCGTCGATCATGAAGACCTTGAAGCGGCCCTGCACCGGCTTGTACACCGCCTGCTCCAGCAGCGACTGGACCTCGTCGACGCCGCGGTTGGACGCCGCGTCCAGCTCGGTGTAGTCGACGAAGCGGCCGGAGTCGATGTCGGTGCAGGCCTGGCAGACGCCGCACGGCGTCGCCGTGATGCCGCCCTGGCCGTCGGCGCCCTGGCAGTTCAGCGACTTGGCGAGGATGCGCGACACGGTCGTCTTGCCGACGCCGCGCGTGCCGGTGAACAGGTAGGCGTGGTGCAGCCGCTGCTGCTCGAGCGCGTTGGAAAGCGCCTGCACCACGTGCTCCTGGCCCACCATCTGGCCGAAGGTCCGGGGCCGGTACTTCCGGGCGAGCACGAGGTACGACATGGCGTCGATTCTACGGTGACCCCACGGCAGCTCGGCCACGGCCTCTCGCCTACAATACGCACTGACGGGCCTCCCCGCATGGTGAAGTGGCCAACCGGGTCAGGTGGGGAACCAAGCAGCCCTAACTGCGTAGCCAGTGCCGGGGGTAAGGCTCGTCAACTCGCGCCTGTCATCCCGCCCGCATCACGACTCGGCGCCGGCTGACACGGCCGCGCTAGCAGTTCCCACAAACCTTCCCTTATGGCCGCGCCTAAAGTTCACGGCAACAAAGGGAGATGAGCCATGGAGAAGGCCGCTACTTCCGGCAGGAATGCCGGTCACTGCTGGAAGGTTTCGCTGCTGCCGGGCGCGGCGCTGGCGCTGGCCACACTGGCCGCCCCCGCGTTCGCCGCCGTCGACACGCCGATGCAGCTTCCGGCCGATGTCATCGTCGCCGAAGCGCGCATGGACCAGCAGCCCGCCCGGATGCAGGTGCAGACCAGCAGCCTGCCGCGGCTGGAGTCCAACGACACCGGTTTCCAGGCGCCCCGCGTGGACGTCACCGTGTTCCCTCCCGGCGGCGCCGGCGGCATCGGCGCCGTGCTCGGCATGAGCACCCCGCGCACCGGCGTGCACTCCTATGGCCTCAACTCGCCGCAGACCAGCGTGGACCTGGGCGTGCGCTGGAGCCAGCGCCTGAGCGGCGCGCACCAGATCGACGTGACGGCCTGGCGCCGCATGCGCATGGACGACGACGCCTACAGCCTGATCCAGCGGCAGCAGCAGCCGGTTTACGCTGCCCGGGTGGAGCTGAACCTGGCGGAATCCGCCGGCAAGTCGGGATTGATGGCGGACCTGAAAAGCCGCTTCATCGGCCTGCAGCTGGAAAGCGGCGGCCGCATCTCCATCAAGCGCAAGAACGGGGGCGCGATGGTTTATTACCGCACCGCCTTCTGATCAACCCGCCGGCAGCGGCAGCTCGAAGTAGAACTCCGTCCGCACGCCCGGCTCGCTGGTGAAGGCGAGCCGGCCGCCGTGCGCCTGGACGATGCTGCGGCAGATGGCCAGGCCCAGCCCGGTGCCGCCCTTGCTGCGCCGGTCCGACGAATCGGCTTGCGAGAAGCGGTCGAAGATCCGGTCCTGGAACTCGGGCGGCACGCCCGCCCCGCGGTCCGCCACCGCCACCCGCGCCTGGCCGTCCTGCACGCCCACCCACACGTCCACCGTGCCGCCGGCCGGCGAGAACTTGGCGGCGTTCGACAGCAGGTTGACGCAGACCTGCACGATGCGGTCGGCATCGGCCACCACCAGCGGCTGCGCCTGTGCCTGCAGCCGGAAGTCCACGCGCAGGGACTCGCCGTAGCTGCGGGTGTCGCGGATCGATTGCTCCACCAGCGGCAGCAGCGGCTGCTGCTGCATGCGGTACGCCAGCTTGCCCGCGGCGATCTTCTCCAGGTCCAGCATGTCGTTGATCAGGCGGATCAGCCGCTCGGTGCTCTGGTGCGAGATGGCCAGCAGCTGGCGCGCCTCGGGCGGCAGCTCGCCGGCCATCCCGGCGTTCAGCAGGTCGAGCGAGCCGTAGATGGCGGTCAGCGGCGTGCGCAGCTCGTGCGACACGGTGGAGATGAATTCGTCCTTCATCCGCTCCACTTCCTTGCGCTGCGAGATGTCGTGCAGGAAGGCGGTGAAGAAGCGCTGGTCGCCGGTGTTGACGAGGCCGATCCGCATCTCCACCGGCAGTTCGCGGCCATGCCGGTCGACCACGATGCGCTCGATCGGCCGGTTCAGGATGGCCGAGGTGCCGGTGCGCGCGTACTCGGCCAGCGCGAGCTCGAGGCTGCCGGCGAACCGGGGCGGCACCAGCAGCTCGGCGGCGGAGCGGCCCAGGACTTCCTCGCGGCCCCAGCCGAACACCACTTCGGCCTGCGTGCTCCAGTCCGTGATGCGCCCTTCCAGGTCCATGCCGATGAAGGGGTCCTGCGCGCTCTCGATGATGGTCTGGATGCGCTGCTCGCTGGCGCGGACGCGGTCGAAGGCCTCGCGCAGCTGCGCCGTGCGCTGCTCCACCCGCTGCTCCAGGCCGGCATTGAGCTGCTGCAGTTCCTCGTGCTGCCGCCGCACCTGCGCCAGCAGCGAGTCGAGCGCGGCGCCGAGCACGCGCACCTCGCTGTACGCGTTGGACGGCTGCACCTGCGCGCCGGCGCCCTGCTCGATCTGGCGCGCCGTGTCGGCCAGGCTGAGCAGGGGCCGCGTCACCGCGCGGGCCGCCAGCCATCCCAGCAGCGAGAAGAGCAGCGCGAGCGCCACGCCGCCCAGCAGCACGTCGCGCTGCAGCTGCCGCACCGGCGCGAAGGCCGCGCCGGTTTCCTGCCGCACCAGCACCCGCCAGCCCAGGCCGGGCGACGACAGGTGGCCCTTGCTGCGCGCATAGCCCACCAGGTAGGTGCCGCCGTCCGGCCAGGTCTCCGTGATGGAGCCGGGCACGCCCGAGGCGGCGCGCTCCAGGCTCGCCAGCTTCAGCGGCTTGCCCTCCAGCGCCGCCGGGCCGAGCAGCACCACGCCGTCCTCCGAGACGATCAGCGGCTCGACGCCGGCGCGCCGGCCAGCGCCGAACATCGCCTGCCGGACGTCGTGCGCCCAGTCCCAGGACACGTGCGCGGCCAGCACCGGCGACCCCGCGCCACCCTGCAGGGGAAAGGCCACGTCGTAGAAGCGCGGGGCCGCGCCGTCTCCGGCGCGCAGGGCCCTGGCGAGGAGCACCGCCTCGTGCACATCGCCGAGGTGCTCGCCCGCCGTGGCGTTGCGGAACCAGGGCCGCTGCGAGACGTCCACGCCCTCCAGCAAGCCGTCGGAGGCGGCGCGCACGATGCCGCCCGCGTCGGCGACGCCGAGCCAGGCATAGAAGCGATAGCTGTCCTGCGCCGCGTCGAGCTCGCGGCGCACCGCGTCCCAGTCCTTCAAGGGCGCGATGCGGCCGGCCATCAGCTGGATCTCGCGATAGCGCTCGAACATGTTGCGATCCAGCCGCGACGTGGTCTGGCTCGCAAGGTCGGCCAGGTTCGCGCCGATGCTGGCGGAGAGGTCGCGCGACGCGGTGCGCTCCGCCATCAGCGTGAGCAGCACGGTGAGCAGGATCGACAGCGCGCTCGACGCCAGGGCGAGGTACGCCCCCAGGGACCAATTGCCGCGCCTCAAGTCTGGACCACCATCGCGCCTTGCGCGGTGAGGAAGGCGCTGCGCACCGCCACGCCGGGGTTGGCCGCCGCCACGGCCTCGCGGTAGCGGCGCATCTGCTCCAGCAGTTCGGGCTGGCGTTCGGGATGCGCGGCCGACTTGTAGTCGAGCACCCACCATTCGCCGCTGTCGCGCCGCCGCACCAGCCGGTCCAGCCGCAGCAGCTCGCCGCCGGCCAGCAGTTCGACCTCGTTGTGCTGCCAGTCCACCCGCGCGGGGTCCCAGGCCCAGGCGCCCTCGCCCTGCAGGATGCGCTGCGCCATCGCAGCCGCCTGCTTCACGGCCGCGCCGTCCAGGCCGAACGTGCGTTCGACCTCGCGCAACTGCGCGGGGCGCAGGCGGCCATCGGCCGGCGCCGTTTCCAGCAGCCGGTGCATCGCTTCGCCGAGGCGGGACACGGCGCTGCCCTCGGGCGCGCCCGGACGCAACCATTCCAGCAAGGTCGCGGCCGCCTCGCCCGGAACCACGCGCAGCGTGAAGGTGCCGCCGGCGCCGGCCTCCTGCAGGGGCTGGGCCGGCTCGGGCAGCGGCACCATCGTGGCGCAGGGCAGCAGGCGCTGCCACCAGGTCGGCACGCCCGGGGCGGACGACGGCACCACCGAGGAGATCACCAGCTGGTTCTCGGCGCGCGTCATGGCGACGTACAAGGCATTCAGTTCCTCCCGGGCGCGAGCCGCGTGCTCCACGCCCAGCGCTTCCGCGTTGCAGGCCGGCGGCCGGGTCTCGCTGGCCAGGAAGGCGAAGCGCCACGGCGCCGGCGCCTCGCCCGGCCATTCGCACAGGGCGCCCATGCTCTCCGGGCGGCTGGGCAGGCCGTCGGTGTCCAGCAGCAGCACGGTCGGCGCCTCCAGTCCCTTGGCCCCGTGCACCGTCAACAGCCGCACCACGCCCTCGGCGGCCACCGCCGGTCCGCGGATGCCGCCCGCCTTGAGGGCGCGCACGAACGCGTAAGGGGTGAGGTAGCGTCCGCCTTCCACCTGCAGCGCCGCGCCCAGCAGCGCCTGCAGGTTGGCCAGCACGCCGGCGCGCAGCGGCACCGGCGCGCTGCGGGCGAAACGCGCCAGCACGTCGCCCTGGTCGTAGATGGCCTGCAGCGCATCGTGCGGAGGCAGCGACTGCGCCAGCCGCTGCCAACCGCGCAGCTTGTCCGCAATGTCCGGCAGCGGCGCGGGCAGGTCCGCCCCGGCCTGCAGGCAGTCGAACCAGGAGCGCGGCGGGCCGTCCTGCGCCGACGCGCGGACCCGCAGCGCCAACGCCACCAGCGCGTCGTCGCCGCAGCCAAACAGGGGCGACTTGAGGGTGCGGGCCAGCGAGAGGTCGTGGGCCGGCGAGACCAGCACGTCCAGCAGCGCGGCCAGGTCCTGCACCTCCGGCGCCTCGCACAGGTCGGTCTTCTCCGGTTGCTGCGCCGGGATGTGCAGTACGCGCAGTTCCTCTTCCATCGCCGCGAGGCGTTCGCGCTTGCGCGCCAGCACCATCACGTCCTGCGGCCGGGCGCCGGCGCGCAGCTGCGCGGCCACCCAGGCGGCGGCCTGCCGGCACTCCAGCGTGACCAGGCGTTCCTCCGGCAGCTCGCGCGGCACGGTCAGGCTGTCGCGCCAGGCCCAGTGGTCCTGCGGGGCGTCGTCCTTCACCGGCCGCTGGATCGGCGGCAGCGCGAGCACGGCGCCGGCGGCCGACGATTCGGTGCTGTGCGCGCGGAAGTCGGTGTAGAGCCCTTCGGCTTGCGTGGCCAGCATCACGGTGTTCACCGCCGCCAGCACCGCGGGCGCATTGCGGTGGGTGTGGTCGCAACTGAGGCGGTCGCCCTGCAGGTCCTGGGCGATGAAGTCCTGGGCGGCGCGGAACACCTGCGGCTCGGCGCGACGGAAGCGGTAGATGCTCTGCTTGGGATCGCCGACGATGAACACGCTTGGCCCATCGCCGCCGGCGCCGGCATAGCTGGAAAGCCACGCATGCAGCGCCTGCCACTGCAGGGCGTTGGTGTCCTGGAACTCGTCGATCAGCAGGTGGCGCAGGCGCAGGTCGAGCTGCTCCTGCACCCAGCCGGAAAGCACGGCGTCCGACAGCAGCACGTGGGCGGTGCGCTCGACGTCGCTCATGTCCACCCAGCCGTGTTCGCGCTTGAGCGCCGCATAGGCTTCGAGCATGCGCCTGGCCAGCCGGGCCATGCGCTGGTGGTGCAGCCAGGCCTCGTGCTGCTGCATGGCGCTGCACAGGCGCTGCGCGAGTTGCTGCGCGCCGCGTACCGCGTCGGTGCTCGCCAGCGCCTGGTTGAACTTGCGCGGCTCCTGGTTCGCGGTCAGCAGCGCGGTCACCGCCCGGGCGCAATCGCCGGCCGTCACCGCCTCTTCCAGTTCGCGTCCCTTGGCCGCAAAGCTGGGAGCGGAAGCGCGCCCGAGGACGCGGGCCGCGTCGAACAGGGCCTCGCGCACCCAGGTTTGCCCGAACGCGTCTTCCGGCCGGTCGAGCCCGGCGAACTCCTCGAACACTTCCCCGAACGGGCGCACGGAATCCTCCACCACGCCGTGCGCGTCGGCCATGCCGAACTCCACCCGCTTGTGCAGCGCCGCCTCCAGCGCCTTGAGCGTGTTGAAGCGGCCGTACGCCGCGACCGAGGCTTCGTAGTCGGCGCGCGCGCCGGCATCGGCCTCGACGGCGGCATGGAAGCGCCGCCAGACCCGGGCGATGGCCTCCTTGTCGTCTTCCAGCAGCTCGAAGCGGGTGGGCAGGCCCAGAGTCTGCAGCACCGACACCGGCGCGCCGCGCAGCAAGGCCGCGAACCAGCTGTGGAAGGTGCGGATCTGCACCGGGCGGCCGGACTGCAGCAGGCGCGCGTACAGGCCGCGCAGGGCAGCGCGCGTCGCGGCATCGGCGTCGGGCAGCCCGCGCGCCGTCAGCTCGCGCGCGAGTTCCTCGTCGCTCGCCCGGCTCCACTGCTCCAGCCACTGGGCCAGCCGCTTGCGCATCTCGCCGGCCGCCTTGCGGGTGAACGTGATCGCCAGGATCTCGTGCGGCTCGGCGCCCGCCAGCAGGGCGCGCGTGACGCGCGACACCAGCATCCAGGTCTTGCCGGCGCCGGCGCAGGCTTCCACCGCCACGTGCCGCCGCGGATCGCAGGCCACCGCGTAGAAGTGTTCGCGGCCGATGCCGCGGCCGTTGTGCTCGTAGGCCGGCTTCACCGGCATCACCGCTTCCTCATTCACTCCAGCCATCCCTCCGGCACAGTCCGCGCGCCGCGCAGAATTCGCACGCGCGGCCCTCGCCCAGCGCGGGCAGCGGCGCACCCTGGCCGATGCGCCGCAGCTCCACCTCGATGCCCTCCCTGAGCAAGTGCGCCGCCTGCGCCAGCCCAGGATGGTCCACCGCCCGCACCTCGCCGCGCTCGCCGATGTTCAGGTAGGCCGCGCTCAGCTCGCGCTCAGGCAGCAGCACCGCATAGAAAGCCAGCTGCGTGTCCTCCAGCGGCGTGGCCATGCGCGAGCGGGTGGCCGGCAGGCCCTCGGTCTTGTAGTCCATCACGAGCGCGCTGCCGTCGGCGAGCTGGTCGATGCGGTCGATGCGCCCTGCCAGGGTCAGCGGGCCGAGCTGCACGCTGTGCTCCGCTTCGCCTTCGATGAAAGATGCGCCCCTGGCCTCGTGGGTCGCCAGCCATTCCAGGTAACCGGCGCGCACCGCGGGCCAGGTGGCCGCGAACGGCAGGAACTCGCCCTCGCCCAGGCGCTGCGACGCGATGCCGTCCCGCGCCAGCTCGTCGAGCAGGGCCGCGCGCTCCGCGTGCGTCAGCGTCCCGCGCTCGCGCAGCGTTTCGTGGAAGGTCTTGAGCACCCCGTGCAGCCAGGTGCCGAAGTCGCGCTTGTCCACTTCGGCTTCGATCTCCTCGGCCTCCTTCAACCCCAGCATGCGCATGGCGAAGAAGCGGTAGGGGCAGCGCCGCAGGTCCTCGTAGCTGCTGGCCGACAGCTTCGAGGGCACCAGCGCTGGCGCCTCCACCATCGGCGGCAGCACGGGTTGTGCCCGTTCCTCGCGCGCATCGCGCTGGTCCGCGCCGGTCACGCCCAGGCCTTCCAGCGCCAGGGCCTGCACCAGCGGGCTGGCCAGCGTGGCCTCGCCGGTGTCGTCGCTGGCGTGCCAGAGCACGTCCACCAGCGGCGCCTGCAGGGCGCAGCGCCACGCGGCGCGCTGGGCATCCTCCAGGTCCTGCCGCAAGGGCAGGCCCAGCAGGCGGCGCTGGGCCTGCGTCCAGCCCGCGGCGGGCTCCGGCGATGCCGGCAGGCTGCGCTCGTCGCAGCCAGGCAGCACCAGCGCGGCGAAAGGATGGCCGAGCAACTGGCTCATCGGCAGCACCACCACCAGCTCGTCGCCGGTGTGCGGCGGCACGAAGCTGGCGCCTTCCAGCACCTCATTGACCCACGAGGTGAAGTCGCGCAGGCCCATGCGCCGCTGACCATGCGACCAGCCAGACCACTCGCCCGCGGCCGCCTCGTCCAGCCGCAGGGCCGCGAGGATCTTCATGCCGGCTGAGTCGGTGCGCAGCGCCTCCCACTGGCCGGCATCGCGCAGCAACAGCCGCAGCGCGGCCAGCCACTCCAGCAAGCCGCGCGCCGGCTGCATCGCGTCACGCCAGGCCGCGACGCGCCCGGCGGCGCCCTGCGCCGCCTCGGACCCGGCCCAGTCGCCGTCGCGCAGCAGGCGCCACTCGCGCTGGCCGCTGCGGCGCACGCGGCGCTCCAGGGATTGCACGGTGCCGCTGCCCAGGGCCGGCACGCCCTTGAGCCAGTCGATCACGGCATCGCTGGTGGCGTCCCACGCGCAGGCGCGCAAGGCGCCCATCACGCGCGCCGCCGCCAGCGTCGTCGACAGCTTCCATCCCGTTTCGTCGTGCACCCGCACGCCGCGCGTGAACAACAGGGCGCCGATGCGCCGCGTCAGCACGCGGTCGGTGGCGGCCAGCGCCACCGGCACTTCGCCGGCCGCCAGGCGCCGCAAGACGCTGGCCGCGGCGCGCTCGGCTTCCTCGGCGGCGTCGGCCGCGGGATGCAGCGCGATCGCGCCGGGCCCGGCGGCCACGGGCAGCGGCCAGGCCAGCGCACGCCCGCCCAGCTGCTCGCGCAAGGCGCGCGGCACCGGCTCCTCCTGGAAGCCCTGCAGCACCACCAGCAGGTCGAGGTCGCGCGTCAGCGTGCCATCGAGCAAGGCGTCGGTGGCGTACGACGACGCGGCCACCCATTCGAAGGCGATGCGCGCGATGGCGGCCTCGGTGGCCAGCGCCGGCGCCTCCATCCCCTGCAGCAGCAGCGGCCGCAGCCGGGCCGCCCAGGCCGCCCGTTGGGCCGCGGGAATGGCGCGCGCCGCATGCGCGGCCTGCCATGCCGCCTCCACCCCTGCTCCAGCCAGTCTCGCGCGGTCAGCAGGTCGCGCCCGATGTCGAACGACAGGTCCAGTTCGCCCGGCTCCCACGGCAGCCGGCGGGCCCAGTTCATCGTGGTTTCGAAGCGCGGCGCGAAGCCGGACGGCTGCGCGAGCGTCCAGGATTGCCGCGCCACCGGCATCAGCTGCGCATACGGAAGGAGGACCACGGTGCGCGCCGGATGCGCGCCGCGCGCCGCGATGGCCGCCTGCAGGTCCTGCATGAGCTCCCGCCAGCGCCGCGCGAATGGATGGGTTGTTGCTATCGCATCCATAGCATTCCACTGCGGCCCCGTACCCGGCGGGGGGTCTTGGTTTCTGTCACAATGCCCTGACTGTAGCTGCAGGCGGGAAGGACCCCCGCCCCACGAGAGGAACCCATGGCCAGCGACCTGATCAAGCACATCTCCGACGCATCCTTCGAATCCGACGTCCTGAAGGCCGACAAGCCGGTCCTGGTGGACTACTGGGCCGAATGGTGCGGGCCGTGCAAGATGATCGCGCCGATCCTCGACGAAGTCTCCGAGAGCTACAAGGACAAGCTGCAGATCGCCAAGATGAACGTGGACGAGAACCGCGACATCCCCGCCAAGTTCGGCATCCGCGGCATCCCCACCCTGATGCTGTTCAAGGACGGCCAGCTCGCCGCCACCAAGGTGGGCGCGATGAGCAAGGCGCAGCTGACGGCCTTCATCGACCAGCAACTAAACTAGACAAAACGAGGCACCTGGCGGCGCCTCGTACTTCTGCAGACGGGGCCTTTGGCCCCGATTGTTCTTGAAGTGCCCGTTTCCTGTTTTTTGCTGCATAATGCCCCTCAATCGCTGATCCGCCATTGCAGGCGGGCAGTTCGAGTTCCGGTTCGCAGGGCAATTCTCGCCCCGCCATGAACCTCCCCAGACCGATCCAAGAACACTGCCCCAAAGGGGTCACTCCATGCACCTGAACGAACTCAAGGCGCTGCACGTCTCCGAAGTCCTCAAGCAGGCCGAAGAGCTCGAGATCGAGAACACCGGCCGCATGCGCAAGCAGGAGCTGATGTTCGCGATCATCAAGAAGCGCGCCCGCGCCGGCGAGCAGGTCTTCGCCGACGGCGTGCTGGAGATCCTGCCGGACGGCTTCGGCTTCCTGCGCAGCCCGGACACCAGCTACACGGCGAGCACCGACGACATCTACATCTCGCCCAGCCAGGTGCGCCGCTTCAACCTGCACACCGGCGACATGATCGAGGGCGAGGTCCGCACGCCCAAGGACGGCGAGCGCTACTTCGCGCTGACCAAGCTGGACAAGGTCAACGGCGGGCTGCCGGAGGACAACAAGCACAAGATCATGTTCGAGAACCTGACGCCGCTGTTCCCCCGGGAACAGATGCGCCTGGAACGCGAGAACCTCAAGGGCGAGGAGAACGTCACCGGCCGCGTGATCGACATCATCGCCCCCATCGGCAAGGGCCAGCGCGCGCTGATCGTCGCCCCGCCCAAGAGCGGCAAGACGGTGATGATGCAGCACATCGCGCACGCCATCGCCGCCAACCACCCGGACGTCCACATGATGGTGCTGCTGGTGGACGAGCGCCCGGAAGAGGTGACGGACATGCAGCGCTCGGTGAAGGCCGAAGTGATCGCGTCCACCTTCGACGAGCCGGCCGCCCGCCACGTGCACGTGGCCGAGATGGTGATCGAGCGGGCCAAGCGCCTGGTCGAACTGAAGAAGGACGTGGTGATCCTGCTCGACTCGATCACCCGCCTGGCCCGCGCCTACAACAACGTCGTGCCGTCCTCCGGCAAGGTGCTGACCGGCGGCGTCGATTCCAACGCGCTGCAGCGCCCCAAGCGCTTCCTGGGCGCGGCGCGCAACGTGGAGGAAGGCGGCTCGCTGACCATCATCGCCACCGCGCTGATCGACACCGGCTCGCGCATGGACGAAGTGATCTTCGAGGAGTTCAAGGGCACCGGCAACTGCGAGCTGCACCTGGACCGCCGCCTGTACGAAAAGCGCGTCTTCCCCTCGATCCAGCTCAATCGCTCCGGCACGCGCCGCGAAGAGCTCCTGCTGGCCCCCGAGATCCTGCAGAAGACCCGGATCCTGCGGCAGTTCATGTACAACATGGACGAGATCGAGGCGATGGAAATGGTCCTGAAGTCGATGAAGGCCACGAAGACGAACGTGGAATTCTTCGACATGATGCGCAGGGGCGGGTGAGCTACCGCTAAACCAAAACAGCCGTTGTTGGTTTTAGCCGCTGAGCGCCCCTCCCTCCATACCGAGCTATAATCCAAGGCTTTCCCGGAAAGTACGCCAGATGTCCTGGCGCGGCTGCCGCGACACCTGACGAGGACACCATGAAAGAAGGCATTCACCCCAACTACCGCGACGTCTGCTTCCAGGACCTCTCGAACGGTTTCAAGTTCGTCACGCGCTCCTGCGTGCCGGCACGGGACAAGATCACCATGGAAGACGGCCGCGAGCTGCCGCTCTTCAAGCTGGACACGTCCAGCGAGTCGCACCCGTTCTACACGGGCACCCAGAAGTCCGTGAACGACATGGGCGGCCGGGTCGACAAGTTCTTCAAGAAGTTCGGCAAGACCGCCGCCAAGTAAGCCGCGGCCACCCCCAGCAAAAGGCAGCTTCGCGCTGCCTTTTTGTTTGGGGCGCCGAGCCCCGCTGCCTGTGACACACTCGCGCGCGTGACCCAGCCCACTCCCGCCATCGTCGCCCAGAGCGCCGTGCACCGCCTGCCCCGGCTGATGCTGCTGCTGTTCTGCGCGGCGTACGTGCTGCCCGGCTTCATCGGCCGGGAGCCGTGGAAGAACGCGGACATCATGGCGCTGGGCTACATGCTGGAGCTCGCCCACGGCCGCGCCGAGTGGCTGGCCCCCGAGTTGCTGGGCCAGCCCCCGGAATTCGACGCGCTGCTGCCCTACTGGATGGGGGCCTGGGCGGTTCGCCTGGCGCCGGCCTGGATCGCACCCGACTTCGCCGCCCGCATCCCCTTCATCGCGCTGCTGGTGCTGACGCTGCTGGCCACCTGGTACGGCGCCTACTACCTGGCGCGCACGCCGCGGGCGCAGCCGGTCCCCTTCGCCTTCGGCGGCGAGGCGCTGCCCACCGACTACGCCCGGGCCATCGCCGACGGCGCGTTGCTGGCGCTGATCGCCTGCCTCGGGCTGGCGCAGCTCTCCCACGAGACGACGCCCGCCCTCGCCCAGCTCGGGTTCACCGCGCTCACCTTCTACGGAATGGCGGCCTTGCCCTACCGGCTGGCCGCGCCGATCGCCAGCATGGCCGTGGGCATGGTCGGCCTCGGCCTCAGCGGCGCGCCGGCGATGGCCGCACTGTTCGCCGTCGGCGGCGCCGTCCTGCACATGACGGACCCGCCGCACGACGGCGTGAGCGACGCCCGCGGCAGCCGCGGGACCGCCATCGTGGTGGCCCTGTCGCTGCTGGCGGCGGTGGTCGCGCTGTCGCTGGGCATGTGGGAGTGGCGCCTGACGCCCACGGCCTTCGACTCGCCGCGCGAATGGCGCTCGGTCGCCCGCCTGCTGGTCTGGTTCACCTGGCCTGCCTGGCCGCTGGCCCTGTGGACGGTGTGGCGCTGGCGCCGCCAGCTCGGGCACCGCCATGTGGCCCTGCCGCTCTGGTTTGCCATGGTGGCGCTGGTCACCGCCATCCTCTCGCCGAATTCGGACCGCGCGCTGCTGCTGAGCCTGCCGCCGCTGGCCGCGCTCGCCGCCTTCGCGCTGCCCACCTTCCAGCGCAGCGCCTCGGCCCTGATCGACTGGTTCACCCTGCTGTTCTTCAGCGGCTGCGCGCTGGTGATCTGGGTGATCTGGATCTCGCTGCAGACCGGCGTGCCGGCCAAGCCGGCGGCCAACGTCTTCAAGCTGGCGCCGGGCTTCACGCCCAGCTTCGCGCTGGTGCCTTTCATCGCTGCACTGGTGGCCACGCTGGCGTGGATCGCGCTGGTTCGCTGGCGCACCAAGCGAAGCCGCCATGCGATCTGGAAGAGCATGGTGCTGCCGGCCGCGGGCGCCGCGCTGGGCTGGCTGTTGATCATGACGCTGTGGCTGCCCGCGCTGGACTACGCGCGCAGCTACGCGCCGGTGGTGAACGTCCTGAAGCAGCGCATGGACGCGCCGGGCTGCGTCGAGGTGTTCGGCTTGACGCGCGCGCAGATCGCCGCGCTGCGCTTCCACGGCGACATGGACCTGCGCATGGCCACGGCCCCGAGCACCTGTCCCTGGCTGGTGGCCGCCGAGGACCTGCAGGGATCGGTGTCGATGGCCTTCAACGCGCGCCAGTGGAGCCTGGTCGCCAAGATCCCGCGGCCCACCGACAAGCGCGACAACCTGCTGCTGTACCGCAAGCATTGAGCGAACGCGGCATCATCGCGCGCCACGCGGGCACCGTGCTGGCCGGCCAGCTGGCCACCATGGCGTTCGGCGTGACCGACACCATCGTGGCCGGCCGCTATTCGCAGCAGGCGCTGGCCGCGCTGTCGGTCGGCGCGGCCGTCTACATCACCGTCTTCGTGGCCTTGATGGGCGTGCTGCAGGCGCTGCTGCCGATCTGGGCGGAGCTGCACGGCGCCGGCCGCCGCCAGGACGTCGGACGCTCGGTGCGCCAGGCCCTCTACCTCGCCGGGCTCGCCGCGGTCATCGGCGTGTTCGGCCTGCTGTTCCCCGGCGCGCTGCTGGACGCCACGCAGGTGCCCGCGGCACTGCAGGACGAAGTGCGCCAGTACCTCGGCGTGCTCGCCCTGGCCTTGCCGGCCGCGCTGCTGTTCCGCATGTACAGCACGCTCAACCAGAGCCTGGGCAAGCCGCAGCTCGTGACCTGGCTGCAGCTCGCGTCGCTGGTGCTCAAGGTGCCGCTGACGATCTGGTTCGCCTTCGGCGGCGCCGGGCTGCCCGCGATGGGCGCGGTGGGCTGCGCCTGGGCGACGGTGGTGGTGAACTGGCTGTTCCTCGGCGTGGCCATCTGGCTGGTACGGACCGACCCGCTGTACCGCCCGTACGCGATCTGGCGCGCGCTGGAGGCCCCGCACTGGCCGACCATCGCGCAGTTCGCCCGCCTCGGGGTGCCGGCCGGACTGGCCATCATGGTGGAGGTCACCTCCTTCACCCTGATGTCGCTGTTCATCGCGCGCCAGGGCACGCTGTCCGCCGCCGCCCACCAGGTGGCCTCCAACCTCGCCGCGGTGATGTACATGGTGCCGCTGTCGATCGCCATCGCCACCAGCGCGCGCGTCAGTTTCTGGCTGGGCGCGGGCGACCCGAAGCGGGCCCGCGCCGCCATCCGCACCGGCTTCCGCATGGGCCTCGCCATGGCCGTGGTGCTGGCCTGCGGCGTGCTCGTGGCGCGCGACGGCATCGCTTCCATCTATTCGGCCGACCCCGAAGTCGCGGCGCTCGCCGCCGGGCTGCTGGTCTGGCTGGGCGCCTACCACCTGGGCGACGCCGTGCAGGCGCTGTGCGTGTTCGTGCTGCGCTGCTACCGGGTGGCGGTGGCGCCGCTGGTGGCGTATTGCGTGCTGCTCTGGGGCGTGGGCGTCGTCGGCGGCTACCTGCTCGCCTACCGGGGCATCGGGCCGTGGAGCGCGCAGCAGAGTCCGGCCGCGTTCTGGATGGCCAGCAGCTTCGCGCTGGCGCTGCTGGCCGTCATCCTGCCGCTGATTCTGTGGCGGGCCGTGCGGCGGTATCGGTCAGCGCAGGCTCCAGCGGGCGCACGCGCGCCGACGGCAGGATGATGGTGAAGGTCGACCCGGCGCCGGGGGTGCTCACGATCCTCAGTTCGCCGCCGTGCCGCTGCACCACGTGCTTGACGATGGCCAGGCCGAGCCCGGTGCCGCCAGTCTCGCGCGAGCGGCTGCGGTCCACCCGGTAGAAGCGCTCCGTCAGGCGCGGCAGGTGCTCCGCCGCGATCCCGGGCCCCGTGTCCCGCACCGACCATTCCCAGCGGCCGGACTCGGTGCAGCGCAAGCCGGCCTCGACGCTGCCGCCGCCGGGCGTGTAGCGCACGGCATTCGTCACCAGGTTGGAGAAGGCGCTCTGCAACTCGCGCGGCGTGCCCCCCAGCGCCACCGGCGGCGGCGGCTCGAAGCGCAACTCCAGCTTCTTGCCCAGTGCATCGGCCAGCGCCCGCCCCTCTTCCTCGCACTGCGCCAGGAAGGCCGAAGCCGGCGTCCACTCGCCCTGGCCGGGCAGCGGGCTGCCTTCCAGCCGCGACAGCGTGAGCAGGTCGCTCACCAGCGTCTGCATCCGTTGCGCCTGCTGGCCCATCATGTGCAGGTAGCGGTCGCGCTCTTCCTTCGGCAGGTCGAGCGACTGCAGCGTCTCGACGAAGCCACTGAGCACCGTCAGCGGCGTGCGGATCTCGTGCGACACGTTGGCCACGAAATCGCGCCGCATGACCTCGGCCTGCTCCAGCGCCGTCACGTCGCGCGAGAGCAGCAGCAACCGCCCTTCGCCGTAGGGATGCAGGTGCAGCGACAGCCTGCGGGGCCGGCCGCTCGTGCTGCCGGGGGCGGGGATCACGACGTCGCTGTCGTGGCGGCGGGAGTTGTAGAAGGCGCTGAAGTCCGGGTCGCGCAGCAGGTTCACCACGTGCTGCTGCAGGTCGCGCGCCGGATCGAGGCCGAAGTGGGAGGCGGCGGTCTGGTTGCACCATTCGATGCGGCCTTCCGGGTCCAGCAGGACGACGCCGTTGGGCGAGGTGCGGATGGCGGCGAGGAAGGCCTCGAGCCGCCGCTCGGCGTCCTCCTTCTGCTCCTCGCGCAGCGCCAGTGCACGGCGCGCGCGATGCGCCGCTTCGCCCCACCAGCCCCCGACCGTCGGCGCACCCCGCAGCTGGCCGGCGCGCAGCCAGCGCAGCACGCGGTTGGCCTGGTAGCTGTCGATCGCGAACCACAGGCAGGCGCCCACCGCCACCCCGAGCATGGCGCCCACGGCCCCGTGCAGCATCGCCCCGGCGACGCAGCCGCCGAGGAGGAGCGACGCGAAGAGCGCCAGGCGTGCGGTCATCCCGCCATCATGCCGCTTCGCGCGGCGCCGGCTGCGCCGTGATGCGATAGCCGGCGCCGCGCACGGTTTCCACCAGCGCGCCACCGGCGCCGAGGGACTCGCGCAGCCGCTTGACGTGCACGTCCACGGTCCGCTCTTCCAGGAACACGTGGTCGCCCCACACGCGGTCCAGCAACTGCTGGCGGCTGTGCACGCGCTCCGGGTGCTTGAGCAGGAAGCGCAGCAGCTTGAACTCGGTGGGCCCGACCTTGACCGGCCGGCCCTGCCAGGTCACGCGGTGGGCGGCGCCGTCGAGCGTGATGCCGCCGAGCGTCATGGTTTCGTCGGTCTTCTCCGGGGCGCGCCGGCGCAGCACCGCGCGGATGCGCGCCAGCAGTTCCTGGGTGGAGAAGGGCTTCGTGATGTAGTCGTCGGCGCCGGCGTCGAGCCCCGCCACCTTGTCCGGCTCGTCGCCGCGCGCCGTGAGCATCAGGATCGGGACGGCCCTGGTGCGCGCGTCGCTGCGCCAGCGGCGCGCCAGCGCCAGGCCGCTCTCGCCCGGCAGCATCCAGTCCAGCAGGATGGCGTCCGGCAGCACCGCATCGATCTCGCGCTGGGCCGCATCGCCATCCTCCGCCCAGGTCGGCGACAGGCCGTTGTGGCGCAGGTTGACGGCGATGAGTTCGGCGATGGCCGGCTCGTCTTCGACGATCAGGATGCGGGGCTGGTTCCTCATGGGCTATTTCAGGGTGGACTCGATGTGTTCCATGGAGCTGTGCCGCACGTCCGCGCCCTTGACCACGTAGATGATGAACTCGGCGATGTTGGTGGCGTGGTCGCCGATGCGCTCGATGGCCTTGGCCACGAACAGCAGGTCCAGGCTGGCGGAGATGGTGCGGGGGTCCTCCATCATGTACGTGATCAGCTTGCGCACGAAGCCGTCGAATTCCTTGTCGAGGGGACCGTCCCCCTTCATGATCGCGACCGCCGCCACGGTGTCGAGCCGGGCGAAGGCATCCAGCGCCTTGCGCAACTGGGCGGACGCGAGGTCGGCGGCCACCTGCAGCTCGCTGGCCGGCAGCGTGCGGGCCGCGCCGCCCTTCTCGACGATGGACAGCACCATGCGAGCGATGCGGCGCGCCTCGTCGCCGACGCGCTCCAGGTTGGCGGTGGTCTTGGAGATGGCCATCAGCAGGCGCAGGTCGCGCGCCGTGGGCTGCCGGCGCGCGATGACGGAGGACAGCTCGCGGTCGATGTCGACTTCCATCTGGTTGACGCGGTCCTCGACCTCGATCACCTGCCGGGCCACGTCCGCGTTGAACTGGCTCACCGCGAAGATCGCCTGCCGGATCTGCGACTCCACCAGCCCGCCCATTTCCATGACCCGCGAGGAAAGGGAATTCAGCTCGCTGTCGAACTGCGTGGAAAGGTGCTTGTCTCCCATATCGTCTCCCGGTGTCTCAGCCGAAGCGGCCGGTGATGTAGTCCTCGGTCTCCTGGCGCTTGGGCTTGAAGAAGATCTGCTCCGTCTCCCCCACTTCCACCAGGTCGCCCAGGTACATGTAGGCGGTGTAGTCGGACACGCGCGCCGCCTGCTGCATGTTGTGGGTGACGATCACCACCGTGTAGTCCTTCTTCAGCTCGATGATCAGCTCCTCGATCTTGCCGGTGGAGATGGGGTCGAGCGCGGAACACGGTTCGTCCAGCAGCAGGACGTCCGGCTTGATGGCGATGCCGCGGGCGATGCACAGCCGCTGCTGCTGCCCGCCCGACAGGCCGGAGCCGCTCTGGCGCAGCTTGTCCTTGACCTCGTCCCACAGCGCCGCCTTGCGCAGCGCCCATTCGACGCGGTCGTCCATCTCGGCGTCCGCCACCGACTCGAACAGCCGAACGCCGAAGGCGATGTTGTCGTAGATGGACATCGGGAACGGCGTCGGCTTCTGGAACACCATGCCGACCTTGGCGCGGATCAGCGCCACGTCCTTCTTCGACTTCAGCAGGTTCTCGCCGTCCAGCACGATCTCGCCTTCGGCGCGCTGGTCGGGATACAGCTCGTACATGCGGTTGAAGGTGCGCAGCAGCGTCGACTTGCCGCAGCCGGACGGCCCGATGAAGGCCGTGACCTTGTGTTCCGGGATGTCGAGGTTGATCGACTTCAGGGCATGGAACTTGCCGTAGTAGAAGTTCAGGTTGCGCACGGCCAGCTTGGCGCGCACGCGATCGGGAGCGAGGGTTGCATCCATGGGGTTCAGATCCGCACGCGCGTGAGCACGCGCGCCAGGATGTTCAGGCCGAGCACGGCCAGGGTGATGATGAAGACGCCGGCCCACGCGAGCTGCTGCCAGTTCTCGTACGGGCTCATGGCGAACTTGAAGATGGTGACCGGCAGGCTGGCCATCGGTTCGGACAGGCTGGAGGTGAAGAACTGGTTGTTCAGCGCCGTGAACAGCAGCGGCGCGGTCTCGCCGGCGATGCGGGCTATCGCCAGCAGCACGCCGGTGACCACGCCAGCCCGGGCCGCGCGCAGGGTGATCTTCATGATCACCTTCCACTTGGGCAGGCACCAGCAGCAGCATGTTCTCGGTGGTACGGATGACGATCGGGATCACGATCAGCGCCAGCGCGATCACGCCGGCCCAGCCGGAGAACTGCTTGAAGCGGGCGACCACCACCGCATACACGAACAGGCCGATCACGATGGAGGGCGCCGACAGCAGGATGTCGTTGACGAAGCGCGTCGTGTTGCCGAGCCAGCCCTTGGTGTCGTACTCGGCCAGGTAGATGCCGGCCATCACCCCGATCGGCGTGCCGACGAAGGTGGCCAGCAGCACCATCAGCAGCGAGCCCCACATCGCGTTGAGCAGGCCGCCCGCTTCGTTCGGCGGGGGCGTCATCTGGCTGAGCGTGGCCCAGGTGAGCCCGGCGAAGCCCAGGCGCACCGTCTCCCACAGGATCCAGATCAGCCAGAAGACGCCGAAGGCCATGGCCGCCAGCGACAGCGCCAGCGCCACCCGGTTGGTGCGCTTGCGTGCCATGTACCTGCGCTCGCGCGCCTCGGCCGAATCGGCCGCGCGGATCAAGGCTTCGCCGGTGGTCATGCGCGCGTCCCCTCGTTGCGGCGCAGCCGCGCCAGCAGCAGCTTGGACAGCGACAGCACGACGAAGGTGATGAAGAACAGCACCAGGCCCAGGTAGATCAGCGCGGCCTGGTGCAGGCCCTCGCTGGCCTCCGCGAATTCGTTCGCCAGCGCGGAGGTGATGCTGTTGGCCGCGGCGAACAGGCTGAAGCCATCCAGCTGGTTGAAGTTGCCGATGACGAAGGTGACGGCCATGGTTTCGCCGAGCGCGCGGCCCAGGCCCAGCATGATCCCGCCGATCACCCCGCCCTTGGTATAGGGCAGCACGACCTTGTAGACCACCTCCCAGGTGGTCGAGCCCAGCGCGTAGGCGGACTCCTTGAGCATCGGCGGCGTCACGTCGAAGACGTCGCGCATGACCGCCGCGATGAAGGGGATGATCATGATCGCCAGGATGATCCCGGCGGCCAGGATGCCGATGCCCACCGGCGGCCCGGCGAACAGGGGCCCGATCAGCGGCACGTCGGCGAACACCGACTGCAGCGGCTGCTGCACGTAGGTGGCGAGCATCGGGCCGAACACCAGCAGGCCCCACATGCCGTAGACGATCGACGGGACCGCGGCCAGCAATTCGATGGCGGTGCCCAGCGGGCGCTTCAGCCAGGCCGGCGACAGTTCGGTCAGGAACACGGCGATGCCGAAGCTGACCGGAACGGCGATGACCAGCGCGATGAACGAAGTGGCCAGCGTGCCGATGATCATCGCGGCGCCGCCGAACTCGTTGGTCACCGGGTCCCAAACGCTGTTGGTGAGGAAGCCGAGCCCGAATTTTTCCATCGCCGGCTGGGCGCCGATGACGAGCGCGACGAGGATGCCGGCCAGCAGCGCCAGCGTGACCAGCGCCGCCAGGCGGGCGAGCAGGCTGAACAGCTTGTCCAGCAGCGGGCCTGCCTTCAGGCGCCCGGGAGGGGGTGGCATGCTCATGCGGCTGGGCCGGGCCGCCAGGCTCGACGGGTGCAGGCTGGCCTCATGGGCGGGGAGTGTAGAGGACACGTCGGCCCTTCGTTCTCGTGGCGCCGCCGCGCCGGGACTGGGGCCCGCGCGGCGGCTGGTTGGCATGCAGGGGAGGTTTCTGTCCGGAACTTTATGGCGGTTCCGTGACAGTTCCATGACAAACGCAGGTCAACCCTGCGGCCGGGTTACTTGAACGCGACCGTCTTGCCCGAGCCGTCCTTCAGCTCGGTCGACCACAGCTTCTCGACCTGCGCCTTCACCGCGGCCGGCATCGGCACGTAGTCCAGGTCGTCGGCGGTCTTGTCGCCGTTCTTGTAGGCCCACTCGAAGAATTTCAGGGTGGCCGCGGCCTCGGCGGGCTTGTCCTGCACCTTGTGCATCAGGATGAAGGTGGCGCCCGTCAGCGGCCAGGACTGCGCGCCCGGCTGGTTGGTGAGGATCTGGTAGAAGCTCTTCGACCACTCCGCACCGGCGGCGGCCGCCTTGAAGGCCGTGTCGTCCGGCGCCACGAACTGGCCCGCGGCGTTCTGCATCAGCGCGTAGGTCATCTTGTTCTGCTTGACGTACGCGTATTCGACGTAACCGATCGAGTTGGGCAGGCGGCCCACGAAGGCGGCGACGCCCTCGTTGCCCTTGCCGCCCGCGCCGGTCGGCCAGTTGACGGCGGTGCCTTCACCGACCTTCGCCTTCCAGTCGGCGTTGACCTTCGAGAGATAGTTGGTGAACAGGAAGGTGGTGCCGGAGCCGTCGGCGCGGCGCACCGGCGCGATGGCGGCGTCGGGCAGCGGCAGCGAGGGGTTCAGGGCCTTCAGCGCGGCGTCGTTCCACTTGGTGATCTTGCCCAGGTAGATGTCGCCGAGCACCTGGCCGTTCAGGCGCAGCTGGCCGGCGGCGATGCCCTTGATGTTCACCACGGGCACGACCCCGCCGATGACGGTGGGAAACTGGATCTGACCCTTCTTGGCCAGTTCCTCGTCCTTCAGCGGCATGTCGGAGGCGCCGAAGGCGACCGTCTTGCCGTCGATCTGGCGGATGCCCGCGCCGGAGCCGACGGACTGGTAGTTGATGCGGACGCCGGTGGCCTTGTTGTAGTCGGAGGCCCACTTGGCGTACAGCGGCGCGGGGAAGGTGGCGCCGGCGCCCGTGACGTCCTGGGCGGAGGCGATGCCTGCGAAAGCGAATGCAGCGAAGGCTGCGACGGTGCGGTTGCTGACGTTCATGCTTTCCTCTGGGGTGGTTGATAACGTGTTGCATCCACTGTAGGCAGCTTCCGTGACAGCGGCGTGACATGCCGGCATCCCCGGGCGTCACGGAACCGTCACCCACCTGTCATGCCCCCTGCATAAGCTCGGCTGCAACCGTGACGGAGCCTTGCATGCAAACACCTTCCCTCTTCCAATGACGATGCCGACACTGCGCCGCCGGGCGCTGCTCGCCGGCGCCGCCGCGTGCGTGGCCGTGCCGGCCATCGCCCAGCGGCCGGCGCCCCGCCCCATCGCCATCGCCCAGCTCGTCGACACCTCGTCCGCCGAACAGGACGTGGCCAAGGACTTCGTCATCGGCGCGCGCGCGGCCTGGCAGGACATCAACAGCCGCGGCGGCCTGCGCGGCCGACCCGTGCAACACCTCGCGCTGGAGGTGGACGGCAGCGCCGCCAGCGTGCAGCAAGCCTGGCAGTCGGTGCGCGACAACCCGGCCTGCGTCGCGCTGTCGGGAACCGTCAGCGACCCCGTCGCCACGCTGCTCGCCGCGCAGCTGCGGCAGGAAGGCGCGGCCATCGCGCATGCGGCGCCCTGGCTGCAGGCCGCCGGCGTGGAACCGGACGACCACACCTTCGCCATCTTCGCCGGGCGTCGCGAGCAGATTGGCCACGCGCTGAAGTCGCTCAGCGTGGGCGGCATGCAGGAAGTCGGCGCGGTGTTCGCCTCGGCCCGCGAAGCGCGGCTGTACCGCGAGGACGTGGCGCGCAGCGCCGCCGGCCTGAAGCTGCGGCTGGCCACCTGGACGGGGGACGGCGACCTGGCGCGGCTCGGCCAGCGCCTGGGCCCGGCGACGCCGGCCGTGCTGCTGTTCATCGGCGGCACCCCGGAGCTGGTGCAGTTGACGCAGGGGCTGGATCGCCAGGCGCGCCAGCGCTACGTGGTGGCGATGGCAGACGTCAATCTGCAGACGGTGTCGCAGATGGGCGGCGGCCGCAGCACGCCGGCGATCGCCACGCAGGCCGTGCCGATGGTCACGGCTGCCCTGCCCGTGGTGCGGCGCTACCGCGAGGTGCTGGCGCGCCTGTTCGACGAGCCGCCGGTGGCGCTGAGCCTGGCGGGCTTCATCGCCGCGCACTACACCTTCGAAGTGCTGGGCGACATCGACGGCGCGCCGACGCGCGCGAACACGCTCGCCGCCTTCCAGCGCCGGCGCGACGTGGACGTCGGGGGTTTCCGCGTGAGTTTCGAGGGGCTCAGGCGCAGCGCCGGCTTCGTCACGCAATCGATGCTGACGGCAGACGGCCGCGTGGTCGGCTGAAGCCCCGCCGCCGCGGGCCCGGTGCTATGCTGGCCCGGCACTCCCCTCCTCCATGCAAGACGGTACCCTGCTCGCCGCGGTCGACCTCGGCTCCAACAGCTTCCGGCTGGAGATCGGCCGGCTCGACTTCGGGCAGGTTCGCCGCGTGGAATACCTCAAGGAAACGGTGCGCCAGGGCAATGGCCTGGACGAAGCCCGCAACCTGACGGCCGACGCCATGGAGCGCGGCTGGGCCTGCCTCGCGCGCTTCGCTGAGCGGCTGGCGGGCTTCGCCCCGCACCAGGTGCGCGCGGTGGCCACGCAGACGCTGCGCGAGGCCCGCAACCGCGACGTGTTCCTGGCGCGCGCCCGGCAGATCCTGGGCTTCCCCATCGACGTGATCTCCGGCCGCGAGGAAGCACGCCTGATCTACCAGGGCGTGGCGCACCTGCTGCCGCAGTCGGACGAGCGCCGGCTGGTGGTGGACATCGGCGGCCGCTCCACCGAACTGATCCTCGGGCGCCAGTACCAGGCGGAGGTGATGGAAAGCTACCGCGTCGGCAGCGTCGCCTGGTCGACGAAGTACTTCCCTGAAGGCCAGTTCACGGCGGCCGCTTTCGAGCGCGCCGGCATCGCGGCCCAGGCTGTGCTGGACGAGGCGCTGTCGGCCTACGACCCGGCGCGCTGGGATGTCGCCTACGGCTCTTCCGGCACGATCGGCGCCGTGGCCGACATCGTGCTGGCCAGCGGCCGCACCGACGGCGCGATCACCCGCGACGCGCTGGACTGGCTGCAGGGCGAGCTGCTGCAGGCGCGCAGCGCCGACCGCGTGCGGCTGCCGGGCCTGAAGGACGACCGCCGTCCGGTGATCGGCGGCGGCTTCACGGTGCTGCGGGCCGTGTTCGACCTGCTCGGGATCGACACCATGCAGCCCGCGCAGGGCGCGTTGCGCCACGGCGTGCTCTACGACATGCTGGACCGGGAACAGGCCGAGACCGACGTGCGCAACAGCACGGTCGAGCGGCTGGCGGCCAAGTTCGAGGCCGACCCGGCGCAGGCCGAGCGGGTCGGCCGCATCGCGGCGCGGCTGTTTCGCGGACTCGGCGCGCGCCATGCGCCGGCCGACCTGCAGCGCCACGAGCGCACCCTCGCCTGGGCCGCGCGGCTGCACGAAATCGGCACGCTCATCTCGCACAGCGACGCCCACAAGCACGGCGCCTACATCCTGGACAACGCCGACGCGCCGGGTTTCGCGCAGGGCGAACTGCACCTGCTGGGGCTGCTGGTGCTGGGGCACCGGGGCAAGCTGCGCAAGCTGGAGGCCGACTTCAGCGACGCCGTGTTCGTGCAGCAATTGGCGTGCCTGCGCGTGGCGGTGATCCTGTGCCACGCCCGGCGCGAGCCGGAACTGCAGGGCCTGAAGCTGATCGCGGGCGCGCAGGCGTTCTCGCTGCAGATGTCGAAGGACTGGGCCGCTGCCTGGCCGCAGTCCGCGCACCTGCTGCGCGAAGAGGCCCTGGCCTGGCAGAAAACGCCCTGGACCCTGTCGGTTCACTGATTTCGGCGGCGCCGCGGTAGATGGAAACCGCAAGTTCCGGTAGTGTCGCGGCTCGACCTACGGAGCAGAGGACCCATGGCTACAGCAACCAGGACGGCGCGCAAGGCGCCGGCGAAACGCAGCACGCCCGCAAAGAAGACCGCCACGCCGGCCGTGAACGCCGCGACAACCGTCAAGGCGAAGAAGCCCAAGCTGGTGCGCGACAGCTTCAACATCCCGAAAGCGGAATACGCGGTGCTGGAGGAACTGAAAGCCCGTGCCGCCGGCCTGGGCCGTCCGGCCAAGAAGAGCGAAGTCGTCCGCGCCGGCGTGCAGGCGCTCGCCGCCATGAAGGATGCGATCTTCCTGGCAGCGCTGGACCAGCTGGCGCCCGCCAAGCCCGCAGCGAAGCCCTAGACCGTCTCCGGCGACTGCACGGCCCACAGCAGGGTCTGCTCGGCGCCGTCGCGCTCGCGCGTGCGCAGCCACCAGACGGCGCCCTTGCGGATGGCGCAGTTGCCGGCTTCCATGCGCAGCAGCTGCGCCAGCGTCTCGCCGATCGCCGGCTGGTGGCCGACCAGCATCACCGGGTGCCGCGAGTCGGGCCACTGCGCCGCCGCCAGCAACTGCGCGGGCGTCGCGCCGGGCGCGAGTTCTTCGCGCAGCTTGAACTTGCGCCCCAGCGCCAGCGCCGTCTGTTCGCAACGCAGCGCGGGGCTGCACAGGATGCGCGTGCCTTCGGGCAGGTGCCGGTCCAGCCAGGCGCCCATGCGCGCGGCCTGCTTGTCGCCGCGCCCCGTCAGGGCCCGGTGGAGGTCGGCCAGGCCGTCACGCTCGTCCTCCGCCTCGGCGTGGCGCCAGAAGATCAGGTCCATGGGGCTTCCTCGGCGTCTCCGGGCGGAGCCGCGTAACGTTGCATCAGTGCCTCCTGCGCCCCGGGCGCGTCCGGATCCTCGGCACCCTTGGCACGGCGGTAGGTCCCGTCGGGCTGCAGGTCCCAGCCGTCGCGCTGGTCGTGCAGGCTGGCGACCAGGCATTCGTCGATGATCCGCTGGCGCAGCTGCGGGTCGGTGACGGGCCAGGCCAGCTCCACCCGGCGCAGCATGTTGCGGTTCATCCAGTCCGCGCTCGACAGGTAGAGCTGCTCGTCGTGGCCGGCGCGGAAATAGAACACCCGCGAGTGTTCCAGGAAGCGCCCGACGATGGAGCGGACGCGGATGTTCCCGGTCACGCCCGGCCGGTTGGCGGGCAGCATGCAGGCGCCGCGGACGATGAGGTCGATGCGCACGCCGCGCTGGCCGGCGCGCACCAGCGCCTCGATCAGGGGTTCGTCGGTGAGCGCGTTCATCTTCAGCACGATGCGCCCGTCCAGCCCGCTCGCGCACGCCATGCCGACCAGGTCGATGTGCTCGATCAGCTTGCGGTGCAGGTGGAACGGCGCGATCCAGAGCTGGTGCAGGCGCGGCAGCCGGCTCTGGCTGGCCAGGTGCACGAACAACTGCTCCACGTCGGACGTCAGCTGCGGGTCCGCGGTGAGCTGGCTGATGTCGGTGTACAGGCGCGCCGTGCGCGCGTTGTAGTTGCCCGTGGAGAGGTGGGCGTAGCGCACCAGGTGGCGGCCCTCGCGGCGCGTGACCAGCAGCATCTTGGCGTGCGTCTTCAGGCCCACCACGCCATAGACGACCTGCGCGCCCACCGCCTCCAGGCCCTCGGCCCAGTTGATGTTGGCTTCCTCGTCGAAGCGGGCCTTCAGCTCCACCACGGCGGTCACCTCCTTGCCGCGCAGCACCGCCTCGCGCAGCAGCTCCATCATGGCGGAGTCGCTGCCGGTGCGGTAGATCGTCTGCTTGATGGCCAGCACGTCCGGGTCGTGCACCGCCTCGCGCAGGAAGGCGGTCACGCCCTCATAGCTTTCGTACGGGTGGTGGATCACCACGGCCTGCTTCTTCAGCTGCTCGAAGATCGGCCGCCCCGGCACCAGGCCGCGCGGATAGCTGGGCGTGTACGGCGGGAACAGCAGGCGGGGCGCGTCGACCAGGTCGATCATCTGCTGCAGCCGGGCCAGGTTGACCGGCCCGTGCACCCGGTACAGGGCGGCGGCCGGCAAGCCGAACTGCGTGAGCAGGAAAGTGGACAGGTGTTCCGAGCATCCGGCCGAGACTTCGAGCCGGGTGGCCTGCCCGTAGTGGCGCTGCTGCAGGCCCAGTCGCAGCGCGGTGCGCAGGTTGCGCACCTCCTCCTCGCCCACCGCCAGCTCGGAATGCCGCGTCACCCGGAACTGCGAGAACTGGCCGACCTCCCGGCCGGGGAACAGGATGTCCAGGTGGGCCCGGATCACGCTGGACAGGGAGACGAACAGCTGCTTCTTCCTGCCGGCGACCGCGGCCGGCATCGGGATCAGCCGCGGCAGCACCCGCGGCACCTTCACGATGGCGATCTCGTTCTCGCGCCCGAAAGCGTCCTTGCCGGCCAGGCGGACGATGAAGTTCAGCGACTTGTTGGCAACCTGCGGAAAGGGATGGGCCGGGTCGAGCCCCTGCGGGATGAGCAGCGGCCGCACCTCGCGCTCGAAATATTCGTGCACCCAGGCTTTCTGCTTCGCGGTGCGATCGCCATGCGAGACGATGGCGATGCCCTGCCGCGCGAAGGCCGGCATGATGGTGTCGTTGTAGAGCGTGTACTGCCGTTCGACCAGGCGGTGCGCCGCCTTGGCCAGCGCCTCGAAGCTGCCGACGGTGTACGGCCCCTTGTGTTCGTTCGCCAGCGCGCCCGTCAGGTGATTCACCGCGCGGACCTCGAAGAATTCGTCGAGGTTGGAGGACACGATCGTCAGGAAGCGCAGACGCTCCAGCAGCGGCACGCTGTCGCGCTGCGCCCAGTCCAGCACCCGCTCGTGGAAAGCGAGGATGCTGTGGTCGCGATCGAGAAGGGGAACCGCCGGCAGGCCGCCGTCGCTCATGGATTCACACTTCGGTGACAGAACCGTGACAGTGTGGGCCCTGCTCATGACATCTGTGTGACAGATGCGGCCGCGCCGGGCGCCGGCACCGGCCGGGCCGGCACCAGGAAGCCGGCGAAGAGGACGGCGGCATGCGCCCAGCTGAAGTCCAGCGCCCGCTCGCGGGCTTCGTGGCGGGGGACGGACAGCGCCGCCATGCAGGCTTGCCGCAGGTCGTCGCGCATCGCGCCGCCGAGGCTGCCCCCGCCGCCGCGGCGCTGGCGGGCCAGCACCGTCAGGGGGCCGTCCACCGGAAATGCCGCCACCGGCGTGCCGCAGGCCATGGCCTCGACCATCACCAGGCCGAAGGTGTCGGCGTGGCTCGGGAAGACGAACACGTCGGCGGCGGCATACAGCTTCGCGAGGGTTTCGCGCGGCAGCAGGCCGACCCAGTGCACGTCGGGATAACGCGCCTTCAGTTGCGCTTCCACCGGCCCGACGCCGCAGACCACCTTGGTGCCCGGCAGCTCCGTGCGCAGGAACGCGTCGATGTTCTTCTCGTAGGAAACGCGGCCCACGAACAGGAACACGGGGCGGGTGCGCTCCTCGAGCCCGGGAAACATGCCCGGGTCCGAGGCGAAGCGGAGCATCGCCAGCACGCTGGGCGTGGGCACCATCACGCCGGACGAGGGCCGGTGGAAATGCCGCATCAATGCGTAGCCCCAGGACACCGGCACCTTGACCGCCGCATTCACGATCTCAGGGAACTTGGTGTGGAAGGCGGTGGTGAAGGCCAGGCGCCGGCGCAGGCAGTAGCGGCGGCCGGCCCAGCCCAGCGGTCCCTCCGTCGCGAGGTGGATCGCATCCGGCCCGAACGCATCGAGCTGCTCCGCCAGGCCGCGGGCCGGCGCGATGGCCAGGTCGATGCCCGCATAGCCGGGGCACGGCCGCGTGCGGAACTGCCCCGGCTCGACCACCTGCACCTGGTGGCCGGCCGCGCGCAGTTCGCGCACCAGTTCCACCAGGGTCGTGACCACTCCATTCACCTGGGGCATCCAGGCATCCGTGACGAGCGCGATCTTCATGCAATCTCCAGGGGGACGGGTTGCGGGAGGGGTTGGGCCGCGGCGGGCGGAGGCTGCAGGGCATCCCAGTGCACCAGCTCCAGGCGGCCGTCGAAATGTTCCACCAGCGCGGTGCGGCTCTCCACCCAGTCGCCGTCGTTGCAGTAGAGGACGCCGTCGATCTCGCGCATCTCGGCGCGATGGATGTGGCCGCAGACCACACCCTGGTGGCCGCGCCGGCGGGCCTCGTGGGCGACGGCCCGTTCGAAGTCCGTCACGTAGTTCAGCGCCTTCTTCACCTTCTGCTTCAGGTACGCGGACAGCGACCAGTAGGGCAGGCCCAGGCGGGCGCGCAGCACGTTGAGGTGCCGGTTCATGCGCAGCGAGAATTCGTACAGCGTGTCGCCCACGTGGGCCAGCCACCTGGCGCACTGGACCACGCCGTCGAAGGCGTCGCCGTGGATCACCCACAGGCGCTGGCCGGTGGCCGTGACGTGAACCGTTTCGCTCACCACCTCGATGCCGCCGAAATGGTGGCCGGCGAACTGGCGGGCGAACTCGTCGTGGTTGCCGGGCACGAAGACCACGCGGCAGCCCTTGCGGGCGCGCCGCAGCAGCTTCTGGACCACGTCGTTGTGCGACTGCGGCCAGTACCAGCGCTTGCGCAACTGCCAGCCGTCGACGATGTCGCCCACGAGATAGAGGCAGTCGCTCGGGTGCGCCTTCAGGAAGGCGAGCAGTGCGCCGGCCTGGCAGCCCGGCGTGCCCAGGTGCAGGTCGGAGATGAAGATGGTGCGATAGCGGGCGCGTTCGCTGCCCTCTTCCGGATCGTCCGACGCCGGCCACTGGAGGCCGGGGACCAGGGTGCCGAGGGCGTCGAACGTGGTGCGCATGTCAGGCTCCCGGTAAATGGATGCGCAGCAAGGACGCGGCGACTTCATTCATGTGATCTCCAGCAGTACTGCACGCAGTCTCCTGGCGGAGCGTGACAGCCCCATGGCGGCTGCATGGCAGTTGCGTGACCTGCGGCTGTCACGCGCTGGTCACGCGGATGCCATCGCAGCGTCATCCCCGCTTCCTAAGCTGCCGCCCATTCACCCCCCACCCGAAAGAACGACATGACCGACGAAGAGAACTGCAACACCAGCGCCAACCGTTCGCTGCTGGACGTGCTCGATGCACGCCTGTCGCGCCGCAACGCCCTGCGCGTGAGCCTGGGCGGCGCCAGCGCCGCCGTGCTCAGCGCCTGCGGCGGCGGCGACACCGCCACGGCGGCGAATGCCGGCCCGACCGCCGCGGCGAAGCGCGGCCCAGGCGGCGGCCCGCTGCGACTGAGCTTCGAGGCGGTGGCCAAGAGCACGGCCGACCGCGTGACCGTCCCGGCCGGCTACACCGCCACGGTGATGTACGCGCTGGGCGATCCACTCGATGACGCGACGCCCGAATTCCGCAACGACGGCACCGATACCGGGTTCGAGACGCGCGCCGGCGACCACCACGATGGCATGGAGTTCTACGGCCTGCACGCCGGCGGCAAGCGGCCGGACCGCTCCGGCTCGGTGCGCGGCATCCTGGCGATGAACCACGAAGCCCTGACCGACCAGTTCCTGCACCCGGCCGGCAGCACGCCGAACCCGCGCCCCGTGGCCGAGGCCGACAAGGAAATCCCGGCGCACGGCCTGTCCTTCGTCGAGGTGCGCAAGCAAGGCGGCGGCTTCGGCTACGTGCGCGGCTCCAGCTACAACCGCCGCGTGACGCCGCTCACGCCCATGCGCATCCACGGCCCCGCGCGCGGATCCTTGCTGATGAAGACGAAGTACTCGGCCGGCGGCACCGACTGCCGCGGCACCATCAACAACTGCGGCACGGGGACCACCCCCTGGGGCACCTTCCTCACCGGCGAGGAGAACTGGGCCGGCTACTTCACGCGCTCGGCCACCGACAACACGGCGCGGGGCGGCTCCACGTCGAAGAGCGTGGTGTCGCTGAACCGCTATGGCCGCTCGCAGGGCGCGGCCAGCCGCCACGGCTGGGAGACGGCGGGTGCCGACGACCGCTTCGCGCGCTGGAACATCAGCCAGACCGGCGCCTCCGCCGACGGCACGGACGACTACCGCAACGAGCTCAACACCTTCGGCTGGATCGTGGAGGCCGACCCGTACGACGGCACGCAGGCCCTGCGCAAGCGCACCGCCCTGGGCCGCTTCGCGCACGAGAGCGCGGCGTTCGGCATCCCGGTCGCCGGCCGTCCCCTGGCCGTCTACATGGGCGACGACTCGCGCGGCGAGTACATCTACAAGTTCGTCTCCGAGGCCGGCTGGAACGCCGCCGATGCGAACGCCGCCAACCGCATCACCACCGGCGACAAGTACCTGGACGCCGGCAAGCTCTACGTTGCGAAGTTCAACGACGACGGCTCGGGCCGTTGGATCGAGCTGGACATCGCCAACCCGGCGATCGCCGCCTTCGCCGCCTACGACTTTGCCGACCAGGCCGACGTGCTGGTGAACGCGCGCCTGGCCGCTGACGCCGTGGGCGCGACGAAGATGGACCGGCCGGAGTGGTGCGCGGTGCACCCGGTCACCGGCGAGGTGTACTACACGCTCACCAACAACAGCAACCGCAAGGTGGAGCCGTCCGGTTCCTCGCAGATGGCGGTGGACCCGGCGAATCCGCGGTCCTATGCGGACGCGCCGTCCACGTCGGCAGGCAACGTCAACGGCCACATCGTGCGCATGAAGGAATCGGGTGGCGACGGCGCCTCCACCGTCTTCACCTGGGACATCTACCTGTTCGGCGCGGAGTCGGGCGCGGATCCGGTCAAGGTGAACCTGTCCAGCCTGACGGCGGACCAGGACTTCTCCAGCCCCGACGGACTCTGGTTCAGCCCCAGGACCGGCACCGTCTTCATCCAGACCGACGACGGCGCGTACACGGACGTCACCAACTGCATGATGCTGCTCGGGCGGCCCGGCCAGGTCGGAGATGGAGCGCCGCAGGTCCTGCAATACGCGAAGGCCGACGGCAGCATGGTCAGCGTGCGGACCCACGTGGGCGCCAAGCCGACGCCGGACACCTTGCGCCGCTTCCTGGTCGGCCCGGTGGACTGCGAGATCACGGGCATCTGCGAGACCCCGGACGGGCGTGCCATCTTCGTCAACATCCAGCACCCCGGCGAGTCGATCAGCCGCGCAACGGTGACCGATCCGGCGAGCTACCTCAGCCACTGGCCGGGCAACGCCGGCTACGGCGCCGGCGGCGCGACCGCCCGCCCCAGGTCGGCGACCATCGTGATCACGCGCGATGACGGCGGCCGCATCGGGGTGGATGGCGGACATGACGACGATCGGGGCGGCGACCGAGGCGGCCACCGTTCCTGAACCGGCCGTGAAGGCCGGACGCGGCTAGAAACGCACGCCCGCCGAGAACCGCAGCCGATCGGGCAGCCCGAAGGCGCGGTCCGGCGTGTCGTACGAGAGGCGCATGTACGAACGCTGCCAGTCGTAGCGCACCGCCAGCCCCAGGCGCTCCTGGCCGAGCTGGCGCGTCACGTGCATCGACAGCGCGTCGCCCGCGCGGAAGCGATAGCCGCCGCCGACGCTGACGACTTCGCTGTCCAGGCTGCGGCCGACGCCGACCCGCGCGAACCACGAGCGGCCCGCTTCCAGCGACAGGCCACTGCCGTCGCTGGACCGGGCGCCCGCCAGCCGCACCGGGCCCAGTTCGAACACCGGCTGCTCGGGCGTGAACTCGGGCGCCGACAGGAGCGACGGCACCGTCAGGTCGTAGTTGGTGGACAGGGACTGCGCCTGCACCGGGGCCGCCGCGGCCAGCACCAGGCCGGCCGTGAAGACCCGGGTGACGGAGCGAAAGGATGAGCGCATGGAGCCAATTTAGACCTTTACACAGGCCGATGCACAGTGCCATTTTTCTTCTGTGGCCCTTGCGCGACGAGCTGTCGCCATGCCGTCCTGAGCGGCCGCGGAAAGGCTGGAAGGAGTTGTGGGCGCACCACGCGCGGGTAACGAGGCGCTACACGGGTTCCAGGACTTTATGCGGCATTGCCGGCAAATGCACCACGATGGTGTCTTGCGGGCGCACGATGCCTCCACGACGCACGACGGCCATCACGCCGGCCTTGCGCACCAATTGTCCTTGTGCATCGCGCGCCAGGACGGCCGCCATCAGGCCGGGCTGGAACCGGTCGATCTGGCTGCAAGGGTTGCGCAGGCCGGTGACTTCCACCTGCGCGGTGGCGCCCAGGTGCAGCACGCTGCCTGCCGGCAACGCCAGCAGGTCGATGCCACGGGTGGTGATGTTCTCGCCCAGGTCGCCGGGGAACACCGCATGGTCCCGGGCCACCAGTTCGTCGAACAGTTCGGACTGCAGGAGGTGGACCTGGCGCAGGTTGGGCGCCGACGGATCGCGGGCCACCCGCGAGCGATGCTTCACCGTCCGGCCGGCGTGCGCGTCGCCCTCGACGCCCAAGCCTTCGACGAGGGTGATGGCGTCTTCCGTCTCCTTGCTGAAATGGTGGCTGCTGCTGCGATGGACCGCGACGACCCGCCCCGTCATCCGGCGCGCACCACTTCCGCCAGGCGCTCGGCGCCTTCCCGGGCCGCCTGTGCGTCGCTGGCTTCCACCATCACCCGCAGCACGGGCTCGGTGCCGCTGGCGCGGATCAACACCCGGCCCTTGCCGGCCAGCTCCTGCTCGAGCTTCTGCGTCTCGGCGGGAAGCTGGGCGTTCTTCTTCCAGTCCTGCCCCGGCTGCAGCCGCACGTTGATCAGCGTCTGCGGGAACAGGCTCACGCCCTCCAGCAGTTCCGGCATCGTCCTGCCGCTGCGGACGCAGGCGTTCAGCACCTGCAGCGCGCTGACCAGGCCGTCGCCGGTGGTGTGCTTGTCCAGGCACAACAGGTGCCCGGAGCCTTCGCCGCCCAGCATCCAGCCGTGCTTCTCCAGTTCCTCCAGCACGTAGCGGTCGCCGACCTTGGCGCGCACGAACTCCACGTCCTTGCGCTTCAGGGCCACTTCGACGGCCATGTTCGTCATCAAGGTGCCGACGACGCCGGGCACGCGCTGGCCTTGCGCCAGGCGGTCCATCACCATCAGGTACAGCAGTTCGTCGCCGTTGTAGAGCCGGCCGGCCGCGTCCACCATCTGCAGCCGGTCGGCGTCGCCGTCGAGCGCGATGCCGAAGTCCGCATGGTTGGCGCGCACCGCGCTGACCAGCGCTTCGGGGTGCGTGGCGCCGACGTTGTGGTTGATGTTCAGGCCGTCGGGCGAGCAGCCGATGCAGAACACCTCGGCGCCCAGCTCGTGGAACACCTTGGGTGCGATGTGGTACGCGGCGCCGTGGGCGGAGTCCACCGCGATCTTCATGCCCTTCAAGGTCAGCTCGTGGGCGAAGGTGCTCTTGCAGAATTCGATGTAGCGGCCGGCCGCGTCGTCCAGGCGCCGGGCGCGCCCCAGCGACGCCGAGTCCGCCCACTGCGGCGGTTCCTTCAGCGCGGCCTCCACGTCCAGCTCCCACTGGTCCGGCAACTTGGTGCCCTGTGCGCTGAAGAACTTGATGCCGTTGTCGGGGAACGGGTTGTGGCTGGCGCTGATGACCACGCCCAGGCTCGCCCGCTGCGCCCGCGTGAGGTAGGCCACGCCGGGCGTCGGCAGCGGGCCGAGCAGCACCACGTCGACGCCGGCGGAATTGAAGCCCGACTCCAGCGCGCTTTCGAGCATGTAGCCGGAGATGCGGGTGTCCTTGCCGATCAGCACGGTCGGGCGATCCTCGGTGCGCTTGAGGACGCGGCCGACGGCGTGCGCGAGGCGCAGCACGAAGTCGGGCGTGATGGGGGCCTCGCCCACCGTGCCACGGATGCCGTCGGTGCCGAAATAGATTCTGCTCATGTCTTGTTTCCTGCATGCCCGTCCAGGGCGGATTGCGTGGCGGCCCATACCTTGATGGCGGCCACCGTCTCTCGCACGTCGTGCACCCGCACGATGCGCGCACCTCGTTCCACCGCCAGCAAGGCCGCGGCCACGCTGGAGGCCAGCCGCGGCAGCGGCTCGCCCGACACCGTACCCAGCGACGACTTGCGCGACCAGCCCGCCAGCAGCGCGTAGCCATCGGCCAGCAAATCCTGCTGGCGCGCCAGCAAGGCGAAATTCTGCTCCACCGTCTTGCCGAAGCCGATGCCGGCGTCCCAGCAGATGCGGTCGGCGGCGACGCCACGTTCGCGCAGCACTCGCGTGCGCTCGCGCAGGAAGGCCAACACCTGCGGCGCCGCGTCGCCTTCCATGGGCGCGCGCTGCATCGTCTGCGGCTCGCCATGCATGTGCATCAGGCAGACGCCGCAGTGCGGGTGCCGCGCCACCTCGTCCACCGCGCCGGGCTGCCGCAGCGCCCGGATGTCGTTGACGATGTCCGCGCCCAGGTCCAGCACCGCGCGCATCACCTCGGGCTTGTAGGTGTCCACCGAGACCGGCACGCCCAGGCGCGCGGCGTCCTTCACCACCGGCAGCACGCGGGCCAGCTCTTCCTCCAGCGCCACCGGTGGCGTGCCGGGCCGGCTCGATTCACCGCCGATGTCGAGGATGTGCGCGCCGTCGCGCACCAGTTGTTCGCAGCGCTCCAGCGCGGCCTTCGAACTGCCCAGGCTGCCGCCGTCCGAAAACGAATCCGGGGTGACGTTGACGATGCCCATCACCCGCGGCTGGGCCAGGTCGATCTGGAAGCGGGACGTCTGCCAATGCATGGCGGGATTGTGCTTCAGCCCGCCCATGAAAAAGGGCCCCGAAGGGCCCTTCAACGCGGATGAAGCAGGTTTTACGCTGCGTTCGGCGCCGGATCCGCGCCCACCGTGGGGCCGCCGGTGCCGCCGCCGGAGTTGCCGGGGCGCGGCGTGAAGTCCTTGGGGGGACGGGGCTCCTTGCCGGCCATGATGTCGTCGATCTGGTCGGAGTCGATGGTTTCCCATTCCAGCAGCGCCTTGGCCATCGCGTGCATCTTGTCGCTGTTGTCCTCGATCAGGCGGCGGGCCAGCTTGTACTGCTCGTCGATGATGCGGCGCACCTCGGCGTCGACCTTCTGCATGGTCGACTCGCTGATGTTGGTGGTCTTGGTGACCGAGCGGCCCAGGAACACTTCGCCCTCGTTCTCGGCGTACACCATCGGGCCCAGCGCGTCGGTCATGCCGTAGCGCATCACCATGTCGCGGGCGATGTGCGTGGCGCGCTCGAAGTCGTTGGAAGCGCCGGTGGTCATCTGGTTCATGAACACTTCTTCGGCGATGCGGCCGCCGAACAGCATGCTGATCTGGCTGAGCATGTACTCGCGGTCGTAGCTGTAGCGGTCCTGGGCCGGCAGGCTCATGGTCACGCCCAGGGCGCGGCCGCGGGGAATGACGGTGACCTTGTGGACCGGGTCGCACTTGGGCAACAGCTTGCCGAGGATGGCGTGGCCGGCCTCGTGGTAGGCCGTGTTGCGGCGCTCTTCCTCGGGCATGACCATGGACTTGCGCTCCGGGCCCATGATGATCTTGTCCTTGGCCTTCTCGAAGTCCTGCATCTCGACCACGCGGGCGCTGCGGCGCGCCGCCATCAGGGCGGCCTCGTTGCACAGGTTGGCGAGGTCGGCGCCGGACATGCCGGGCGTGCCGCGGGCGATGACCGACGGGTTGACGTCCTGGCCGATCGGGATCTTGCGCATGTGCCTGGCGGTCGAAGCGGCCCGGGCGCAGCAGCGCGGCGTCGAGGATGTCCGGGCGGTTGGTGGCCGCGACCACGATCACGCCCAGGTTGGTCTCGAAGCCGTCCATCTCGACCAGCATCTGGTTCAGGGTCTGCTCGCGCTCGTCGTTGCCGCCGCCGAGGCCGGCGCCGCGCTGGCGGCCCACCGCGTCGATTTCATCGATGAAGATGATGCAGGGCGCGTTCTTCTTGGCGTTCTCGAACATGTCGCGCACGCGGGCCGCGCCCACGCCGACGAACATCTCGACGAAGTCGGAGCCGGAGATCGAGAAGAAAGGCACCTTCGCCTCGCCTTCAGGAAGTCCACGACCTCCTTGACTTCTTCCTTGGCCTCGTCGCAACCCGCGACGTCGGCGAAGGTGATCTGGTTGCTGCTCTCGTCGAGCATGCGGGCCTTGCTCTTGCCGAAGCTGAAGGCGCCGCCCTTGCCGCCGCCCTGCATCTGCCGCATGAAGTAGATCCACACGCCGATCAGCAGCAGCATCGGGCCCCAGCTGACCAGCAGGGTCATGAGCAGGGAGCCTTCCTCGCGCGGCTTGACGTCGAACTTGACGCCGTTGTTGATGAGGTCGCCGACCAGGCCGCGATCGAGGTAGGTGGCGGTGGTGCGCACCTTGCGGTCGTCGTTGGTCATGGCGACGATCTCGGTGCCGCCCTGCCCCTCCTGGATGACCGCGTTCTTGATCTGCTTGTTGCGCACCTGCTCCAGGAAGTCGGAGTAGCCGACCACGGAAGCGCCGGCGGCGCCACGGGTATCGAATTGCTTGAAGACGGTGAATAGCACCAGCGCGATCACCAGCCAGACGGCAATCTTCGAAAACCACTGATTGTTCAAACTGATTTCTCCGGGACGGTTCGGCCCTCACATGGTGAGCCAC
>JAJTCN010000046.1 GCA_021323335.1 Ramlibacter sp.
CGCCTCCCTTGCCTTGCCGCCGCCCCCGCAAGACACTGCGCCGAAGCTGTAGCAAGGAACGAGGAAATGGCGAATCGGATCGGTTGGATCGGCCTCGGCCGCATGGGCGAGGCGATGGTCAAGCGGCTGCTGAAGGCCGGCCACGGCGTCAGCGTGTGGAACCGAACGCGCAGCAAGGCCGAGCCGCTGGCCGAGTACGGCGCCGAGATCGCCGCGCACAAGACCGACCTGGCGGCCTGCGAGGTGGTCTTCACGATGGTCTCCACCACCGACGACCTGAAGGACGTGCTGTTCGGGGACGGCGGCCTCGTCACCGGCTCGCGCAAGCCGCAGGTGGTGGTGGACAGCTCCTCCATCTCGCAGGAAGGCTCGGCGGACATCCGCGCGCGGCTCGAAGCGATGGGCGTGGCCTACCTCTGCGCGCCGGTGTCCGGCAATGCCAAGGTGGCCAAGGCCGGCAAGCTGCTGATCGTCGCGTCCGGGCCGCGGGCGCTGTACGACAAGGCGCAGCCCTACCTCGCGGCCATGGGCCGCAAGGCCATGTGGGTGGGCGAGGGCGAGCTGGCGCGCATCTGGAAGATCGCGCACAACACCATGTTCGGCGTGGTGATCCAGAACCTGTGCGAGATCACCGTGCTGGCGGAAAAGGCGGGCATCCCGCGCCACGTGTTCCTGGAAAGCATCAACGACTCGGTGCTCGGCTCCATGTACACGCGCTACAAGACGCCGGTTCTCACCAACCTCACCTTCGAGCAGGTCACCTTCACGCCGAAGCTGCTGCTCAAGGACATGGACCTGGGAATGGGCGCCGCCAAGACCTACGGCGTGGCCATGCCCGCCGCCGCGGCCACGCGTGAATCCGTCGCCCGCATGGTGGGCCGCGGCTACGAGGACATCGACTTCGCCGTGCTGCTGCAGGAGACCGCGCGCGATGCGGGCCTGGAACTGAAGCCGGAGAACGTGAAAGTGGGCGACGGGCTGGAGTCCTGACGCCCCTGCAGTTCGCATCTGTTCGATTTCCCAAGGAGACAAGGCATGAAGCGAATCCTCACCGCCCTCGCGGCCACGCTGATCGCGGCCGGCGCATCCGCGCAAGCCACCTGGCCGTCCAGGCCGATCAAGCTGGTGGTGCCGTTCACCGCCGGCAGCGGCACGGACATCATCGCGCGCACCGTCGGCGACGCCATGTCCAGGAGCATCGGCCAGCCGGTCCTCATCGAGAACAAGCCGGGCGCCGGCGGCACGATCGGCGCGGCGCAGGTGGCCAAGAGCGAGCCCGACGGCTACACGGTGCTGATCCACTCCTCCGGCCATGCGCTGAATCCCGCGATCTATCCCGCCCTGCCTTACGACACGGTGAAGGACCTCACCGGCGTCACCCCGCTGGCGGCGCTGCCCAATGTGCTGGTGGTGTCGCCTACCCGCGGCTGGAAGACGGTGGGCGACGTCGTCGCCGCGGCGAAGGCGAAGCCGGGGCAGATGAACTACGCCTCCGCGGGCACCGGCAGCGCCACGCACATGAACGCCGAGAAGTTCAAGCTGCGCGCCGGCATCGAGGTGCAGCATGTGCCGTTCAAGGGCACGCCGGAAGCCCTGACCGACGTGATCGGTGGGCGCAACGACTGGTTCTTCGCGCCGCTGTCCTCGTCGCTGTCGCTCATCAAGGAGGGCAAGCTGCAGGCGCTGGCCGTCAGCACCGCGCAGCGCTCGCCCGCCTTGCCGGACGTTCCGACCACCGTCGAAGCAGGCGTGCCGAACTCCGACTACACCTTCTGGGTCGGCATGATCGTGCCGGCGGCCACGCCGCCCGCGGTGGTCAAGCGCCTGCACGAGGAAGTGCTCAAGGCCCTGGCCTCGCCGGAGGTGAAGGAGCGCATGGTGAAGCTCGGCGCCGAGCCCTTCACCATGGAGCCCGCCGCCTTCAACGCCTACATCCGCACGGAGATGGAATCGGCGGCGGTGATAGCGAAGACGGCCAACCTGAAGGCGCAATGAGCTGAGATGAAGGGTTTCGTCTACAACGGCCAGCCCGGCCGCGTGGTGTTCGGCGCGGGCTCCATCGCGCAACTCGGCAGGGAAATCGAGGCGCTGGGCGCGCGCCGGGCGCTGGTGCTGTCGACGCCGGAGCAGCGCGGCTCGGCCGAGCGCATCGCGCAGATGCTCGGTGAGCGGGCCGCGGGGATCTTCGATCGCGCCGTGATGCACGTTCCGATCGAAACGGCGCGTGAAGCGCGGGAGGTCGCGCGCCAGCTGGGGGCGGATTGCGCGGTGGCGGTGGGCGGCGGTTCCACCACGGGCCTGGGCAAGGCCATCGCGCTCGATTCCGGCCTGCCCATCCTGGCGATTCCCACCACCTATGCGGGCAGCGAGATGACGCCGATCTACGGCATCACCGAGGGTGGCCTCAAGAAGACCGGCCGCGATGCCAGGGTGCTGCCGCGCACCGTGATCTACGACCCCGAGCTCACGCTGAGCCTGCCCGTGGGCCTGTCGGTCACCAGCGGCATCAATGCCATCGCGCATGCGGCCGAGGGGCTGTACTCGGTGGACGGCAACCCCGTCATGGACCTGATGGCGCAGGAGGGCATCGCGGCGCTCGGCCGCGCGCTGCCGGCGATCCGCGCCGATGCCGCGGACATCGGGGCGCGCGGCGATGCGCTGTACGGCGCATGGCTGTGCGGGGTGGTGCTGGGCAACGTCGGCATGGCGCTGCACCACAAGCTGTGCCACACGCTCGGTGGCAGCTTCAACCTGCCGCATGCGGAAACGCACACGATCGTCCTGCCGCACGCGCTGGCGTACAACGCGGCGGCTGCGCCGCTGGCGATGAACCGGATCGCGCGGGCCTTGAAAGGCCGCAGCGCGGCGCAATCGGTATTCGATCTCGCGCGGGCCAACGGGGCGCCCGTGGCATTGCGCGACCTCGGCCTGCGGGAGAGCGACCTCGACCGCGCCTGCGACATCGCGATGCAGAACCAGTACCCGAATCCGCGCCCGCTGGAGCGCGCGGCGATCCGGCAGTTGTTGCAGGATGCGTTCGAAGGGAATCGGCCGGGGGCGTGACGCCGGGGTCCATGCCGGAAACCCTGTGGCCGCCCCTACCGTGGCGCGCTATGCTCCGTCTCCAATCGAACGACCGTTCTTTTTTGCGAGACCCCCCATGAAAATCACCCGGAGATTCCACCTCGCCGTCCTGGCCGCGCTGTCCGCCGCGCTGCTGGTGTCCTGCGGCGGCGCATTCACTTCGAAGGACGACTTCGACCGGGTGATCGTCGCGGGCGACAGCCTGGCGGACGCCGGGACGTTCGGCCTGAAGTTCACCGTGCAGAACTCGGCGGCGCCGGCGGACGGCTTCCCGATCTGGCCGGAGATCGTGGCGGCGGAGTACGAAGTCGACAACCAGTGCAACTACTACACGTTCAACGGCACGACCTACGTCACCGACGCCAATTGCAACAACTACGCGGTCGGCGGCGCGCGCATCGTCAACCCGGCCGCGCAGGGCGGCACCAACAGCCCGCAGTCGATCCCGACGCAGCTCGCCGCGGCCTCGGCGCAGGACGGGCCCTATTCGAAGTCGGACCTGGTGCTGGTGGACGGCGGCGGCAATGACGCGGCCGACCTGGTGGGCGCCTTCCTCGGCGTCACGGATGCCGCCAGCCAGGCTGCCTACCGCGACTTCCTGCTGCAGCAGATCCCCGCCGCCACGCTGGACCCCATCCTGGCCCAGCCCGACGGCAACGCGCAGGCAGCCGGGCTGTACATGCGCAACCTGGCGGACACCTACTACAACGCGATCAAGGTCAACGTCATCGACCGCGGCGCCAGCCATGTGGCCGTGCTGAACCTGCCGGACATCACCCTGACGCCGCGCTTCCGGCAAGTGCTGGCCCAGGTCGCGCAAGCCAGGGGCGACGTCGCGGCGGCCCAGTTGCAGGCCGCCATCCGCCAGTGGATCGGCGCCTTCAACACGCGCCTGGCCGAGCGCATCGGCACCGACAGCCGGGTGGCGCTGGTCGACTTCAACGGCGACTTCACCGACGAAGTGCAGAACCCGACGAAGTACGGCCTGACCAACGCCACGCAGTCGGCCTGCGAAGTCGCCGGAATCGCCACCATCCAGGCTTGCACCACCGCGGCCCTGGACGCCAACCCGCCCGCGGGCCAGCGTGCCGGATGGTGGCAGACCTGGGCGTTCTCCGACAGCTTCCACCCGACGCCGCTGGGTCACCGGCTGCTGGCCGACAGCGTGTTCCGCGCGCTCGCCGCGGCGGGCTGGCTGTAATGCGGTGATGCCGGGGTTCGCTGCGCGAAACCCGGCCTACGAACCCGTAGGTCGGGTTGCCCGAAGGGCACCCCGACGCCGCAATTACGAAACGCCCAGCATCGCGCGGCCGACCGACTCGGCCACCTCGATGCCGTCCACGCCGGCGGACATGATCCCGCCGGCGTAACCGGCGCCTTCGCCGGCCGGGTAGAGCCCGCGCACGTTGAGGCTCTCATGCGCGCGGTTGCGCGTGATGCGCAGCGGTGAGGATGTGCGCGTCTCCACGCCCGTCAGCACGGCGTCCGGCATCGAGAAGCCGGCGATCTGCCGCTCGAACGCGGGCAGCGCCTCGCGGATCGCATCCAGCACGTAGACCGGCAGGCTCTCGCTGCCCGGCTGCGCCAGGTCCGTCATCTTCACGCCGGGCTTGTACGAGGGCAGCACGCCGCCGAGCGCGGTGCTGCGTTGCCGCTTGACGAAGTCCCCCACCAGCTGGCCCGGTGCGATGTACCCGCCGCCGCCGAGTTCGTAGGCCCGCGACTCCCAGGTGCGCTGGAAGGCCATGCCGTCGAGCGGGTTCACCGGCCCTTCCGCCCGGCCGTCCTGCCGGTAGTCCTGCGGCGCGATGCCGACGACGATGCCGGCATTCGCATTGCGTTCGTTGCGCGAGTACTGGCTCATGCCGTTGGTGACCACGCGCTGCGGCTCCGACGTCGCGGCCACCACCGTGCCGCCGGGGCACATGCAGAAGCTGTACACGCTGCGCCCGTTCTTCGCGTGGTGCACCAGCTTGTAGTCGGCGGCGCCCAGGATTTCGTTGCCCGCGTTCGGGCCGAAGCGCGCCCGGTCGATCACGCCCTGCGGATGCTCGATGCGAAAGCCCACGGAGAAGGGCTTGGCCTCCATGTACACGCCGCGCTCGTGCAGCATGCGGAAGGTGTCGCGCGCGCTGTGGCCCAGCGCCAGCACCACGTGGTCGGTGCGCAGCTGCTCGCCCGACGCCAGCGTCACGCCGCGCAGGGCGTAGCCTTCCGCCTGAGGCTCCAGCAGCACGTCGGTGACCTGCTGGCCGAAGCGGATCTCGCCGCCCAGCGCCTCGATGTCCGCGCGCATCTTCTCCACCATGCCCACCAGGCGGAAGGTGCCGATGTGCGGCTTGCTGACGAAGAGGATCTCCTCCGGCGCGCCGGCCTTGACGAACTCGTCCAGCACCTTGCGCGTCAGGTAGCGCGGGTCGCTGATCTGGCTCCACAGCTTGCCGTCGCTGAAGGTGCCGGCGCCGCCCTCGCCGAACTGCACGTTGGACTCGGGGTTCAGCACGCCCTTGCGCCACAGGCCCCAGGTGTCCTGCGTGCGCTCGCGCACCTGCTTGCCGCGCTCCAGCACGATCGGGCGCAGCCCCATCTGCGCCAGCACCAGCGCGGCGAAGATCCCGCAGGGGCCGAAGCCGACCACGACCGGCCGCGGCCGGCCCTGCGCGTGGAAGTCGGCGGGTGCGTGGCCGACGAAGCGGTACTGCATGTCCGGCGTCGGCCGCACGTGGGGATCGCCCTGCTTGCCGGCCAGCACCGCCGCTTCGTCGCGCAGCTGGACGTCCACCGAGTAGATCAGCACGATGGCCGTCTTCTTGCGGGCGTCGTAGGCGCGCTTGAAGACGCTGAACGACAGCAGGTCCGCGTCGGCGATGCCGAGCTTGCGCACGATGGCCGGGCGCAAGGCGTCCTCCGCGTGGTCCAGCGGCAGGCGCAGTTCGGTGAGTCTCAGCATCGCGTGCGGTTTGCGGGGCGCTCAATGCAAAACGCCGCCCGGGGGCGGCGATTCGCGGTCGGCCCTGGCTCAGCCGCCTTTTTGCGGGCGCTTGCCGGGGTTCTTCTTGCTGCGCGTGTGCTTGCCACGCTCCAGGCTGACCTTCTGGCCGTGGCCGGCGGTCAGGGTGACGCCCTTGGGGGCGGGAGCGCGGGGGGTGGCGCGGCGGTCCGCTTCGGTGACGATCTTGTTGCCCATGGAGGCTCCGTGGAATTTGTAAGTGGAAGGTGGAACCCTCGATTATCCCTCACGCGCGGTTTCTTGCCCCGCCAGCCATTCCATCACCCCCAACGCGGCTGCCCGCCCGGTGGCCAGGCTGGCCGTCAGCAGGTAGCCGCCGGTGGGCGCTTCCCAGTCCAGCATCTCGCCCGCGGCGAACACGCCGGGCATGGCGCGCAGCATGTAACGGGCATCCAGCGCCGCGAAGCTCACCCCGCCGGCCGTGCTGATGGCCTCGTCGATCGGACGCGGCCGGGCCAGCACCAGGGGCAGGCCCTTGAGCGCCCGTGCCAGCGCGTGGGGGTCGTCGAGCTGTTCTCGCGTGAGCAGTTCATACAGCAGCGCCATCTTCAGGCCCTGGATGCCGAGGCGGCTCTTGAGATGGGTGGACAGGCTGCGCGGCCCGCGCGGCCGCGAGACTTCCGCCAGCACCTGCTCCTCGGTGTGCTGCGGCAGCAGGTCGACCAGCCAGGTGGCCTGGCCCTGCGCCGCGATCTCCTCGCGCAGGCGCGCGCTGAAGGCGTAGACCAGGCTGCCTTCGACGCCGGTGTCGGTGAGGACGAACTCGCCCTGCTGCCGGCCGCTGCCATCGGCATGGCGCGCGGCGGCGGGCTTGACCGGCTGGCCGGCGAAGCGCTGCCGCAGGTGGTCGCTCCAGCCGCCGCGGCCCGGGCCGGTCGGCGCCACGTCGAAGCCGCAGTTCGATGGGCGCAGCGGCGCGATGTCGACGCCCCGCGCCTGCAGCCAGGGCGCCCACGCACCGTCGGAGCCCAGCCGCTTCCAGCTGGCGCCGCCCAGGGCGAGCACGGTCGCATCGCATGGGAAGGTCACTTCGCCGGCGGGCGTGCCGAAGCGCAGCGTGCCGTCTTCGGACCAGCCGGTCCAGCGATGCCGGGCATGGAAGCGCACGCCGGCCTCGCGCAGCCGGTGCAGCCACGCGCGCAGCAGCGGCGCGGCTTTCATGTCCTGGGGGAAGACGCGGCCGGAGGTGCCGACGAAGGTCTCGATGCCAAGCCCGGCGGCCCACCCGCGCACCGCCTGGCCGTCGAAGGCCAGCAGGGCGTCGCGCAATGCAGCGCTGCTCTCGCCGTAGCGCTGCAGCAAGGCCGCGGTCGGCTCCGAGTGGGTCAGGTTCAAGCCGCCGCGGCCCGCCAGCAGGAACTTGCGGCCCACGGACGGCATGGCGTCGAACAGGTCGACCTCGACGCCGCGCTGCGACAGCACCTCGGCGGCCATCAGACCGGCGGCGCCGCCGCCGATGACCGCGACGGGCATGTCCTTACCCGCGGAAGCCTTCGATGGCTCGCTGCGCGTCCCGGATCGCCTCTTCTTCCAGGCGCTTGCTGCCCCAGCGGGGCTTGCCCAGGTACTGGGCGAGGGCGCTGACGCGCTTGACGACTTTCCCTTCGAGGCGGATCGTGTAATTGCCGTGCCGGTCGGCTTCGATGGCATAGGTCGGGCCGGCGCCGTGGCCGACCGTGTACTCGGTCTTCATGCCCCGATTCTCGCCGACGCGGCGGCTGCCGGGTTTCAGTGGCCGCTGGCCCGCCGCAGCACCTGATGGGCCATGGCCGCATCCTGGCCGCGCCAGGCCACGATCTGGTCCGGCCGCACCAGCGCCAGCGGTGCTTCGTAAAGTTCGCGCAAGGCGGCCGACGCGTGGCGCACGACACACAGGTCCAGGCCGAGCGCCGCGGCCGCGTCCTCGAAGGCGCTGGTGTCCGGCGGCTGCGGGCCGAGCGCCAGCAGCGTCCATCCGGCATGGAAGGTGTCGAACAGCGAGCGGCCGTCCTCCAGCCACGCATGGGGCGGGCGGCCGCCCGGGCACGCCGTCGGCACGTAAGCATTGGCGGCGTCCGGCGGCGGCTGCGTGCCGTCACCCACGATGAGGGGCGAGCCGTCGTAGCGGCCGCCGAAGGTGACGCCGGGAATGTTGAATTCCAGCCGCACGTGGGCGTCGAGATGGCTTGCGGCTTCGCGCCGCGCCGCGTCGCCGGCCTCGCCCTCTTCTTCGAGCACCGGCCTCGCCGGATACAGGCCCACGGAATCGGCGAAGTGGCGGGCGTAAGCGGTGTTGCGTTCGGCCAGCGGCTTGCGCTCGATGCCGTAGCTTTCCAGCAGCTTCGGCCCGGCCGAACCACGCAGCGCAGCCGCCAGCTTCCAGCCCAGGTTCACCGCGTCCTCGACGGCCGTGTTGTAGCCGAGGCCGCCGGTGGGCGTGAACAGGTGTGCCGCATCGCCCGCGATGAACACGTTGCCGCGCTGGAAGGACTGCGCCACCAGCGAATGGCCGGCGGTCCAGGTGCCGCAGGACAGCACCTCGATCGGGATCTCCGTTCCCATGGCCTGCGCGAACACGCGGCGCGCGTCCGCCTCGGTCCATGCATCGGCGTTCTCGCCTGCGTGCACGGCGGCGTGGAAGGCGAATTCGGAGCGGCCATCGACCGAGGCCATGAAGGCGCGCCGCTGCGCATTGACCGACACGTACATCCAGGCGCGGGCGTGCGGGAAGACATCGTAGAAGCCCGGCGCGCGCAGGTAGACCGCGAACATCTGCCCGCCCATGAAGTCGCGCCGCACGCCGGTGCCGCCGCCCCAGCCGATGCCCAGCGCCTGCCGCACCATGCTGCGTGCGCCGTCGGCGCCGACGAGGAAGCGGGCACGAACGCTGACTTTCTCCCTCCCCCTTTGGGGGAGGGTTGGGGTGGGGGCGCTTGCGTCGACGGCCTCCACGACTGCGTCCACATGCGTTCCTTCGTCCTCGAATTCCTGCAGCCGCCATCCATACCGCACGTCATTGCCCGCATGCGACTGCGCCTGCTTGCGCAGGATGGCCTCGACGAACTTCTGCGACACGCGATGCGGCAACTCCGCCGCGCTCCAGGAGCCGCCCATGCCGCGCACGTTGCGCACCGCCTCGGCCGCCGTCGGCAGCGACAGCCGCGCGAGCTCCCAGCCGGTGTAGCGCGTGAAATAGGCGATGTCGGTCGGGTGATCCGCCGGCAGCCCCTGCGCGCGCACCTCGTCGGCGAAGCCGAGCCGCCGGAAGTGCTCCATGGTGCGCGCCTGCGTGGCGTTGGCCTGCGGGTTGAAGGCGGTGCCCGGCTTCGGGTCCACCAGCAGCGTGCGGATGCCGCGCCGCCCGAGCTCGATGGCCAGTACCAGCCCGCAGGGGCCGCCGCCGGCGATGAGCACGTCGGTCGTCAGAAGCCGAAGCGGGTCGTCCACTTGCGCTCGTACTCCATGCGGTCGAAGTGTTCGGCGATGAAATCGATGAAGGTGCGAACCTTGGCGCTCAGGTGCTTGCGGCTCGGGTAGGCCAGGTTCACCGTCAGCCGCGGCAGGTCCCACGCATCGAGCACCGGCACCAGCCGGCCGGCGACGATGTCGTCGTAGAGGATGTAGGTGGGCTGCACCAGGATGCCCAGGCCTTCCAGCGCCGCGGCGCGCAGCACCTGGCCGTCGTTCGATTCCAGCACGCCCTTGATCGCCACGGACGTCGTCTCGCCGTCGCGGGTGAAGCGCAGTTCGTGCGGATTGTTGGCGTAGGTGTAGACCAGCAGCGCGTGCCGCGCCAGGTCCGCCAGCGCACGCGGCGGACCGGAGCGGCCCAGGTAGCCGGGCGAGGCCGCCAGGATGCGCCGGGTCTCGGCCAGCCGCCGGATGGTGATGTTGGAGTCCGGCTCGAACTCGCGCGTGCGGATCGCCACGTCGATGTTGTTGTCGATCAGGTCCAGGTAGCGGTTGGCGGTCTCGACGTGCACCGTCACGTTGGGATAGCGGCGCGTGTATTCCGGCAGCAGCGGCGCGATGTGCTGCATGGAAAACGACAGCGAGGCCGTGATGCGCCTCCACCAGCCGCGCGCCCAGCCGCTCCTCCAGCGCCGACAGGTGCCGGCTGGCGGCCGCGTTGGACAGCCCCAATTCCTCCGCGGCGCGGCTGAGGCTGCCGGTCTCGGCCACCTGCACGAACAGCGCCATCTCGGTCCAGCGATCCAAGGTCTTGTCTCCTGCGCCGATTATTACCCCCGGGCATTCATTCACCGCGCGGAAAACTCATTTGCCGCAAGCTGCTTCACGAAACCGCCCCCCGGTCCTAGAGTGCTCCCATGCGCAACCTCACCCAGGACAACATCACGCAGGCCGTTCTCGCGCGCTTGGCCGACACCCCCGATCCGCGCCTGAAGGAAGTCGTCACCAGCCTGGTCCAGCACCTGCACGCCTTCGCGCGGGACGTGAAGCTGACCGAGCAGGAATGGTTCCAGGGCATCGAGTTCCTCACGCGCGTCGGCCACATCACCGACGACAAGCGCCAGGAATTCATCCTGCTGTCCGACACGCTGGGCCTGTCGATGCTGACGGTGGCGATGAACAACGACAAGCCGGCCGGCTGCACCGAGTCCACCGTGTTCGGCCCGTTCTACGTGGAGGACGCACCCCACTTCGACCTGGGCGAGGACGTCGCCAACGGCGCGCCCGGGATTCCCTGCCTGGTGCGCGGCACCGTGCGCGGCCTCGGCGGCGAGCCGGTGCCGGGCGCCGAGATCCATGTCTGGCAGGCCGACGCGGAAGGCAAGTACGACGTGCAACGTACCGGCGGTGACGGGCACCGGGCACGCGGCGTGCTGCATGCCAGCGGCAAGGGCGAATACCACTTCCGCTCGATCCTGGCCGAGGCCTACCCGATTCCCGACGATGGCCCGGTGGGCGACATGCTCAAGGCGACGAAGCGGCATCCGTGGCGCCCCGCGCACCTGCACTTCATGATCAAGGCGCCGGGCTACGAGACGCTGATCACGCACGTGTTCCGCAACGGCGACGCGTACCTCGACTCCGATGCCGTGTTCGGCGTGCGCCAGTCCCTGGTCGCCGATTGGGTGAAGCAGCCCGACGGCACGTACCTGGTGGAGTACGACTTCGTGGTGAATCCTGCCGGGGCAGGCGCTTGATCCGCCACATCGTCATGTGGAACGTGCGCGGCGCCGGCCCCGACGAGAAGCGCGCCAACATCGAGCGGCTCCGGGCCAGCTTCCACAGCCTGCGGGGCCGCATCCCCGGCCTGCTGCGCCTGGAGGTCGGCGTCGATGCGAGCGGCGTCGACTATGCGTGCGACGTCGTGCTGGTGAGCGATTTCGAATCGCAGGCCGCGCTGGACGCATACGCCACGCATCCGGAGCACCTGCGCGTGAAGGCGGAGATCGGCGACATCCGGACGGCGCGGCACCAGGTCGACTACATCGCCGCGAAGGACTGACATGCCCATCCTGATCCGCGGAGCCACCGTCGTCACCATGGACCGGCAGGGCGACCTGCCGCGCGCCGACATCCTGGTCGAAGCCGACCGCATCGTCGACATCGCGCCCGCGATCACCGCCGACGGCGTGGAGGTCGTGGACGCCACCGGCTGCATCGTCGTCCCCGGCCTGGTCAACGCCCACATGCACACCTGGCAGACCGCGCTGCGTGGCGTGGCCGCCAACTGGACACTGCTGGAATACTTCCGGAAGATGCACGCGGGGCTGGCCACCGCGTTCGGGGCGCGGGACCTCTTCATCGCCACGCGCGTGGGGGCGCTCAACCAGCTGAACTGCGGCACGACCACGCTGGCCGACTGGTGCCACAACAACCCGACGCCGGAGCACAACGACGCGGCCATCGAAGGCCTGCTGTCCACCGGCATCCGCGCGGCCTTCTTCCACGGCACGCCCAAGCCCGACCCGAAGCCGGGCCAGGTGCCCTTCTGGGAGGTGCCGCATCCGCGCGCCGAAGTCGAGCGCCTGCTGAAGGCGCACCAGGGCCACGCGCTGCTGTCGATCCAGGCCGCCGTGCTGGGCCCGCACTATTCCACGCTGGAGGTCGCCGTGCACGACTTCCGCATGGCGCGCGAACTGGGGCTGATCGCCTCGCTGCACCAGGGAGGTGGCGCGGCGCGCACGCCCGACGGCTGGGAGCGGCTGGAAGCCGAAGGCCTGCTGGGGCCCAACATCAACATCGTGCATGGCCACGCCTTGAGCGACGCGCAGCTCAAGCGTTTCTGCGACCTCGGCATGAGCTTCTCGGCGGCCGCCGAAAGCGAGATGTCGCAAGGCCACGGCCATCCGCTCACGGGGCGGCTGCGCCAGTTCGGCCGCGCGCCGTCGCTCGGCGTCGACCTCGAGAGCGTGCTGTCCGGCGACATGCTGACGCAGGCCCGCGTGGCGCTGGGCATCCAGCGCAGCCTGGACAACGTGGCGTACCGCGAGGCGCATGGCACCATTCCGCCGACCTCCACGATCACGACGCGGGAAGCGCTGTCGTGGGTGACGATCGAAGGCGCGCGCATGCTGCAGCAGCAGGACCGCATCGGCTCGCTGGCCGCCGGCAAGCAGGCCGACCTGGTGGTGGTCCGCGCCAGCGACCTCAACATGCAGCCGGTGCACGACCCCGTGAGCAGCGTCGTCATGCAGGCCTCGCTGGCCAACGTCGACAGCGTGATGGTGGCCGGCCAGTGGAAGAAGCGCGGCGGCAGGTTGCTTGCGGGCGACCTGTCCGCCGACCTGCAGAAATTGCGCGCGTCGGGCGAGAAGATCACGCGGGCGATGGGGATATAGCGTCGTCGTCGGGTGTCGCGGTTCGCCTGCGGGCTCACCACGACCTGCAGGATCCAGGACACCCTTCGTAGGTCGCGGTGAGCCCGCAGGCGAACCGCGACAGGACGGCTACGGCTGCGGCTGCGGCATCTTCGATCGCCGCTCGATCGCTGCATACAAGGCACTGCGCACCAGCTGCACCGAATGCCCCCGCTGCTGGCTGTCCTGCGAAACCGTGGAGGTGATGGCCACCACGGCCTGCATCGGCCGGTGCACCCAGATCAGCTGGCCCGCATAGCCGCTGGCCATGAAGATGGCGGGCGACACCGCCCACCACAGTTGTCCGTAGGGCAGGTTGGCGGGGGAACCGCCCTTGCTCTGCGCGGTGGTCGACGCTTGCGCATAGCCCGCGGGAAGCAACTGCTTGCCGTCCCACATGCCGTCCTGCAGGAACAACTGGCCCAGCTTCGCCATGTCGAGCGTGCGCATGTTCAGGCCGCGGTCATAGGCGAAATCGGCGATCTCGAGAGCGGCCAGTTGCTGCCGCGCAAAGTCCTGCCCCGGCATGCCGGTGGCCTTCTCGAGGATCGCGACCAGCATCCCGATGACGGGGTTGTCGTAGGCGAAGCGCTCCCCGGCCGGCGCGGCCAGCGGCCGCGACCATGCCTGGGCCGGCGGCATCCCGCGCCCGGTGATGCCGCGCGGATCGTTCACCTCGAAGCCGGCCGTGAACGTCAGCAGGTGGCGCAGGGTGATGGCCGCCGCGCGCGGATCGGCGTTCAGGCCCCGCCACTCGGGCATGAGTTCCACCACCGGCTGGTCGAGGCTGGCGATGCGGCCCTGCGCCAGCGCGATGCCGTACAGCGCCGACAAAGCGCTCTTCTCCACCGACTGCACGTTGCGCAGCGTGTCCGGCTTGCCGTCACGGTGGAACTCGTACACGACGCGGCCGCCGAGCATCACCACCAGGCTCTGGATGTCCGTCAGTCGCTCGGCCAGCAGCGGCCCGATGGCCTCGAACGCCTGCGCGTCCTGCGCCTTCTGCGCGGGCGTGGCAGGCAGGAATTGCGCGTGCGCGGCCGGTGCCAGCAGGCCGAGGCACAGGAAGAGGGTGCGGAAGGTCTTCATTTGCCCTTGTCCTTCTTGGGATCGGATGCTGCGGGGAGGCGCCCCCTGCGGGCCAGCGCCTCGCGCAGCAGGAACTCCACCTGCGCGTTGGCGCTGCGCAATTCCTGCGCGGCCAGCCGCTCGACCTCCGCCCACAGGGCAGGGTCGATGCGCAGCGGAAAGTTCTTCTTCCCGGGGCTGGCCATCAGGTCGGGTCGCCGTGGGTTGCGCGGCGCAATTTACGTGTAGAGCGTGCCGGTGTTGATGACGGGCTGCGCGTCGCTGTCGGAGCACAGGACGACGAGCAGGTTCGACACCATCGCCGCCTTGCGCTCGTCGTCCAGCACGACGAGGTTGCGTTCGGACAAGCCCTTCAGCGCGGCTTCCACCATGCCGACCGCCCCGGCCACGATCTGGTGGCGCGCGCTGACGATCGCCGTGGCCTGCTGCCGGCGCAGCATGACGTGCGCGATCTCGGGCGCATAGGCCAGGTGCGTGAGCTTGGCGTCGAGCACCTCCACCCCGGCGCTGGCAAAGCGCTGGTTCAGTTCGTCCTTGAGCGCGTTGGCGACGGTGTCCAGCCCGGCGCGCAGCGTGGTCTCGTCCGGCGCCAGGTCTTCGCCGGAGTCATACGCATAGAGGGTCGCCAGGTGGCGGATCGCCGCCTCGGCCTGCACGCTCACGAAGCGGGTGTAGTCGTCGATGTCGAACACCGCCTGCGCCGTGTCGTGCACGCGCCAGACGACCGCCGCGCCGATCTCCACCGGGTTGCCGCGCTTGTCGTTCACCTTCAGCGGCGCCGTGTTGAGGTTGCGCGCGCGCAGCGAGATCTTGGTGCCGCTTTGCAGCGGGTTGCGCCAGCGCAGGCCTTCGGTGCGGTCGGTGCCCTGGTACTTGCCGAACAGCGTCAGGATGACGGCCTCGTTCGGCTGCAGCATGTACAGGCCGGCCAGCAACACGCCGCCGGCGAGCAGCAGCGCCACGCCGACCGGCCAGGGCGCGAGCCGGCGCGCCAGCACCGTGGCGCCGGCCGCGACCAGCACCACGGCCGCCGCCGTCGTCCAGTACCCGTTCCCGGATTGGTAGGGCACCTCGCGCGTGATCCGGCGCGGCGGGGTGGCAATGGGGTCGGGCATGGAGCGTCTCCTGGGAAAAGTGATATCACTTTAATACCAGGTGAAGCCCAGCGTCAATCGCCATCGAAGGCCGTCCGTCGGGAGGCCTGCGATCGCCTCACGACTTCGTCGCGCGCGGCCGCCGTACCGCGCGGACGGTGCCGCTGGTGCCGCCGCCGCAGTAGAACAGGTCGCCGCCATCGGACTCCAGTCCGCTGACGCCGGTGCCCTCGGGCATCTCCAGCCGCTCGATCACGGCGCCGCTGGCGGGGTCGATGCGGCGCAGTTCGCTCTCCTCGCCTTCCCAGGTGCCGTGCCACAACTCGCCGTCCACCCAGGTGACGCCGGTGACGAAGCGATTGGTCTCGATGGTGCGGCGGATGGCGCCTGTTGCGGGGTCGACCTGGTGGATCCTGCGGTCGCGGTACTGGCCGACCCACAGGCTGCCCTCGGCCCAGGCCAGGCCCGAGTCGCTGCCGCTGCCAGGGGCCGGGATGGTCGCGACGATCGCGCCCGTCGCCGGGTCGATCTTGTCGATGCGCGACTCGGCGATCTGGTACAGGTGCTTGCCGTCGAAGGCGGTGCCGGCGTCGCAGGCCACCTCGAGCTTGCGCATGACCTGCGCGCTGTCCGGGTCGAAGGCCAGCAGCGCGCCGCCGGTGGCGGCCCAGACACGGTGGCCGTCGTGGCTGACGCCGTGGATGCGTTCCACGCCGGGGAAGGGCCCGAACTCGCGCACGATCTCGGCGGTGCGGGTGGCGGGCTCGGTCTGGGTACGGGTCATCGGGAGTCTCCTTGCGGCGCGTCCATCGGGCCGGTGAGAGGAACTCTAGCCAGGGGCCAGCGCAGTGGGGAGTAACAAGATCGTCGTGAATCCGGCCAGCGGCGGGGCCAGCCAGCGTTGCGCACGGGCGCGGCCGATGGAGCGCACCTTGCCGCCGGCCTGCAGTTCCACCAGGGCGCGTTGCACCGTCCGCTGGCTGTCGCCGAGCGCCAGGGCCAGGGCCGAGGTCGACCACGCCGCGCCGTCGGACAGCAGCGCCAGCAGCGACGCCTGGTCGCCGTCGATCGGCGGCGCAAGCACCACCACGTCGCGGTCATCGACCGGCCTCAAGGCAAAGCCGGCGGCCGTCGATTCGATGCGGGCAAGCGGCTTGACGATGGCGCGCAGCCGGCCGATTTCCACGCGCAGCCGCGCGCGATGCGTCTCGTCCGGCTCGCGCATGCGGAACGCCTCGCGGATGAGGGCGTCGCGGTTGGCATCGCCCGGCCAGGCGATCGCGAGTGCACGCGCCAGGGCAAACAGGATCGGGCGGCGCGCGAGTCCCAGCCATGCGTCTCCGGCCCCCAGGCCGCGCCGGCACGCATCCACCACCAGTGCGCCCGAGCCACGCTGCGCCGCCACCTCGTCGAGACGCAGGAGACGCGCGCCATCCGCGCCCAGCCGGCGGGCGGCAGGACGCTCCAGCACGGCCTGCGCGTCTTCCACTTCCGCCTGCAGCGCCGGCACGCGGGCGGCTGCGGCCGCTTGCCGCGCGCGCGCCAGCGCGGCGCGTGCGTCGATGACGTGCAGGGACCGCAAGGCCAGTTCCGCCGCGCTGAGTTCGGCGACGGCCGCGAGCGCCGGCGGCAGGCCGCGGGCGTCGATGCGCGACAAGCTCGCCTCGGCTTCGTGCAAGCGACCGAGCAGCAGGAGCCTGCGCGCCGCGACCAGCCGGGCCAGGCTGGCATTGCGATGGTCGGCATGCGCTTGCAGCGTCGCCGAGGCGGCGTCCAGCGCCCGCTGCGAACCGCCGAGGTCCCGCATGGCGAGCGCCACTTCCGCCTCCGCCACCACGCAGCGCGCCCGTGCGACGTCCTCATGCGCCCCGAACCCTCGCGCGGCGCGCCGCAGTAGGTCGCGGGCGACGGGATGTTCTCCGAGCTGGGCCATGGCGATCCCGCGCAAGGCCAGCGCGGGTGGGTCCTCGCGCAGTGCCACCCGCTTGAGCGCACCGAGCGCGTCGCCCGCGGCCAGGGCGCGGGCCGAGGCGGCGATCAACGAGTCCATGCAACCAGACTACCATGGCGGTTTCCGACGCCACATTCCAAAGGACAGGTCTTGCAAGCCCCCCGTTCCAACCCGGCGATGCTCTCGCCCTTCCACCTCGCCTTTCCCGTGCACGACCTCGCGCAGGCCCGCGGCTTCTACGGCCAGACGCTCGGCTGCCCCGAGGGGCGCAGCAGCGACGAGTGGATCGACTTCAATTTCTACGGCCACCAGATCGTGGCGCACCTGGCCCCGTCCGAGACCGGCGCGGCGCAGCGCAACGCGGTGGACGGCCACGGCGTGCCGGTGCGGCACTTCGGCATCGTGCTGCCGATGGCGGACTGGGAAGACCTCGCGCAGCGGCTGCGCGCCGCCGGCACGGAGTTCGTGATCGAGCCCTACATCCGCTTCAAGGGCGAGCCGGGCGAGCAGGCGACCATGTTCTTCCTGGACCCGTCGGGCAACGCCATCGAGATCAAGGCCTTCACGGACATCTCGCGGCTGTTCGCCAAGTAAGCGACGGCGCGGCCGCTAGGGCAGCCGGATCTCCCGCACCTGGCCGTGATGGGCCAGTTCGCGCAGCAGCAGCACGTCGGCGACGAAGTGCTGCCGGCCCGCCACCGACGGCGGGGGTCGCCGCCCACCTCGAGCACCTGGCCGCGCAGGCGCGCCGCGTGCGGCATCAGCCAGTCTTCCGCTGTCTCGAGGGCACGTCAGCTCCGCCCGCCGACATGGGCGGTCACCAGCCCCAGCGCTCGCGCGTCGATACCGTGGCCGAGGCCGGGCAACAGGTCGAGCGTGACGTCGCCTCCCAGGGCCTGCAGCGCCTGGGCCGCCTCCACCGAATAGCGCGCCGGCACCACGCCGTCCGCTTCGCCGTGAACGAGGTGGAAGCGCAGGCCCGCTGGCGCGCGGCGCACGGGCGACGCGAAGCGGCCTGCCAATGCAACCACGCTTCCGGCCAAGGCGCCCGGCGCCTGGGCCTGCGTGGCTTCCAGCGACAGGATCGCGCCTTGCGAGAAGCCGACCAGCGTGGTGGCCGCCGGCCCGATGCCGGCGGCCCGCTGCCAGTGCGCCACCGTGTCCAGGAACAGGGGCAGGGCCTGCTCGATGCGCTGGGGCCGGTTCTGCTCGGTGATGCCGACCACCGGGAACCACTCGCGGCCGCTGCCGAGCGTGGACGGGTGCGGCGCATCGACGCTGACGACCACGGCGTCCGTCCGCGCCAGGGCGATCGCTTCCCCCACGGGCGCCAGGTCGGCGGCCGAGGCGCCGACCCCATGGAACAGCAGCACGAGCTGCGTCGCCCCTGGCGGGCGGGCGATGACGATGGCGGCGTCATGCATCGACCGTCTCCTCGACCTGCAGCGTGACCCGTTCGCCGAACAGGTAGGACTCCATGGCCAGCACGCCGTGGCGGATGCCGCCGTCCAGCACGGTGGCCGGGGTTGGCTCCCGTGACGCACCGGCTGCCACCAGCAGGGGCAGGAAGTGCTCGGTGGTCGGGTGCGCGCGTTGCGCATGCGGGGCACGCTCCAGCGTATCCAGCAGCCGCTGCGTGTCGCCGTCCTGCACCGCCTGGCGGACCCACTCGCTGAACTCGCGCGCATAGGCCGCTTCCCGCACTTCGCCCGTGCGGAATTCGTACAGGTTGTGGGTGAGGCTGCCCGAGCCGACGATCAACACGCCTTCGTCCGCCAGCGGCGCAAGTGCGCGGCCCAGCGCGAAGGCCTTGGCAGCGTCGGTATCGAATGGCAGCGAAACCTGCACGACCGGCACGTCCGCGTCGGGGTACTGGTGCATCAGCGGCACCCAGGCGCCGTGGTCCAGCCCGCGTTGCGCGTCCAGCGACGCCGCTATGCCGCCGGCGAGCAGCACTTCGCGAATGCGCGCGGCCAGCCGCGGCGAACCGGGCGCCGGGTACTGCAAGGCGTAGAGCGCGCGCGGGAAACCGCCGAAGTCATGGATCGTCTCGGGTCGCTCGGCGGCGGTGATCTCGACGCCGCGGGTCATCCAGTGCGGGGAGACGATGACGATGGCCTCGGGCTTGCCCAGCGCACGGCCCAGCGCGCGCAGTTGCGCCCCGGCCAGGCCGGGTTCCATGGCGAAGGTGGGCGCGCCGTGCGAGACGAAGAGGGAGGGCAGCGTGGACATGGAGGCTCCTTGTGAATGGCTCCAGTCTATTGATGCTGCCGTCCCTGATAAAGAATCGTGACGATGACAGTTTGTTCATGATTCAGAGACAGTTCAATGTGACTCGACAGGAGCGGCTGAATCCAGTGGCGCCGGCGCTGCGTAACGGTCCCCATGCTCGGCCTCGCTTTCCTCGGACTGGTCCCGGCCGTCGGCCTGGCCGTGGCCGTGTGGGCCGCCAGCCTGCCGCTGCGCGACGCCAGCCTGGCCGACCGCGCCTGGGGGCTGCTGGTCGCGGCGCCGGCGGTGGTGTACGCCTGGCATCTCGCGGCGGGGTGGTCCGCGGCGGACCGCGCGACCTGGATGTTCGCCTTGCTGGCCCTGTGGGCGCTGCGGCTGGCCGCGCACATCACCTGGCGCAACCGGGGCCATGGCGAGGACCGCCGCTACGCCGCGATGCGCCGGGAGCATGGCGCTGCCTTTCCGCTGCGCAGCCTGTTCACGGTGTTCCTGCTGCAGGCCGTGCTGGCGTGGGTGGTGTCCTGGCCGCTGCTGGCGGGCGCCGCCCATCCGCGCGGCTTCGGCATCTGGGACCTGATCGGCGCCACGCTGGCCCTGTTCGGCATCGTCTTCGAAACCATCGCCGACGCGCAGCTGGCGCGCTTCAAGGCCGATCCCGCCAGCCACGGCCAGGTGCTGCGGCACGGCCTGTGGCGCTGGTCGCGCCATCCCAATTACTTCGGCGAAGCCTGCGTCTGGTGGGGCCTGGGCTGCATGGCGGTCGCGGGCGGCGGCCTGCCGGCCGCCTGGGCGCTGGCCTCGCCGATCCTGATGACGGTGTTGCTGCTGAAAGTCTCGGGCGTCAGCCTGCTGGAGCAGGACATCGCCGAGCGCCGGCCGGGCTATGCCGACTACGTGCGCCGCACCAGTCCCTTCATCCCACGACCCCCAAGACCATGACCGTTCTCCAATTCGTCGCCGCCTATGTCCTGACGGGGCTCGCCTTCCTCGGCCTGGACGCCGCCTGGCTCACCACCATGGCCGACCGCCTGTACCGGCCGGCGCTGGGCAACCTGATGGCCGAGAAGTTCGCGCTTGGACCGGCCGCGGCCTTCTATTTCCTGTACGTCGCCGGCATCGTGGGCTTCGCGGTCGCGCCTGCCGTCGCCTCCGGCTCGGCCAGCGGCGCCCTGCTGCGCGGCGCCGCGCTGGGCCTGCTGGCCTACGCCACCTACGACCTGACCAACCAGGCCACGCTGCGCGGCTGGCCCTGGTCCGTCACCCTGGCCGACATGGCCTGGGGCACGGTGGCCACGGGGGTGGCGGCCTGGATCGCGGCGGCCGTGATGCTGCATTTCCAGAAAGCCTGACGCCACCACATCCAATCGGGCGGCCGCTGCGTAAGGCTGGCATGGCCCCCTCGCGTCTCCCCGATCCCCGCGCCCTGCGCGTCGCCGTCGTCGGCTCCGGCATCTCCGGTCTTTCCTGCGCCTGGCTGCTGTCGCAGCGGCACCAGGTGAGCGTGTTCGAGGCGGACGGCCGCAGCGGCGGGCACAGCCATACCGTCGATGCGCCGGGGCCGGCGGGCAACGTGCCGGTGGACACCGGCTTCATCGTCTACAACGAGCCGGCCTATCCCAACCTCACGGCGCTGTTCCGCCACCTGGACGTGCCGACCAAGCCGTCCGACATGTCGTTCGCGGTCAGCCTGGACGGCGGCGCTCTCGAGTACGCGGGCACCGACCTGCGCGGCCTGTTCGCGCAGAAGCGCAACCTGGTGCGCCCGCGGTTCTGGGCGATGCTGCGCGACCTGGCGCGCTTCTACCGCGAAGCGCCCGGCGACGGCGCGGCCGCGGGCCTGCAGCCCCTGGGCGAATACCTGGCCAGCCGCGGCTACAGCGACGCCTTCCGCGACGACCACCTGCTGCCGATGGCCGCCGCGATCTGGTCGGCCTCGCCGGGAAAGGTGGCCGACTACCCGACCGAGGCGTTCCTGCGCTTCTGCGAGAACCACCGGCTGCTGCAGGTGAGCGGCCGCCCGGTCTGGCGGACGGTCGACGGCGGCAGCCGCGAATACGTGCGGCGCCTGTCGCAACCCTTCGCCGGCCGCCTGCACCTGGACCACGGCGTGCTGGAGATCCGGCGCGACGCCGAGGGCGTGGCGCTGCGCACGCGCGCCGGTTGGTGGCCCGGGCGCTTCGACCAGGTGGTGGTGGCCACGCACGCGGACCAGGCGCTGCGCCTGCTGCCCGACGCCCACGACGACGAGCGTCGCCTGCTCGGCGCCTTCGGCTACAGCCGCAACCACGCGGTGCTGCATCGCGACCCGGCGCTGATGCCGGTGCGCCGCGGCGTGTGGGCCAGCTGGAACTACCTGGCCGACCGCACCGCCCCGGATCAGCCGCCCTGCGTGACGTACTGGATGAACCGGCTGCAGGGCATTCCCGAGGACAACCCGCTGTTCGTCACCTTGAATCCGGTGCGGCCGCCGGAGCCGAAGCACCTGCTGCGCACCGAGATCTACGAGCATCCGCTGTTCGACGCCGCGGCAATGCGCGCGCAGCGCAAGCTGTGGGCCTTGCAAGGGCGGCAGCGCACGTGGTTCTGCGGCGCCTACTTCGGCGCGGGCTTCCATGAAGACGGCTTGCAGGCGGGCCTGGCCGTGGCGGAGGCGCTGGGGCAGGTGCGTCGTCCCTGGAAGGTGCCCGACGAATCGGGCCGCATCCACCTGCAGCCGCAGCCGGACCCCGTGCACGTCCCCGCATGAAATCGTCTGCGATTTATCGCGGCCACGTGGTCCACCAGCGCTTGCGTCCGAGCGCGCACCGCTTGCGCTACGCGATGTTCTCCCTGCTGCTGGACCTGGACGAGCTGGCGGAAGTGGATCGCCTGGGCTTGCTGTCGGTCAACCGCGGCAACGTCTTCAGCTTCCGCGAGGCGGACCACGGCGACGGCAGCACGCCGCGCCTGCGCGACCAGGTCGATCGCTGGCTGGTCGCGGCGGGCCTGGCGCCGGGCGGCCGCATCCGGCTGCACACCATGCCGCGCATCCTGGGCTATGCCTTCAATCCGCTCAGCGTGTATTTCTGCGACGCGCCGCGGGGCGGCCTGCAGGCGATCGTGTACGAGGTGAACAGCACCTTCGGCGAACGGCATCGCTACCTGCTGGCGGTCAGCGGCGAGCAGGCCCGCGACGCGCAGGCCGGCGGCCAGATCGCCCAGCGCTGCGCCAAGCGCATGCACGTGTCGCCCTTCATCGGCATGGAGGCCGAGTACGCGTTCCGCCTCCGGCCGCCCGGTGACGCCGACGGCGGGCCGCTGTCGATCGGTGTCGACGTCCACGACGAGGGCGGCCCGCTGCTGCTGGCCACGCACGGCGCGCGCCGCCATCCCCTGACCGACGCCGGCCTCCTGCGCGCCCTGCTGCTGTATCCGCTGCTCACCGTGAAGGTGATCGCCGCCATCCACTGGGAGGCGCTGCTGCTCTGGCGCAAGCGCGTCCCCTTCCTGCACCGGCCGCCGCGCGCCGCCGAGCCCCTGACCATCGTTCCCCCCGAGCCCCGACCATGAACGCCCGCACCGACACGCCCGTCGAAAACCTCGCTCCCGCGCTCCGCCTTTCGCCGTCCTGGCGCCAGCCGCTGCGCGCCGTCGTCGGCCGCCTTCTCAAGCGCCTGCGCAGCGGCACGCTGTGCATCGAGCTGCCCGGCGGCGAACGCCTGCATGCGCGCGGCAGCCAGCCCGGCCCCGACGCCACGCTGCGGCTGCACCGCTGGCGGCCGCTGTGGCGGCTGCTGGTGCAAGGCGACATCGGACTGGCCACCTCCTACCGCGACGGCGACTGGTCCAGCCCGGACCTGACCGCGCTGCTGCTGCTCGGCGCGGCGAACGAAGATGCATGGAACAGCGCGTTGCAGGGCTCCGCGCCCTGGCGCGCGCTGTCGCGCCTGCTGCACCTGGCGCACGCCAACACCCGGCGCGGCAGCCGCCAGAACATCGCGTTCCACTACGACCTGGGCAACGCCTTCTACGCGCAATGGCTGGACGCCAGCATGCTGTATTCCAGCGCGCTCTATCCGACGGGCCGCGAGACGCTGGAGGAGGCGCAGGAGCTGCGGCTGGATGCGATCGTCCGCCTGCTGGACACCCCGCGCGGCGCTCGCGTCCTGGAGATCGGTTGCGGCTGGGGCGCGCTGGCCGCGCACGTGGCGCAGCGCCACGGTGCGCACGTCACCGGCCTGACGCTCTCGACCGAGCAGCTCGCGCACGCGCAGGCGCACGGCAAGCGGCGCGGCCTGGCATCGCATCTCGACCTGCGGCTGCAGGACTATCGCGACGTCGAAGGCAGCTACGACCGCATCGTCTCGATCGAGATGCTGGAGGCCGTGGGCGAGCGCTACTGGCCGGCCTACTTCGACGTCCTGCGGCAGCGGCTGGCCGCCGACGGCCAGGCGGTGCTGCAGGTCATCACGATCGGCGAGCCGTGGTTCGACCGCTACCGCGCCGGCGCCGACTTCATCCAGCGCTTCATCTTCCCCGGGGGCATGCTGCCCACGCGCCAGGCCTTGCGCGAGCACGCGCGGGCGGCCGGCCTGCGGCTGGAGGAGGACCTGCACTTCGGCCTCAGCTACGCGCAGACGCTGGTGGACTGGCGGCAGCGCTTCCTGTCGAACTGGCCGGCGATCGCGGCGCTCGGCTTCGACGACGGTTTCCGGCGCCTCTGGGAGTATTACCTCTGCTATTGCGAAGCGGGATTCCGCAGCGGCCGCATCGACGTGGGCCTCTACCGCGTCGCGCATGCCTGAATCTTCCATGTTGCAGTGCAAGACCGCGGGGGATCGAACACGTCTAGGATGAAGGTCCCTCCGCTCCAAGGGTGCAGCGATGAAGTTTCGCGAGCTCGTGTTCGCAGCGGCCATCGCCTCGGCTTGCGCCGGCGCCGCGGCCGCATCGTGGACCGCCGTGCCCGGTGCGCCCGACGTCGGCATCGACCTGGGTTCCCTGCACCTGGAAGGGGCGCGCGCGACGGTGTGGGTGCGCTGGTGGGGACGGCCCGCGGTCGCGCCTGAACTCGCGGTGCAGCGCCTCGGCCCGGTGCGCGTGAACCGCAGCGCCGTGCTCACCGAATTCGACTGCAGCCGGCGCACGCTGCGCACGCTCGCCATGCATGCCTACGACGGCGCGGGGTCGCCGGTCTTCATGTCCAGCGTGCCGGGGCCGGTAAGGCCCGTCGATGGCGCGGAACTGGGGTGGACCTACGACGCGGTGTGCGAAGCCGCGCGCGCGGGCGTGCGCTTCTAGCTTTCGCGTTCCGCCCGCAACAGTTCCAGCGCCGCCCGCAGGTCGCCCACGATCACGCGGCAGGGCACGCCCAGCATCAGGTTGAGCGGCAGGCCGAACTCTTCCAGCTGCCAGCCGCTGGCGTCCACCAGCCCCTCGCCGACGGCGTGTGGGTGCCGCCGGCGGATGCGCTGCGCGAAGGTCCCGTCGTCCGGCACATAGCCGACCACCGGCTTGCCGCGAGCCACGGCGTAGCCCACCTCGAAGCAGGTGCCGCTGTCCGGCTCGGGGCCGCGGAAGAAGTCGAGGTTGGCGGCCACGGCATCGCAGGCTTCGATGTGCGCCACGTTCGCGCCGTAGATGTGCGCGGCCAGTTCCCGGGGCGACAGGCCGGCCGGCAGCGAAGGCTCCAGCGGAAAGACGCCCTTGAACCCGTATTCGGCGCACAGCGCCAACAGCTTGCGGCCGTGGTCCGCGGCGTCCGGCCTGAACACGTCGGGACCGGCGAGATAGATGGAGCGGTGCGTCAATGCAGCTCCCAGCCCAGCAGCTCGGCCAGCCGCGTCACGACCCACTTCGCCTCGGTGACCGTGACGGGCGATTCCTCCGTCGTCAACGCCAGTTCCATCTTCTCCAGCACCTCGGGTTCCCCGGCACCGGACCTGAAGAGATGGACAGAAGCCTGTTCCGTCAGGGCCTGCGCCAGGTCCTCGCACAGTTCGTAGCGCTGCCGCACGGTGGACATCGGTTCCAGCAGCTTGTGGCCCGTGGGCGAGGCGAACAGCGCGACGAAGGAAGGCGGGGGCTCGATCTGGTTGTATTCGTCCATGGACTGCGATGGCATGCGGTGCGGCAGGATACCAAGGACAATCGTGCCTCCACCCACGAAGGAACATCGCCTTGGCATCTCCCTCCCCCTGGCCCGGCAAGGTCGTCGCGCTGCTGCGCGCGGGCAACCCGGCGGCCGCCATCGCGCAGATCAAGGTGGCGCCCGGCGTGCGCGAGCTCAAGGCGCTGGAGAAGGCGCTGCCCGCGGCCGGGCTGGCCGGCAAGTGGCGCGACGTCGACGTCGCCATCACGGAAAGCCTGCAGGCCCTGTCCGCGCCGCGGTTGCACCGCTCGCCATGAGCGATTCGACGTTCGAATCGTTGGGGCTCTCCGCGGAGCTGGCCGGCGCGTGCAGGCAGGCCGGTTTCAGCGTGCCGACACCGATCCAGGTACAGGCCATTCCGCCGCTGCTGCAAGGGCAGGACCTGCTGGGGCTGGCCCCCACCGGCTCCGGCAAGACGGCCGCGTTCGCATTGCCCCTGTTGCAGCGCCTGGTGGCCGGACGGCAGCAAGCCTTCCGGCGGGTGCGGGTGCTGGTGCTGGTGCCGACGCGGGAACTGGCGGCGCAGGTGGGCGAGGCTTTCCGCCAGCTCGGCGCATCCTTGCACCGGATGAAGGTGGCGGTGCTGTTCGGCGGCGTCTCGGTGAACCCGCAGATGATGAACCTGCGCGGCGGTGCCGACGTGGTGGTCGCCACGCCCGGGCGCCTGCTGGACCTGATGGAGCGCAACGCGCTGCGGCTCGATACGGTGGAGGCGCTGGTGCTCGACGAGGCCGACCGCCTGCTGGACCTGGGCTTCGCCGAGGAGCGCGACCGCGTGCTGGCCGCGCTGCCCGAGCGCCGCCAGAACCTGCTGTTCTCCGCCACTTTCCCGCCGGAGGTGCAAAGGCTGGCGGACGCCTTGCTGCACGACGCCGTGCGGGTCGAAGCGGCGGCGGAAGAGCGCGCCGAGCCGGCCATCGCGCAGCGGGCCATCGCGGTGGATGCGCCGCGCCGCACCGAGCTGCTGCGCCACCTGGTGCAACAGGGCGGCTGGCGCAACGTGCTGGTGTTCGTGGCCACGCGCCACGCCACCGAGCACGTGGCGCGCAAGCTCTTGGAGCGCGGCGTCAGCGCCGCGGCGCTGCATGGCGAGATGAGCCAGGGCGGCCGCACCGCCGTGCTGCGCGACTTCAAGACCGGGGCACTCGACGTCCTGGTGACCACCGACCTGGCTTCCCGCGGCATCGACATCCCGGGCCTGCACGCGGTGGTCAACTTCGACCTGCCGCGCTCGGCCGACGACTACGTGCACCGCATCGGCCGCACCGGGCGCGCCGGTGCGACCGGACTGGCCGTGAGCTTCGTCAGCGCGGCCACCGAGCCGCACTTCCGCCTGATCGAGAAGCGCCACGCCATGCGGCTGGACCGGGAGCAGGTGGCCGGCTTCGAGCCGGTCGAGGAGGCCCCGGCAGCCGTGCCCGGCACGGGCGGCATCAAGGGCAAGCGCCCGAGCAAGAAGGACAAGCTGCGGGCTGCCGAGGCAGCCGCCACCGCGGCAAGAGGACGCGGCGGCCGCGGTTGAGCCGCGAATTTTTCCCGGAAATGCGCGTTGTTGAGCCAGGCGGGCAGGGCGCCTGATCGAATCCTGTAGGAACGGTCGTACAAGGTCGTCTGGTCTCGACCTACATGATCAAGATGTTCCGTCCGCATTCCCGTGCCTGTTTCGCCGTCGTTTCCCTGCTGCTTGGCGCCACCGGCGCCTTCGCGGCGTCCGAGCCGATCGACGCTCCGTCCCGCCTGCGGCTGGCCCGCTCCGCCGCCGAAAAGGCGCGGCTGCATGAAGTCGGGCTCGATTTCCGCGACGTCTATGGCGTGATCAGTGCCGAGACCAGCTGGGTGCCGCGCGCCGGCATCGGCAGGAACGGCGTGGTGAGCGAGGGCCTGGGCCAGTTCGAGCCGGCCACCGCGCGCGCCGTGGGCTTGAAGGATCCCAACAACGCGTTCGAGGCCGTACACGCGGCCGCGCGCCTGCTGCGCGAGGCTGCGGTCTGGAGCGCGCAACGCATCGCGCACCTGGGCCTGTCGCCGGACCAGCGCGCGGCCAAGCTGCGCGAAGGGGTGTCGGTCTACTACAACCTCTCGACCCGGGCCCGCAACGCATGGAGCGGCTTGAACACGCACAGCCTGCCGGTGGAGACGCAGCGGCACATCCGCAACACCAGTGAAGGCGCGCGCCAGGCCGACCGGCTGAATGCGATGCTGGGCGGGCCGGGCGTGGCGCCGCTGCGAACAGCCAACCTGGCCGCCGGCGTCGTCCCGGTGCGGACTGCGGCCGCGCGGACGGAAGCCACGGCGCCCCGGGCGCTGGGCACCATCGAGTGGTCAGGCCAAGGCGGCGGCGGCCCGGGTGTGGGCCGTCGCAGCTATGTGGTGTTTTCCAACGGCGCCGTCGTTCCGCAGGGGCGGTGACGCGTCGGCCGGTGCGCGCGGCGCCCGGCGATCAGCTGGCGGTGGCGAGGTCGCCCATGGCGAAGACCGAAACCGGGATGCGCCCGGCCAGTTGCTCCGCGCTGTGCGCCATCCAGCTGAGTTTCTTCAATTCTTCCATCTTCGCCAGGCGCTCCTGTTCGAGCTCCTTGGGTGTGAGGTCCGCGGCGTCCTCGATCAAGGTGACGATGTTGTCGAGGTCTGCTGCGTGTACTGCGATTTTCTTTGCCATGCGGCGAGTGTCCCTCAAACGGGTGAGAATCGTGTGTTCCTTCGTGAGAACCCGCATGAAATCCTTGCCGGGGCTTGACAGCCGCCGGCAGGCTCGTTCGCAGCGTCAGCTGCGCGCCCGCGCGGTGCTCGACAGTCGCGCCTGGGCGGTGCGGCTGCCCAGGCTGGCGGCATGCTGCAGCCACCGGGAGGCCTGCGCGCCGTCCTTCGCCACGGTGGCGCCCTGCTGGTAGGCGACCCCGAGGAAGTAGCTCATCTCCATGCGGCCGACGCGGATGCCGGCGTCGGTGGCCTTGCCGCAGCGCTTGACGATCTCCGGGACGTCGCCCCGGCCCTCGGCGAACGCCTGCATCTGCTGGATGGTCTGTGCGAAGAAGCGGTCGCGCGACTGCAGCGCGTGCTGGCGGTCGGGGTGGATCTTCACCAGTTCCTCGGCCAGCACCGGCATCACTTCGAAGGGCGTCATGCCGCCGCGCACCTGCGGCGAGTACCACGCCTTGAGCATCGCCTTGTCCAGCGGCTGCAGGCCCTCGACGTGGCTGGTGAAGTAGCTCAGCACCGTGTCGCCTTCGGGGTGGCCCCGCACGCCCATCACGTGCATGGCCTCGTGGTAGATGCAACGCGCCGCATCGGCGTCGCGCATGTGCAGGGAGGCCGATTCGATGCGGTCTTCCGCCTGGAAGTCCAGCCGCGTTTCGCAAGGCTGGTTCTCGCTGAGCTCCGTGTTCGGGGTGATCTCGATGCTGAGGTTGGCCCGTTGCGCGGCGTCGGGCGCGTCGCTGACGTCGATCACCCGCACGCCGGCTTCGGCCGCCACCGCTCGCAGGGCTTGCAGCGTGGGCTGCCTGTGCGCGGCGGCGTTCACGCCCGTCACGCGCACCTTGATGTCCACTTCCCAGCGGACCAGGCGGGTCGGGATGCCGCTCTGGTGCCACATCACTTCCCACATCGTCTCCATGCCCTGCGTGAACTCATCCGGGCGGTCGGCCTTGGCCAGGCCGGATGCGAGCGCGGCGGCGGTGACGAAGGCGGCGGCAAGCGATTTCCACATCTCGGCAAGGACTCCACGAAAAGCTGTGAAGGTGGTCGGATATGTCCTACCGGGGGGAGTTCACCGCTCTTACAAATGCCTGCCCGACAGCGCGAAAAATCACGGCTTGCGCGGCGCGGCGGGTCCATACTGGCGGGACCGAGTGAAGGAGCGCGCCATGTGCTATCTCGTTCGTGAGCAACCGGCCGGTGCGGCCGAGCCATCTCCAACCCCGGCGGGCCACGACCCGCACCCGCGGGCTCGCTGGATCGGCGCTGTCACGGCCGCGCTGGTCGGCGGCTTCGCGATCGCGGCACTGGACGCGCCGACACGGCGGGCGCCGACCGTGCAGGTCCGCGAGGCCGCGGCCGCTGTCCCCGTCGCCGCCCGTTCCTCCGTCATCCCGCCGGCGCCGCTGGACCGGACCGCACTGCCGGTCGACGACGGCGTGCCGTCCGCAACGGACATGGCGAAGGCGCGCGCGGGCGACTGCCAGCACGGCCTGTAGGCGCTTCCGTCAGGGCGTCGACAGGGGCCGCGCGCAGGGGAGGCGGTCCTTGCGGTAGCCTGCGGGCATGAGCCGCCTGTTCGAACCTTTCTCCATCGGCGCCCTGCGCCTGGCCAACCGCATCGTCATCGCGCCGATGTGCCAGTACTCCGCCGAGGAGGGCTCGGCGACGGACTGGCACATGATCCACTTGGGCAGCCTCGCGGTGTCCGGTGCCGGCTTGCTGATCGTCGAAGCCACCGCCGTGTCGCCCGAAGGCCGCATCTCGCCCGGCGACCTCGGCCTCTATTCGGATGCGAACGAAGCCGCGCTGCAGCGCGTGCTGCAGGCGGTGCGCAAGTACTCGCCCATCGGCATGGCGGTGCAACTCGCGCACGCGGGACGCAAGGGCTCGAGCCGCGCGCCGTGGGACGGCGGGCTGCAGATCCGGTCCGGCGAGCCCAATGGCTGGGAGACGGTTGCGCCGAGCGCCGTGCCGCACTCGGACAGCGAGGAGGCCCCGCGGGCGCTGGACCGTGCGGGCCTGGACAAGGTGCGCGACGACTTCGTGGCGGCGGCGCGGCGCGCGGCGCGCCTCGGCTTCGACGGCATCGAGATCCACATGGCGCACGGCTACCTGCTGCACCAGTTCCTCTCGCCGCTGGCGAACCACCGCGAAGATGCCTACGGCGGCAGCCTGGACAACCGCATGCGTTTTCCGATCGAGGTGTTCGATGCGGTGCGGGCGGCCTTTCCGGCGGACCGCCCGGTGTGGGCCCGCATCTCCGCCACCGACTGGGTGCCGGGCGGCTGGGACATCGAAGGCACCGTGGCGCTGTCGAAGGCGCTGGAGGCCCGCGGCTGCGCCGCCATCCACGTCACCACGGGCGGCGTCTCGCCGCAGCAGGCGATCAAGCTCGGACCCGGCTACCAGGTGCCCTATGCGCAGCGCGTGAAGGCGGAGGTCGGCTTGCCGACGCTCGCCGTCGGGCTGATCACCGAAGCGCAGCAGGCCGAGGCCATCATCGCCAACGGCGAGGCCGATGCGGTGTCGCTGGCGCGCGCCATGCTGTACGACCCGCGCTGGCCCTGGCATGCGGCGGCCGAACTGGGCGACCACGTGTTCGCGCCGAAGCAGTACTGGCGCTGCCAGCCGCGGCAACACAAGGACCTGTTCGAGGGCCTGACGTTCGGCCAGCGCTGACGGCGTTCAGGCGGCCGTCCCCGCCGCCCGGCGGATGATCTCCGCGAAGTGCTTGAGCACCGGCGAGCGCGTCGCGCCCTTCTGCCACAGCAGGCCCGGCGTGCGGATCGGCGTGGGGTCTTCCAGCGGAATCACGCGCAGGTCCGCCGACTGCGACACCGCCGTCTCCGTGATGATGCCGGCCAGGTCGGTCTGCCGGATCAGCTCGATCATCGGCGCCACCGAGTTCAGCTGGGCGATGACGACCGGCCTGGCCCGCGCCGCCACGAAGCAGTCGTCGAGCAGCTTGCGGGTGAGGAACTGCGCGGACAGCAGCACCATGCGGACGTTGTGCAGTTCGACCATGCGCACGCGCCGGCGCCGCGCCAGCGGATGGTTCACGCCCACCACCAGCCGCAGTTCCTCGTTGTACAGGGGCTCGAACCAGAGCTCGCTGCTGTCGCCCGGCGCATAGGACACCGCCATGTCCAGGTGCCCGCTGCGCAGGCGTTGCAGGATCCTGGCCGCCGCGAGCTCTTCCACGTTCACCTGCACGCTCGGGTAGTGGTTCAGGAAGGTCGCCACGCACTGGGGAACCATGCGGGTGTTGAAGCTGGGCGTGGTGCCCAGCCGGACGCTGCCCGTGACGGCCGCCGCCGGCGTGCGCAGCGCCTGCAGGCCCAGGTCGATCTGCGCCAGCGCCGGCGTCATGTGGCTGCGCAGGATCTCGCCGGCCTCCGTCATGCGCACCTGCTTGCCGCTGCGGTCGAACAGCGGCGTGCCGAGCTCGTCCTCCAGCTGCTTGATCTGGTGCGACAGGGTCGACTGGGTGACGTGCAGGCGCTCCGCCGCCCGGGTGAAGTTCAGGGTTTCGGCGATGGCGTCGAAGTAGCGGAGGTGGCGCAGTTCCATGTGCGGGTTCGCCCGTATTGCGATCGATGACATCGATCATAACGGTCGAAATTCATCACTTTCGTAGGGGATCGCCGGTGCCTAGACTGCGCCGGGATGCAAGGAGACAAGCCATGGCCCAACTCGAGGTGAGCGATTTCGCGCAGGCGGTGGTCGACCGCATGGGCGACTGCAAGGACCCGCGCTTCAAGCAGGTCATGACGGCGCTGGTGAAGCACGCGCATGCCTTCGCCCGCGAGGTCGACCTGACGCCGGACGAATGGATGGCCGGCATCCAGTTCCTCACCGCCACCGCTTGAAGGACAAGCCGGGCGAGCAGCCGACCGAGGCCACGGTGCAGGGCCCCTTCTTCTGGCCCGGCGCGCCGAAGAAGGAACTGGGCGACGACATCGGCGAGGGCCACGGCGAGCCGACGCTGTACCACGGCCGCGTGACGGACACGGCGGGCCAGCCCATCGCGAACTGCGAGCTGGACGTCTGGTCCGGCGATTCCGAAGGCTTCTACGACATGCAGAAGGGCGACAGCATGAGCCTGCGCGCCCAGTTCCGCACCGACCGGGACGGCAACTACCGCTTCTGGTCGATCAAGCCGACCTTCTACCCGGTGCCGGGTGACGGCCCGGTGGGCGGGATGCTGGCGAAGATGGGGCGCCACCTCAACCGGCCCGGCCACATGCACATGATGCTCAGCGCGCCCGGGCATGAGCGCCTGGTCACGCACATCTTCGTCAAGGACAGCCCGTACCTGGATTCGGATGCGGTCTTCGGCGTGCGCAACAGCCTCATCGTCGACTTTCCCAAGCATTCGCCGGGCAAGGCGCCGGATGGCCGCGAGATGAAGCAGCCGTTCTACACGGCGAAGTACGACTTCCGCCTGGTGCCCTCGGCATGAAGATCGGCAAGGCAACCCAACCGCGTTCGGCGATCTGCACGTCGAACGAGGACACCATCGTCGTGCGGGGCCACGACCTCGCCCGCGACCTGATCGGGCAGGTGAATTTCGGCGACTACTTCTTCCTGCTGTTGACGGGCCGCAAGCCCGATGCGGCGGCCAGCCAGGTGCTCAACGCCACGCTGGTCGCGATCGCCGAGCACGGGCTGGTGCCCAGCGTGCAGGCCGCGCGCATGACCCTAGCCGCCGCGCCCGACGCGATGCAGGGCGCCGTGGCGGCGGGCCTGCTCGGCTCCGGTTCGGTGATCCTCGGCGCTTCGGAAACCGCGGGGCGCCTGTACGTCGAGATCGAAGCAGAGGCGACGAAGAGCGGCGACCTGCGCGCGGCGGCGAAGTCCGTCGTCGCCGGCCGGCGCGAGCGCAAGCAGCCGATCGCCGGTTACGGCCACCCGGAACACAAGCGGCGCGATCCGCGCGTGGATGCGCTGTTCGGCGTGTCGCAGCGCGCCGGCGGCGGCCAGCGCTTCGTCGAGATCGCCAAGGCGGTGGAAGACGTGATCCCCGAGGTGATCGGCAAGGACCTCAAGCTCAACGTGTCGGGCGCGATCCCGGCGGTGCTGCTGGGCGTCGGCTTCCCGGTCGCGGCCCTGCGCGGCGTGCCGATGCTGGCCCGCACCGCCAGCCTGATCGCGCACCTGAACGAGGAACTGAACGACCCGATCGGTTTTGCGCTGTCCTACCAGGCGACGCGCGAGTTCGAGTACACGGGCGTCCTGCCCGCGGAGGGCGGCAAGTGATCAAGGTCCTCGACGGCGTGCGGGTGCTGGAGCACGGCACCTTCATCACCGGTCCCGCCGCGTCGATGCTGCTGGCGGACCTGGGGGCCGACGTGGTGAAGGTGGAGCTGCCCGGTACCGGCGACCCGTTCCGCGCCTTCAAGGGCGGCCTGTATTCGCCGCACTACCAGACGGTCAACCGCAACAAGCGCAGCGTCACGCTCAACACCAAGCAGCCGGCGGACCTGGAGAAGTTCGACGCACTGGTGAAGGACGCCGACGTCTATATCCAGAACTTCCGCCCCGGTTTCGCCGACACGATAGGCTGCGGCATCGACCGCCTGCGCGGCATCAACCCGCGGCTGATCTACTGCGGCATCAGCGGCTTCGGCAGCAGCGGCCCGGCCGCGCACCGGCCCGCCTACGACAGCGTGGCGCAAGCCGCCAGCGCTTTCCTCGGGCTGCTGGTCAATCCGGCCAGCCCGCGCGTGACCGGCCCGGCCATCGCCGACCTCGTCACCGGCTTCTATGCGGCCTACGGCATCCTCGGCGCGCTGTATGAGCGCGAGCGCACCGGTGTCGCCCGCAAGGTGGAGCTGTCGATGTTCGAGGCGATGACGCACTTCAACCTCGACGCCTTCCAGCACCTGTTCTCCGCCAACGAGGTCATGGGGCCGTTCAGCCGTCCCAGCGTGTCGCAGTCGTACGTGTTCGCCTGCCAGGACGGCAAGTGGCTGGCGCTGCACATGTCGTCGCCGGAGAAGTTCTGGCAAGGCCTGGCCAACGCGATGGAAAAGCCCGACCTGTTCCAGGACGAGCGCTTCGCCAGCCGGCAGGCGCGCATCGCCAACCAGGAGACGCTGATCGAGGTGATGCAGCCGATCTTCGCCAGCCGCGACCGCGCCGAGTGGTGCCGCCGCCTGGACGCCAACGACGTGCCGCATTCCCCCATGTACACGACGGCCGAAGTGCCCGAAGATGCCCAGGCGAAGCACCTGCAGCTGTTCGTGGAGACCGAGCATCCCGTGGTCGGCACCTTCCGCACGGTGCGCTCGCCGGTCTCCTTCGACGGCCAGCGGCCGCTGGAAGTGACCGCGCCGCCGGTGCTGGGCGAACACAACGAGGAGCTGTCGCACGGCTGGAAGCCGCGCGGCACGCCCGTCAAGGAGACAAGCAAGTGAGCATCCGCCGTACCGTGCTGGCCGCGTTGGCCGGCATCGCCCTCGCCGCGCCCTTGTCCGGCGCCGCGCAGGATTACCCGAACCGGCCGGTGCGCCTGGTCGTGCCCTTCGGCCCGGGCACCACCACCGACATCATCTCGCGCGTGTTCGCCGAAGCCATGGCCAAGGGGCTCGGGCAAACGGTGGTGGTGGAGAACAAGGCGGGCGCCGGCGGCAACATCGGCAGCGACTTCGTCGCCAAGGCGCCGGCCGACGGCTACACCATCCTCATGGGCACGGTCGGCACGCACGCCATCAACCCGGGCCTGTACCGCAAGATGCCGTATGACGCGCAGAAGGACTTCGCCCCCATCGGCTTTGCCGGCTACACGCCGACGCTGCTGGTGGTGGCCGCCAACTCGCCGCTGAAGTCGCTGAAGGACCTGCAGGCGGCGGCCGGCAAGAGCGGCGGCGTCAGCTTCGCATCCGCCGGCAACGGCACCTCCGGCCACCTGGCCGGCGAGCTGCTGAAGGCGCGCGTGGGCGGCGAGATGGTGCACGTGCCGTACAAGGAGGGCGGGCTGGCGATGTCGGACGTGATGGCCGGCCAGGTCCAGTTCATGTTCTACCACCCGGCCGCCGTGATGCCGCACGTCAAGGGCGGCAAGCTGCGCGCGCTGGGCGTGTCCAGCGCGAAGCGCACGGCCGCCGCGCCGGACGTGCCGACGATCACCGAGCAGGGCTACGGCGACTTCGACCTCGTCGCCTGGTTCATGTTGTACGCGCCCGCCGCCACGCCGGCGCCGGTGCTCGCCAAGCTGCGCGATGCCGTGGCGCAGGCCGTGACGAATCCCGAGGTGAAGGCCAAGCTGGCGGCGCAGGGGCTGGAGGTGCCGCTGCTCAAGGGCGACGAGCTCGCCGCCTTCAACCGCACCGAGATCGCCAAGTGGTCCGAGCTGGTGAAGCGCTCGGGCGCGCAAGTGGATTGACAGCAGACCCAAAACGACCAGGAGACAAGCCATGACTCTCTCACGCCGCAGCCTTCTCACCGCCACCGGCGCCGCCGGCGCGGCCCTCGCCCTGCCGGTGCTGGCGCAAGGGCAGCCCCTGCGCATCGGCAGCACGCTGGCCCTGACCGGCCCGCTGTCCGCCACCGCCATGACCCACAAGCTGGTGGGCGAGATCTACGTGGAGCAGTTGAACCGGCGCGGCGGCCTGCTGGGCCGGCAGGTGCAGTGGATCGTGAAGGACGACCAGTCCAAGCCGGACCTGGCGCGCACGCTGTACGAGCAGCTGGTGACGAGCGACAAGGTCGACCTGCTGATGGGGCCGTACGCCACCGGCGCCATCCTGTCCGCCATGGGCGTGGCCCAGCGCTACAACAAGGTGTTGGTGCACCACACCTTCGGCATCCCCTCGATGGCCAAGTACGAGATGCAGTTTCCGGCCTGGTCGCTCGGCCCCAATCCGCAGGAGACCGTGTCGAATTCGCTGTTCGACATGCTGGCGGCGTCGCGCAAGCCGCCCAAGACCATCGCCATCGTCACCAGCAAGTTCCCCTCCATCCACTACATGTCGCTGGGCGGCCGCGAAGTGGCGAAGAAGCGCGGGCTGAAGGAAGTGCTGTTCCTCGAATGGGACTTCGGCAACCGGGACTTCGGCCCGATCGCCGCGCGGGTGAAGGACGCGAATCCCGACATCGTGTGGATGGGCGACATCGGCCTGGAAGGCAACATGCTGCTGGAGGCGATGAAGAAGATCGACTACGTGCCGCCGCTGCACTTCCACCTGTACCCGGCGCCCGGCCCGATGACCAAGTCGCCGGAAGGCACCAACGCGCTGGCCGTGACGATCTTCGAGGAGCATCCGCCCTTCACCAACGAGGCGACGGCGGCGCAGTTCGTCAAGATCTACAACGAGCGCGCCGCCGCTGCCGGCCTGCCCGACACGCACGTCGAGGTGCAGGCGGCGGCTTCGTACTCCGCCTGGCAGATCCTGGAGGCGGGCGTGCGCGGGGCCAACAGCTTCGACGACAAGAAGATCGCCGAGTACCTGCGCAAGAACAAGGTCGACACCATCCAGGGCCGGCTGCGCTTCGACGGCCCGGGCAACTACGGCGACGACCTGATGAAGATCAAGCAGGTGCAGGGCGGCCAGTGGAAGGTGGTGTGGCCGCCGTCCTTCGCGGCCCCCGGCGCTTCGCTGCAGATGCGCTGATCGCGCCGGCTCGATGACGCTCCCCAGCTTCAACCTGCTGGCCCAGGCGATCCTGTCCGGCATCTTCATCGGCGCGCTGTACGGCCTCATCGGCCTGGGCCTGGGCCTCACCTGGGGCCTGCTGCGGCAGATCAACCTGTCGCACTTCGGCCTGGTCTTCCTCGGCGGCTACCTCAGCTACCAGATGGCGACGGCGTGGCACATGGACCCGCTGTTCGCGCTGGTGCTGGTGCCGCCGGTGTTCTTCGTGGTCGGCGTCGCCATGCAGTGGGTGCTGTCGCGGTTCCGGATCACGCCCTTCAACTCGCTGCTGGTCACCTTCGGCATCACGGTGGTGATCGAGGCCGGCATCCAGGCGGTGTGGACCGCGGACTACCGCAAGCTGGAGTCGAGCTACAACGCGATGAAGTTCACCATCGGCAAGCTGTACGTGCCGATCCCGGAACTGCTGACGCTGGTGCTGGCGCTGGGCATCTCGCTGGCGGTCTGGGCCGGCATGCGCTACACGGACCTGGGCAAGGCCTTGCGGGCGATGGCGGAGGACGGGCCGATCGCGGCCGCCTTCGGCGTTAACGCGCGCACGCTGGAGCTGGTGCTGGCCGGCGGCTGCGCGGCACTGGCCGGCGTGGCCGGCGTGTGCCTGGCGCTGACCTTCACGCTGACGCCGTCGCAGATCTTCGCCTGGGTGGGCGTGGTGTTCGCCGCCGTGATGCTCGGCGGCTTGGGAAGCGCCATCGGGCCCCTCGTGGCCGGCGTCATCATCGGCGTGAGCGAGGCGGTGACGATGGCCGTCGCCTCGCCATCCTGGGCGCCGATCGTGTCCTTCTCGCTGCTGATCCTGATGCTCCTGTTCCGCCCGGGGAAGCTGGGATGAAGAACCGCGCGTTGCTGGGCATCGGGCTGGCCGGTGCGGGGTTCGCCACGCTGCCCTGGCTGGGACTGCCCACCTTCTACGAGTCCATCCTCTACCTGGTGTTCCACTGGGTGGTGCTGGCGGTGTCGTGGAACATCCTGTCCGGGTATTCCGGCTACTTCTCCTTCGGGCACGGCGCCTTCTTCGGCGTCGGCATGTACACGACGGCGGTGCTGGCGGGCAAGTGGAACTGGCCGTTCCTCGCCACCTTGCCCTTCGCCGCCCTGCTGCCCGCGCTGCTGGGACTGTTCATCGGCTTCGTCGTCTTCCGCGTCAAGGCGGTGCGCGGCGAACTGTTCGCGCTGCTGACGCTGGCGGTCACTTTCGTCGTGGCGACCATCATCCTGAACACCCCCATCGACGGCGGGCCGGGCGTGTACCTCAATGCGGTGCAGGTTCCGAAGCTGGCGCCGTCTCCCTCGTCGTCGCTCTACCTCATGATGCTGGTCTCGGCGGTCGTCACGATGGTCGCCGCCTACCTCGTGTACGCGTCCAAGCTGGGCACCGGGCTGTTCGCGATCCACGACGACGAGGACGTGGCCGAAGTGATGGGCGTGCCGACCTTCCGCTACAAGCTGGTGGCGTTCGCGCTGTCGTGCGCACTGGCCGGGCTGGCGGGCGGCATCCACGCGCTGTTCGTCTCCTACGTCACGGCCGGCGAGACCTTCAACATCACCGTGCCGCTGACCGTGGTGCTCATGAGCGTGCTGGGCGGCACCCGGCACTGGGCGGGGCCGGCGGTGGGGGCGACGGCGATCACCGGGCTGCTGTATTTCTTCACCGCCGGCGACTCCGCCGTGGCTGGGCGCGCCGCGGTCGGCGCCATCCTGGTGCTGGTGATCCTGTTCCTGCCGGAAGGCATCCTGGGGCAGGTGTTCAGGAAGCGGAAGACGGTGGTGAAGGAGGAGGCCCTCACCCCCACCCCGACCTCCCACCCCGAGAAAAATGCAGGCATTTTTTTCGGGGACCCCGGAGGCCCGCAAGCGGGAGAGGGGTTAGTAAAGGCCCCGTCGCTCGCGACTCCGGGCGCGCCGCTGCTCGAAGTGCGCGGCTTGTCGAAAGCCTTCAAGGGCGTGCAGGCGCTGGACGACGTGACGCTGCAGGTGCGGCAAGGCGAGATCCTCGGGCTGCTCGGGCCCAACGGCTCCGGCAAGTCCACCTTCATCAACGTCGTGAGCGGGCATTACCCGATGACCGCGGGAGAAGTCATCTTCGATGGCCGCAACCTCACCGGCGCGCCGGCGCACCGCATGGCGCGCGCCGGCATCGCGCGCACCTACCAGATCCCGCGGCCCTTCGCCCACATGACGGTGCTGCAGAACGTGTCGATGGTGGCGATGTTCGGCGGCGCCGCGCTGAACGAGAAAGACGCCACGCGCGAAGCCTGGAAATGGCTGGAATTCACCGGGCTGCAGGCGCGCGCCAACGCGCTGCCCGAAGACCTGAACCTGCACCAGCGGAAGTTCCTCGAGCTGGCGCGCGCGCTGGCGGCGCGGCCGCGGCTGGTGCTGCTGGACGAGGTGCTGTCCGGATTGACGCCGGGCGAGATCAACGAGGCGATCGAGCTGATCCGCCGCATCCGCGACCAGGGCTCCACCATCGTGTTCGTCGAGCACGTGATGCGCGCCGTGATGGCGCTGACGGACCGCATCGTGGTGCTGAACCACGGCAAGCTGATCGCGCAGGGCCTGGCCACCGACGTGATGAAGGACGCCGAAGTCGTGAGCGCGTACCTCGGAAAGCCGGCCTATGCTTGAAGTCGCCAACCTGCAGGTGAACTACGGCGCCGCGCCGGCTTTGTGGGACGTGTCGATCCGCGTCGACCGCGGCGAACTGGTGTGCGTGGTCGGGCCGAACGGCGCCGGCAAGAGCACGCTGATCAACGTCATCGCAGGGCTGCACCGCGCGCGCGGCGGCCGGCTGGCGTTCGACGGGCAGGACATCACGCAGCTGGCGAGCCACCGCTTCTGCGCCGCCGGCATCGCGGTGGTGCCGGAGGGGCGGCGGCTGTTCACCGGGATGAGCGTGCGGGACAACCTGGAGCTGGGCAGCTACCTGCCGGAAGCGAAGGCGCACCGGGCCGATTCCATGGATAAGGTGCTGGCGCTGTTCCCGGCGCTGCAGGAGAAGTTGCGCAGCCCCGCCGGCGCGCTGTCCGGCGGCCAGCAGCAGATGGTGGCGATCGGCCGCGCGCTGATGAGCCGGCCGCAACTGCTGCTGCTGGACGAGCCCTCGCTCGGCCTGGCGCCGATGGTGGTGGTGCACATGTTCAAGGCCATCCAGGAGATCAACGCGTCGGGCACGTCCGTGCTGCTGGTGGAGCAGAACGTCTCCATGGCCATGGACCTGGCACGGCGGGCCTACGTCATGGAAGAGGGCCGCATCGTCGCGGACGGGCTGGCGAGCGACCTGGTCAGCCGGCCGGAGATCCGCAAGGCGTACCTCGGGTTGGAGCACTGACGCAACCAGAGTGTTGCGCACCGCGGAAAACTCATTTCTGCCCGGCACGTGGCGGCGCGGCCCGCGGGCCGCTAGAGTCGCCAGGCAAGGAGACCGCATGACCGATGAGATGACCGACAAGCTGCTGGTGCGCGAACTGGTGGAGCGCTGGGCCGTCTGGCGCGACGCCGGCGACTGGGAGCGCTTCGCCACGGTGTGGCATCCGGACGGCGTGATGATGGCCACCTGGTTCCAGGGGCCCTTCCGCGAGTTCATCCGCGTGACGCAGGAAGGCTGGGACAAGGGCGTGAGCATCCTCCACTTCCTCGGCGGCTCCGCCATCGAGGTCCGGGGCGACCGCGCCATCGCGCAGACCAAGATGACCATCTCGCAGCGCGGCATGGTCGAAGGCACGGAAGGTCCGGTGCTGTGCGACGTGGTCTGCACCGGCCGCTTCTACGACTTCATCACGAAGCACGACGGGCAGTGGAAGGTGCTGCACCGCCAGCCGATCTACGAGAAGGACCGCATCGACCCGGTGGATCCCACCGCGCAGCTCAAGCTGGACACCGACTTCCTGGCCACCATGCCGGAAGGCTATCGTCACTTGGCCTACATTCAGACGCGCATCGGCTACAAGGTGAAGATGGACATGCCGATGCTCAAGGGCCCGGTGGTGCAGGAGTTGTACAAGCGCGGCGAGCGCTGGCTGGCCGGCGGCGAACTGGAGCGCTGAACATGGACCGTCGCCACCTCCTCGCTGCCGCCGCGCTCGCCTGCGCGGCGCCGTTCGCGCAGTCGCAAGCCTACCCGGCCAAGCCGGTCCGCATCATCGTCCCGCAGCCGCCCGGCGGCGGTTTCGACAACGTGGGCCGCCTCATCGCCGACCGCATGGGCAAGGTGACGGGGCAGAGCTTCGTGGTGGAAAACCGCACCGGCTCCGGCACGCTGGTGGGCACCGATGCCGCCGCCAAGGCGCCGGCCGACGGCTACACGCTGTTGATCGGTTCGGTCTCCAACCTCGCGCTCAATCCCGGCCTGTATCCGAACCTTCCGTACGACAGCCTCAAGGACTTCGAACCGGTGGGCCTGCTGGTCGGCTACAGCTACACGCTGGTGGCGCGCAAGGACCTGCCGTTCAGGAACCTGCCCGAAGTGCTGGCGCATGCGAAGGCCAACCCGGGCAAGCTGAACTATGCGTCGGCCGGCGTGGGCTCCGGCCAGCACGTGCTGGCGGCGGCGCTGTGGCACTTGGCGAACGTCGAGGTGGCGCACGTGCCTTATCGCGGCGCGCAGCCGGCCTACCAGGACTTGCTGGGCGGCCGCGTCGACCTGTTCTTCGATTTGTCGCCCACCGCGCGCGTGCAGGTGGATGCCGGCAACGCGAAGGCGCTCGCCGTCTCCGGCCCGGCGCGCAACTCCATGCACCCGCAGGTCCCGACCGTGCTGGAAAGCGGCGCGGCGCAACTGGAGCTGGAATCGTGGTTCGGATTGTTCGCGCCGGCGAAGACACCGCCCGAGGTGCTGCAGAAACTGCGCGCCGATTTCGCCAAGGTGGCGGCCATGCCCGACGTGCAGGAGGCGCTGCTCAAGGGCGGCGGCAAGCCGATGGCGCTGATCGGCGACGATGCGCGCGCCGTGGTCCGGCGCGACGTGGATCATTGGTCGAAACTGGTGAAGACGCTCGGCATCCGCGCCGAGTGAGTTGATGCAAGACACGAAGGAAGACATGAAAGTTCTCGGAATCTGCGGCAGCCTGCGCAAGGCCTCGTTCAACGCCATGGCACTGCGCGCGGCGCAGAAGCTGGCGCCGCAAGGCATGACCATCGACGTCGCCGACATCTCGGCCATCCCGTTCTACAACGACGACGTGCGCGCCGCCGGCGAGCCCGCTGCCGTGGCGGCGCTGAAGGCGCAGGTGCGCGCGGCCGACGCGCTGCTGCTGGTGTCGCCCGAGTACAACTTCTCGGTGCCGGGCGTGCTGAAGAACACGCTGGACTGGATGTCGCGCCCGCCGGAGCCGCCGTTCGACGGCAAGCCGGTGGCGATCATGGGCGCCAGCGGCGGCCCGCTGGGCACGGCGCGCGGCCAGTACGACCTGCGCAAGATCCTGGTCTACATGAACACCTTCACCGTCAACAAGCCCGAGGTCTTCATCGGCAATGCGCAGACCAAGTTCAACGCGCAAGGCGAACTGACCGACGAGCCCACCGCGAAGTTCATCGCGGACCTGCTGGTGTCGCTGCAGGCGCTGAAGAACCGGCTCAAGTAGGCCGAGCGACAATGCTCGCTTGACCTTCCCCCTCATCACCGACTGGCACTTCTACGCCGTCGCCATCCCCGCCGTCCTGCTCCTGGGCATCAGCAAGAGCGGTTTCGGCGCCGGCTTCGGCTCGCTCGCGGTCCCCTTCATGGCGCTCGCCGTCACCGTGCCGGCCGCGGCCGCCATCCTGATGCCGATCCTGTTCGTGATGGACATGATGGGACTGGCGGCGTATCGGGGAAAGTGGGACACGAAGCTGCTGCGCTTCCTGATCCCCTTCGGGCTGGTCGGCACGGTGATCGGCACGCTGTCGTTCAAGCTGCTCGACGCGCGGCTGGTGGCCGGCATCGTCGGCATCTTCACGCTGCTGTTCCTCGCGCAGCGGCTGGCCTTTCCCTCGCGCCCCGACAGCCCGCCGCCGCCGAAGTGGCTGGGCGCGGTGCTGACGACGGCCAGCGGTTTCACCAGCTTCGTGGCCCACGCGGGCGGGCCGCCGCTGAATGCCTACGTGCTGCCCCTGCGCATGCCGCCGGTCACCTTCGCTGCAACGCTGGGGGTGTACTTCACCGCGATGAACCTGAGCAAGTGGATTCCGTACGGCTGGCTGGGACTGCTGGACATGCGCAACATGGCGACGTCGCTGGCGCTGCTGCCGTTCGCGCCGATCGGCGTAGTGGTGGGCGTCAAGCTGGCGCACCGCATCCAGCCGCACGTGTTCTATCGGCTGGTGTATGCGGGGATGCTGCTCACCGGCTGCAAGCTGGTGTGGGACCGGATGCGCTCCATGTCGCTCAATAGCGTTTCGAGCGCGGTCTCCGCGCCGACACCGCTGCGTCCGCGGGGGACGCGGTACTCGGGAGGCCTCACCTCCGGGTCGAGGGTCTTGATGCGATCTGGCATGGCGCAACCAGGCGAATGGTACCCAATCGGGACCGCCGGGCCAAGACCTTGTCAGCGTCGCGCAAACAGCGGCTGGTCGAAATGGTCGACGCGCGTGGCGCGGCCCGCGATGCAGGTCTCGCGAAACTGGTAAAGCAGCGCGGCCGTGGGCGCCGCGATCCACGACTGGCCGACCGGCATGCGCAGGATCTGGCGGCCCGCGTCCTCGGAAGGCTCGAGCAGCGGCGCGTCCGGGCGCATGAACTCCGCCAGCGGAATCCGGTGGACGCTGGCGACTTCGGCTTCATTCGGAGCGAGCTCCGGTGCCACGCCGCCCCAGAACACCAGCGGCGTGATGACGAAGCCGGAGCGGGTGACATAGTCGTCGAGCGCGCCGAGCAGGTCGGTGGCCGCCAGGCGCAGCCCCACTTCTTCTTCCAGTTCGCGCAGCGCCGCCTCCAGCGGGCTTTCGCCCGCGTCGATGCGGCCGCCGGGCAGGGCCCATTGGCCGGCGTGGTTGTTGAGCGATTCGGCGCGGCGTGTCAGCAGCACCGCGGCGGCGCGGCTCCAGCCCCGCGGCTTCGCGAGGCCCGGTACGTCCGCCCCCGTTCCTTCCTCGACCAGGGTCAAGGCCACGGCGGCGGAACGCTGGGGGCCGTGCGGAGCACGGCGCACGTCCCATGCGTCCAGGCTCCGGCGGACCAGCGCGCGCAATGTCTCGTCCAGCAGCATGCCGTGATTGTCGTGCACGGTGGAGCCTGCGATCATGGCGCTGTCTCAACCATGGCAGGTGGCGCGATGGACATGTCCCGGTATGCAGAGGCGACGGCGGCGGAGATTGCGGCGGCGGTGCGCAGCGGCCGGGCGAGCGCCACGGCGGTGGTCGGCGCATGCATCGATCGCATCGCCGCGTTCGAGCCGCGCCTGAACACGCTCGTCACGCTCACCACCGAGGCTGCGCTGGAAGCAGCGCACCGGGTCGACGCGCTGGTGGCCGCGGGCCGCGACCCCGGTCCGCTGGCGGGGGTGCCGGTCACCGTGAAGGATCTCATCGCGGTCGGCGGGGTGCGCCAGGCCTTCGGCAGCCGGCTGCTGGCGGACAACGTCGCCGCGCATGATGCGCCCTCGGTGGAGCGCCTGCGCGCGGCTGGCGCGTGCATCGTCGGCAAGAGCACGACCAGCGAGCTCGGCTCCAAGGCCGTCGGCGATTCGCCGCTGTCCGGCATCACGCGCAATCCCTGGAATGCGGACCACACGGCCGGCGGTTCCAGTGCGGGCGCCGCCGCCGGCGTCGCGGCCGGCATGGTGCCGGTGGCGCTGGCCACCGACGGCGGCGGCTCCATCCGCATCCCTTCGAGTTTCTGCGGGGTGTTCGGCATCAAGGCGCGGTTCGGGCGCGTGCCGGTGTGGCCGCCGGCGGCAACGCCCTTGCTGGCGCACGTGGGGCCGATCACGCGCAGCGTGGCCGATGCGGCGCTGGTCCTGTCGGTCATCGCGGGCCCCGACCCGCGCGACAGCGGCTGCGTGAACGCGCCGGTGCCCGACTTCGTCGCAGGGCTGCACGACGGCCTCGACGGCCTGCGCATCGGCTGGTGCGGGTCGCTGCCTTACGGGCGGGTGGATCCTCAGGTGGCGCAGCGCTGCCGCGAAGCGGCGTTCGCGCTGGCATCGCAGGGCGCGCGCGTGGTCGAAGTGGACTGGCCGTTCCCGCAGGATCCCGGTCCCGCCTGGAACCACCTGTTCTACGGCCGCATCGCCGGCCGGGTGGCCGAACTGGCCGGCACTGCCGAACGCATGGCGATGGTGAATGCGTCGCTGCGCGAAGCCATTGCCCACGAGCGCGCGGCCGGCATCGGCGATGCGGCGGCGATGACCCTGCGCGAACAGGCGACGACCCGCGTGGCGACGCTGTTCCAGCAGGTCGACCTGCTGCTCACGCCGACGATGCCGGTGACGGCGCCCCCCGTGGGCGTCGACGTGCCTGCGGGGCACGCCGGCCGCAATGCGGTCGACTGGTCGTACTTCACCTATCCGTTCAACCTCACCGGGCATCCGGCGGCCTCGATCCCGGTGGGTTTCGATGCGGCAAGGCTGCCGATCGGGTTGCAACTCGTCGGTCGGCTCGACGGCGAAGCCACCATCCTGCGGGTTGCGGCGGCGATCGAGCGGGTGCATCCGATGCGGGGCGCGCCGGTGTAGCGTTCCCGCCTCTTTTCTAAACCTAACTGAGAAGGATTCGCATTACAATTAGATAAACCGGCAAGCCAGATCCCCAGCCAGCCGACTTCGACCCACGAAGCCATGAACCAGCTGACTCCGGTGGCGCTTGCCGCCTGCCTCGCCTTCCACGCGCCTGGCGCGCTCGCGCAAGCCGCCCCGGCCCCGGCGGAAAGCGGCAGGACATTGCCCACGGTAACCGTGAACGCGAGCGCCGACGCCTCGGCCGAAGGGCTGGCGCCCACCTATCCCGGCGGCCAGGTGGCGCGCGGCGGCCGGGCCGGCATCCTCGGCACACGCGACGCGATGGAGACACCGTTCTCCATCACCAGCTACACCAACGAATTGATCCAGGACCGGCAGGCCCGCAGCGTCGGCGAGGTGCTGCAGAGCGACCCCGGGGTGCGCATCGCGCGCGGCTTCGGCAACTACCAGGAGGCGTTCTTCATCCGCGGCTTCATCCTGAGCTCGGACGACATCGCCTACAACGGCCTCTACAGCCTGCTGCCGCGCCAGTACATCGCGACGGAACTGTTCGAGCGCGTCGAGGTGCTGCGCGGCGCGTCGGCCTTCCTCACCGGCGCCACGCCGGGCGGCGGCGGCCTCGGCGGCGCCATCAACCTGCTGCCCAAGCGCGCGCCGAACGAGCCGCTGAACCGCGTGACCTTCGGCCTGGCCAGCGGCGGGCACGGCACCCTCTCGGCCGACGTGGCTCGCCGTTTCGGCCCGGACGGAGCAACCGGCATCCGGGTGAACGCAGCCGTGCGCAGCGGCGGCACCGCGGTGGACGACGAGAAAGCCGAACTCGGCCTGGCATCCGTCGGACTCGACTGGCGCAGCCGCGACGTCCGGCTGTCCGCTGACCTCGGCTACCAGGACAACCGGCTGGACCGCACCCGCCCGAGCGTCAGCCTCGGCGCCACGGCCACCAGCGTGCCGTCCGCCCCCGATGCGTCGCGCAACTTCGCGCAGCCCTGGACCTTTTCCAACGAGCGCGACGTGTTCGGCACGCTGCGGGGCGAGTGGGACATCAGCTCCGCCCTCACTGGCTGGGCCGCATATGGCCATCGCAGCAGCGAGGAAGCGAATTCACTCGCGAACATCTCGGTGGACAACTCCGATACGGGCGCGGCGAACTACTTTCGCTTCGACAACGACCGGGAAGACCGCATCGACACCGGCGAAGTGGGCCTGCGCTGGAAGGCGCGCACCGGCGGCGTCGGCCACGAGGTCGTCGCGGCGGCCAGCGCCTTCCGCGGCCGCATCGACACCGCATTCACCTTCGGCGCCTTCAACACCCCGACCAACCTGTACGACCCGATCCTGGTTCCCGCGCCGGCGATCGGCCCGATGCCCGCGCTGGCACGCACGGGCGACACCCGCATGACGAGTTACGCCCTCGGCGACACCCTGTCGATGGTCGACGACCGGCTGCTCGTCACGCTGGGCGTGCGCCACCAGCGGCTGGATGCCATGAGCTTCGGCGCGCGGTACGTGGACGGCCGGACGAGCCCCGCCGTCGGCGCGGTATGGCGCGCGAGCCAGCAGCTCTCCTTCTACGCCAACTACATCGAAGGGCTCACGCAGGGAGACACCGCACCGACGACCAATCCGCAGACCGGTGCGCGGGTGGTCAACGGGGGCCAGCAGTTCGCGCCCTACGTCGCCAAGCAGAAGGAGATCGGAGTGAAATACGACGCGGGAAGCTTCGGTGCCGCTGCCGCCCTCTTCAGCACCACCCGTCCGCGCGCCTTCCTCGATGCCAACGACGTCTTCGTCCTCGGCGGCGAAGACCGCCACGACGGCGCCGAACTCAGCGTGTACGGCGAACCCACCCGCGGCCTGCGCCTGCTGGGCGGCGCCACCTGGCTGCAGGCGAAGCAGCGCAGCACGGGCTCCGCCGCCACGGACGGCAAGCGCGTCATCGGCGTTCCGAAGATGCAGGCGACCGTCGGAGCGGAGTGGGACGTGCCCGCCATGCACGGCGTCGCACTGGACGCCCGGTTGGTCCACACCGGCAGCAGCTATGCCGATGCAGCCAACACCTTGAAAGTGCCGGGCTGGACGCGGCTGGATCTCGGCGCGCGCTACCTGACCGAGGTCGCGGGCCGGGTGGTCACCCTGCGCGCGCGTGTGGACAACGTCACCGACCGCAACTACTGGGCGTCGTCCGGCGGCTTCCCCGGCGCCGGCTACCTGGTGGTGGGTGCGCCGCGCACCTTCTCGCTGAGCGCCAGCGTCGACTTCTGAGGCCGCCGCCATGCTCACCGCCCGCGCAATCCGCACCTGGACCTGGCTGCACAAGTGGAGCAGCCTGGTTTGCACCGTCTTCATGCTGCTGCTGTGCCTGACCGGCCTGCCGCTGATCTTCCACCACGAGATCGGTCACCTGCTGGGCACCGAGGTCGAGGCGCCGGAGATGCCCAAGGGCACGCCGCATGTCAGCCTGGACCGCGTGCTCGAAGTGGCCAGGTCGCGGCATCCCGACCGCGTGGTGCAGTTCTCGTCCCCCGACGAGGACAACCCGGACATCTGGTTCGTCACCCTCACGCCGACTCCCGAACCCACGGATGATTTCCGCTCGGTGGCGGTCGATGCGCGCACGGGCGAGGTGCTGGCCCAGCCGCGCTTCGACGAAGGTTTCATGTGGGTGATGTTCAAGCTGCATGTCGACCTGTTCGCCGGTCTCGCGGGCAAGCTGTTCCTCGGGCTCATGGGCCTGCTGCTGCTGGTGGCCATCGTCTCCGGCGTGGTGCTGTACGCGCCCTTCATGCGCAAGCTGGCCTTCGGCGAAGTGCGCCGCGAGCGGTCTGCCCGCGTGCGCTGGCTGGACCTGCACAACCTGCTGGGCATCGTCACGCTCACCTGGGCCTTCGTCGTCGGCGCCACCGGCATGATCAACACCTGGGCCGACCTGCTGATCAAGTACTGGCAGCACGACCAGCTCACCGCGCTGCTGGTGCCTTACCAGGGCCAGCCCCTGGTGCCGGTGGCCGAACGCGCGTCGGTGCAGAAGTCGTACGAGGCCGCGCTGGCCGCCGCCCCGGGCACGAAGCTCTCGTTCATCGCCTATCCCGGCACCGCGTTCTCCAGCCCGCACCACACCACCTTCTTCCTCAAGGGCGAGACACCGCTCACCTCCAAGCTGCCGCGGCCGGTGCTGGTGGACGCGCGCACCGCGCAGGTGACGGCAGCTCCCGAACTGCCCTGGTACCTCGCCGCGCTGCTGGTGTCGCAGCCGCTGCACTTCGGCGACTACGCCGGCATGCCGATGCAGATCCTGTGGGCGCTGCTGGACATCGCCACCATCGTCGTCCTCGGCAGCGGGCTGTACCTGTGGCTGCGGCGCCGCCAACCGCAGTCGCTGCCGGCCGAAGCGGGCGTGGCCCTGCCGGAGACCGCGCGATGAGCCCGCAAGCGCGCCGCATGTGGGCGGCCCCCATCGCCCTGGGCGTGTTGACCGCCAGCGGCCTGCTGACCGCGCTGGTCTCCGACGGCTGGGGCGACGCCTGGTCCTGGGTCGGCCTCGGCGTGCCCGTGGCCGTGATGGCCTGGTACGCCCTGCCGCGCCGCCGCCTGGCGCGAACCTGAATCCCTGCAGCCGGTCACCCCGGCCCCGCGCAAGCAACACCTCCTTCCCCGGTGCAGCCAGCCAAGTCCCATTTCACTTGCATGCAACGAGGAGGAGTTCCCATGTCCCGTCCGAGAGCCGCTTGCCGGCTTCCCCTGCCCCTGCTGGTCGCGCTCGGCGCGAGCGGCGTCGCCGCGCAGACCGCACCCGTGCCGACGCTGCCCGAGGTGCGCGTCAACGCCGAGGCCGAGCGCGAGACCGCGACCACGCCCATCCTTGGCTACAAGGCGCGCAACGCGGCGACCGCCACCAAGACGGACACGCCGCTGGCCGAGACGCCGCAATCGGTCACGGTGGTGCCGCGCGACCAGATGGTGGACCAGGGAGCGACGGGCCTGCAGGACGCGCTGAACTACGCAGCGGGCGTGCGCTCGGACGCCTACGGCATCGACTCGCGCAGCGACAACGTCCGCATCCGCGGCGCCTACCCGGACGAATACCAGGACGGGCTGCGCAAGCTGTTCGACTGGTACACCAGCAACACCCGCACCGACCCGTTCACGCTGGAGCGCATCGAGGTGCTGCGCGGCCCGTCGTCCATGCTGTTCGGCCAGGGCACCACGGGTGGCGTGGTCAACATGGTGAGCAAGCGGCCGCAGGCGACGCGGCAGGCCGAGATCGGCATCCAGTACGGCAGCTGGAACCGGCGCCAGCTGCAGGCGGACTTCACCGGTCCGCTCGACGAGGAGGGCAAGTGGCTGTACCGCCTGGTCGCCGTGGGGCGTCTGGCGGACACGCAGGTCGACCACGTTCCCGACGACCGCATGGTGCTGGCGCCGTCGCTCACCTGGCGGCCGGGCGCTGCGACCTCGCTCACGCTGCAGGGTCATTGGCAGGAAGACAAGTCGGGGTCCACCTCGCAGTTCTTTCCCTGGGAGGGCACGGTGCTGCCCAACCCGAACGGGCCGATCCCGACCAACCGCTTCATCGGCGAGCCCGGCTTCGACCGCTACGACTCGCGGCGCAAGTCCATCGGATGGCTGTTCGAGCACCGCTTCAACCCGCAGCTTGCCGTGCGGCAGAACGTGCGCTACTCGCGCAACGAGGTGGACTACCACTCGCTGTATGCGGACTCGTTCAGCGTCCCGGGCGGCTGGGCGGGCGACCCGGTGAACAAGCGGCTGATCGGCCGCTTCGCCTATGTCGACGAAACCCGGGCGCGCGTTCTCGGCGCCGACCAGCACGTGCAGGCCGATTTCGCCACGGGCGGCTGGCAGCACAAGCTGCTGGCCGGTGTCGATGCCCTGCGCTACACCAAGAACTCGCGTTCCTTCTTCGATTCCCCGACCTACCTGGGCGGCGGCGTCCCGCTGATCGATGTCTACGACCCGGTCTACACCGGCTACACGCCGGGCCCGCTGACCGACAACCCCGGCTCCGGCATCCGGCAGGCGGGCGTCTACCTGCAGGACCAGTTGCGCTACGGCCCCTGGATCGTGGTCGCGGGACTGCGCCACGACCGCGCCACCGGCAAGCTGGAGGGCAGCGCCGACGAGAAGACGCAGGCGACCAGCAAGCGCCTGGCCGTCATGTACGTGGCGCCCGGCGGCTGGTCGCCTTACTTCAGCTACAGCGAATCCTTCACGCCGGTGGCCGGCACGAACGTCGACGACCAGCGCTTCCGGCCCTTGTTCGGCGAGCAGTACGAGGTGGGCGTGAAGTACGACCCCGTGGGCAGCCGCGTGGGCTTCAACGCCTCGCTGTACGACCTGCGCGAGCTGAACCAGCAGGTGCCGGATCCTTCCAACCCGCTGAACGTCCTGCAAACGGGCAAGACCCGCAACAAGGGCCTGGAGCTCGAAGCGCGCGGCCGCGTGACGAAGGACCTGGACGTCCTGGCGCACTACAACTACACCGACGTCGACGCGAAGCTGGAGCAGCTGCCCCGGCACCAGGCCGCGGCCTGGGCCAAGTGGCGCTTCGCCGTCGCGGGCACGCCCGGCTTCTCGCTCGGCGGCGGCATCCGCTGGATGAGCGCCTACCGCGACGGCGCGGGTCCGCGCGTTCCATCCGTCGCCCTGCTCGACATGATGCTCGCGTATGAAAACGCGAACTGGCGCTACGCGCTGAACGTGAACAACCTGACCGACGAGCAGTACTCGGCCAGTTGCGGCGCGCGCGGCGACTGCTGGTTCGGCGCCCGCCGCAACGTCGTCGCCTCGGCCACCTACCACTTCTGAGCCAACCACTCCAACGTGTCATGACCGTTCCTGCCCTGCTGCGACCGCTGTTGATCCTCTTTCTCTGCTGCGCGCTGGGCGCGGTTCACGCCGCCACGGACGACGCGAAGGCGCAGACCATCATCCACATGCTGGACTACGTCAGCGTCGACTATCCGGAGTTCGTGAAGCACGGCAAGGTGCTGGACGAGCCGGAGTACCAGGAGCAGCGGGAGTTCGCCAGGCAGTCGGCGCTGCTGCTGGAGCAATTGCCGGACAACGCCGGGAAGGCCGCCTTGCTGGCGAAGGCGAAGCAACTGGTCGCACGGGTGGATGCCAAGGCGCCGGGGGAGGAGATTGCCGCCCTGGCACGGGCGCTGGCGGCGGACGTCGTGCGCTCCTATCGGCTGACCGTCGCGCCCAGGCAGGCGCCCGACCTGGAGAAGGCCGCCACGCTGTTCCAGGCGCAGTGCGCCGCCTGCCACGGGGCGCAGGGCCGCGGCGACGGCCCGGCGGCGCCCGGCATGGAGCCGGCGCCCAGCAACTTCCACGACCAGGCGCGGATGCAACAGCGCAGCATCTACGGCCTGTACAACACCATCACCCTCGGCGTCGGCGGCACGCCGATGCGCGGTTTCGGCGCGTTGCCGGAAGCGGATCGCTGGGCGCTGGCCTTTCTCGCGGCCGCGATGCGGACGCCGGTGGAACAGGTGCGCAAGGGAGAAGCGCTCTGGCAGCAGGGCACGGGCAAGCAGGAGCTCGGCAACTTCCGCGCGCTCGTGACGCAGCAGCCCGGCGAACTCGCAGCGCAGTCGGCGGACCTGGACGCCGTGCGCAGCTACCTGACCGCGCGGCCGCAAGCCATCGCGGCGGCCGCACCGGCGCCGCTGGACTTCACGCGCGGCAAGCTGGCCGAGTCGCTGGCCGCCTACCGTGCCGGCGACCGCGCCGGCGCCCGGCAGCACGCCATCACCGCCTACCTCGAAGGCTTCGAACTCGTCGAAGCCGGCCTCGACAACGTCGACGCCCCGCTGCGCCGCCAGGTGGAAGACGCGCTGATGGGCTTGCGCTCGGACATCGATGCCGGCAAGCCCGTCGACGCGGTGGCGCAGCGCATCGACAAGCTGCAGGAACTGCTGGCGCGGGCGGAGGAGAACCTGGGCGCGGGAGAAATGTCGGCGGTCGCCGCCTTCACCAGTTCATTGCTGATCCTGTTGCGCGAAGGCCTGGAGGCGATCCTGGTGCTGGCGGCCATCGTCGCCTTCGTGCGCAAGACCGGCCGCAGCGATGCGCTGCCCTACATCCACTTCGGCTGGATCGCGGCGGTGGTGGCGGGCATCGCGACCTGGTTCGCGGCGAACTACCTGTTGACGATCACGGGCGCCAGCCGCGAGGTCACCGAAGGGGTGGCGGCGCTGGTCGCGGCGGCCATGCTGCTGTACGTGGGGCTCTGGCTGCATCGCCGTTCCACCGCGCAGGCCTGGCAAGCCTTCATCCGGGACCAGGTCACCACCGCGCTGGGCAAGCGCACGCTGTGGGCGATGGCGGGCATTTCCTTCCTCGCCGTCTACCGCGAGCTGTTCGAGGTGATCCTGTTCTACCAGGCCCTGTGGGCGCAGGCGGGAGAAGGCCGGCGCGGCGCGGTGCTGGCCGGCATCGGCGTGGCGGCGCTGCTGCTCACCCTGCTGGCCTGGGTGATCCTGAAGTACAGCGCGCGCCTGCCCCTCGGCCCGTTCTTCAAGGCCACTTCGGCCCTGCTGGTGGTGATGGCGATCGTCTTCGCCGCCCACGGCGTCGGCGCGCTGCAGGAGGCCGGGTGGCTCCCGACCCTCATGCGTTGAGCGTGCCCGAGTCGGACCAGCCGTTCGCGGGCACCAGCGGCTTGCCGTCCTCCTCCGCCGCCGTCGCGGGCTCCGCTTCGGCCTGCCGCGCAGGGATCGCTTCCGTCCAGATCACCACGTCGTCCGGCGTCATGGTGCTCACCGGGGTCAGGCGGCCGTCGATGTAGCCCAGTCGTTCCACGTCGTGCAGGTACTGCTCGCGCGACAGCAGGGTGCCGGCGCACACGTGCGGGTCGTGGGTGGGCGGCTGGGCGATCTCCGCCGCCATCTTGTCCAGCAGGGACTGCATCACCCACAGCGGGATGCGGTGGCGCTCGCCGGGATAGATGAAGCCGAACAGGGACAGGTGCGCCATCAACACGCGCCAGTGCGGGCCGAAGCGCTCCACCAGCCGCGGCCAGTCGATGCGCTCGGCGTTGGCCTGCAGCAGGTGCGCGATGTCGGCGCCGTCGTAGCGCTCGCGCTCCATGATGAAGGCCTTGGACAGCATGCTGTCCTCCATGTTGGCCACGCGCACCGGCACGCCCAGGATGTCGGCCTCGGCGTTGTCCTGAAACCAGCGGTCGTCCACCGGCGTGAGGCCGTTGCCGGAGTTGAAGATCAGGTCGATGAAGTCCTCGCCGGCATGGACCTTGGCCAGCCAGTGGGGGTAGCTCAGTTCGGAGCGCCAGCCTTCGGCGCCCATCAGCGCCTGCACGCGCTCCAGGTCGTCCCGGCGGATGAACAGGTCCAGGTCCTTGGTGGAGCGGCGGATGCCGGTGTAGCAGGCGTGCGCGAACGCACCGCCGACCAGAAAGGGCACCTCGGCCTCGGCCAGCACGCGCAGCGCGCGGCGGTAGAAGGCTGCGGTATGGGGTGCGACTTCGTCCTCCAGGGACGGCGCGAGGGGCATGGTGGAAGACATCCGGCCAAGGTAACCAGCGCGCGGCAAGCCGGCTCCCGGCCGGAATCCTGACCGGCGGCGAGAACGAACCTCATGGAGCGTCAGCATCCGCCTACAGGAGCAGGATGGGGATCACGGCAGGATGGCCTGTCCCATCCGAACCTTTTCCCCATGGCAGCTCCAGCCTCCACCGTGCGCTTCGCCGTCGTCGGCGACATCCACGTCACCAAGGACCACGCCGGTTCCCTGCGGGCCTTCTTCGCGCAGGCTTCCGATGCGGCCGATGCGCTGCTGCTTTGCGGCGACCTCACCGACTACGGCACCGCCGAAGAGGCGCAGGTGCTCGCGGATGAACTGTCCGTGGTGAAGAAGCCCATCGTCGCGGTCCTCGGCAACCACGACCACGAATCCGGCACCCCGGAAATCGTCATGGAAGTGTTGAAGCACGCCGGCGTGCGGGTGCTCGATGGCGAGGCCTGCGAGATCGAGGGCGTGGGCATCGCCGGCGCCAAGGGTTTCGCCGGCGGCTTCGGCCGCGGCTCGCTCGGCGCCTGGGGCGAGCCGATCATCAAGCTCTTCGTGAAGGAGGCGCAGCAGGAAGCCATGAAGCTGGAGGCGGCGCTGGCCAAGCTGCGCACGCCGCGCAAGATCGCGCTGCTGCATTACTCGCCGATCGCCGGCACCCTGGCCGGCGAGCCGCTGGAGATCTTCCCCTTCCTGGGCAGCAGCCGGCTGGAGGAGCCCTTGCTGCGCTACCCGGTGGATGCCATCTTCCACGGCCACGCCCACCGCGGCGCGCTGGAAGGCAAGACCATCGGCGGCGTGCCGGTCTACAACGTGGCCAAGCCGCTGCTGCAGCGGTCGCGCCCGGACCAGCCGCCGTTCCGCCTGTTCGAGCTGCCGCGCGAGCTGGAGGAAGAGGCGGCCGCCGCCATCGCGGCGACGACGACCTAGGAGCAGGCTCCCAGGGGTCTCCCTCCAACGGGAGAGGGCGCAGGCCGGGGTGGCTCTGCTACCTTCGCGCGATGCAAGCCAACTTCGAGCCGGCGCAGGCCGCGGACTTCCAGCGCCGCAGCGACGCGCTGGCCGCCGCCGTCCGCGCGGCGGGGCTCGATCACTACGTGGTCGGCACCGGCGAGAACATCTTCTACCTGACGGGTGCGACCTTCGAGCCGCTGGAGCGCCCGTTCTTCCTGGTGGTCGGCGCCGACGGCTCGCGCCGCATGCTGGTGCCGGTGCTGGAACTGGACCACCTGCGCAAGGCCTGGGGCCTGGCGCCCGGGCACATCGTGAGTTACCGCGAGTTCCCGGCGCCGGCCGGCCAAGGCTGGGAGGAGCGGCTGCTCGACGGCAAGTTGCTGGGCGCGCGTTTCGGGTTCGAAGAAGGCCTGCCCTGGAGCGTCGGCGAGCGCCTGCGGCGCTCCGGAGGCGTGGCGATGGACCTGCTGGAGCCGCTGCGCATCGTCAAGTCGGCATGGGAGATCGCGCAGGTCGAACGGGCGGCGCGCCATGCCGACTGGGGCGTGCAGGACGTGCTGCGCCGCGCCTGGGCCGGCGCGACCGTGGCCGAAACCTACGGCGCCACCCAGGCGCTCACGCGCAAGATCATCCGCGAGGTGCCCGACTGGGATGCGCTGGCGACCAAGGTGATCGCCGCGGCCTGGCCGGCGCCCCTGAGCGCCGAGCCGCACGCGATCCCGCGCCTGGGCGACCGGCTGCGCGCCGGCCCGCACGTCGCGCTGGTCCTCACCCGCGTCAACGGCTATGCGGCCGAATGCGAGCGCACCTTCTTCACCATGGAGCCGACGGCGCGCGAGCGCGAGCTGTTCGCGACGATGGAGCGGGCGCGCGAGATCGCCTTCGGCATGCTGCGCCCCGGCGTGGCCTGCGCGGAGATCGACGCGGCGGTGAACGCCTTCCTCGACGGCTCCGGCTTCGCCGACTTCCGCACGCGCCTGCACCGCTGCGGCCACGGCTTCGGGCTGGGCAACCACGAGCCGCCCTGGCTGGCGCTGGGCAGCCCGCACGTGCTGCGCGAGAACATGCTGGTGTCGATCGAGCCGGGTTTGTACGCTCCCGGCGCGGGCGGCTACCGCCACAGCGACACGGTGCTGGTGACCGGCGACGGCTACCGCTGCCTGACGCGCTCGCCCGCCCACCTGCCGGACCTGGTGCTGCGCAGGACCACGCTGCGCCACCGCGTGACGGGCTGGGCGGTGCGACGCGCGGTGGGCCTGGCGTGAGCGCTCAGTGCGGGCCGGCGGACTCCACCGCCGGCGCCGCCAGCTCGCGCCCCACCATGGCGCGGGCGTAGAAATAGTTGTTGCGGGATTGCTCGGTCAGGCCGTCGATGTCGACGCGGCCCTGGCAGTCGCATGGAAAGGCATAGCCGCGCCCGCTGTCGAAGAGGGACCGGAAACAAAGCCGGAACCCCCCGCTTTCCCCATGCGTTCCTGCATCCATGCGGACCTCCGTCGGACTGCGGCCGCAGACTGCGCGACCTTGTTCCCACAACGGCCCATGGCGCCGGCGCGCTGACGAGTTTTGCAAAGCGCAGGTGAAAACTGTGACGAGGGTTCCACGCAGTCTGCGTCCAGGCTCCTAGCGCTGCGCTTCCCAGCCCGGCGTGCGTTCCTCCCCCTTGCGGCTGCGCTCGGCGGCCTCGGCCCGCTCGCGAGCCATCTGCTCCTCCAGCTGCTGGCGGCCCTCCTTCACCACCGCGATCAGCCGCTTGCGGTCCTTGTAGTGGGGGTGCATCTTCTCGAACAGCGCCAGGTTGTGGCGGCGAAAGCGCATGGCCTGGCTGCGCGCCTCGTGCGGCGGCAGCCCCAGCACCTCCAGCACCGTGCGGCCGCTGCGCAGGCTGGACTCGAACAGCTCGCGCTCCACCCGCATGACGCCGCGCTCGCGCAGCTGGTTCCAGTGCGTCACGTCCCGCGCGCGGGCCACCAGTTCCAGGTGCGGGAAGTGTTCGCGTGCGAGGTCGACGATGCGCAGCGACTGCTCCTTGTCGTCGACGGCGATCACCAGCACCCGGGCGGTGGCCGCTCCGGCCATGCGCAGCAGGTCCAGTCGGCTGGCGTCGCCGTAGTGCACCGTGTAGCCGAAGCTGCGCGCCGCCTCGACCATGTCGACGTCGTGATCCAACACCGTTGCGGCCAGCCCCTGCGCGTTCAGCAGGCGGCCGATGATCTGCCCGTAGCGGCCGAAGCCCGCGATGATCACCGGCGCGTTCTGCGGCTCGCTCAGTTCGTCCAGCGTGCGGGCCGTGCCGCTGGCCAGGCGGGCCGCCCAGCGGTCCGCGACCAGCATCATCAGCGGGGTCAGGAGCATGGACAGGGTGATGGCCGCGACCAGCAGCGACGAGGTCGGCGCGTCCAGCAGGCGCGCCCCCATGGCCGTTTGCAGCACGACGAAGCCCACCTCGCCGCCCTGCGCCAGCACGACGACGAACACCGGGCGCTCCGCCTTCGGGATGGGCATCAGGCGCGTCATCAGCAACAGCACCACGACCTTGGCGGCCAGGAAGCCGAACACGATGGCGGCCACGAGCAACGGCTGCTTGATCACGACGGCGAAGTCGATGCTCATGCCGATGGCGATGAAGAACAGTCCGAGCAGCAGCCCCTTGAACGGTTCGATGTCGGTTTCCAGCTCGCGCCGGTACTCGCTCTCGGCCAGCAGCACGCCGGCCAGGAAGGCGCCCAGGGCCATCGACAGGCCCACCGAGTGCATCAGGAAAGCCGTCGCCACCACCAGCAGCAGCGCGGCGGCGGTGAAGATCTCCGGCGATTCGCTGCGGGCGATCCAGCGCAGCGCCGGCCGCAGCAGCAGCCGGCCGCCCAGGATGATGGCGGCGATGACGCCGACGGCCTTGGCGCCGGCCAGCCAGCCGCTGCCTTCCGCGCTGGCGCCCGCGACGGCCAGCAGCGGCAACAGCGCCAGCACCGGGATCGCCGCCACGTCCTGCAGCAACAGGACGCTCAAGGTGCTGCTGCCGGAGGTGGTCTGCATCAGGTTGCGGTCGGCCATGGCACGCAGGCCGGTGGCGGTGGACGAGTCCGCCAGCGCGAGCGATGCGACGAGCGCGATGCGCCAGTCGACGCCGCAGGCGACCGCGATCCCCGTCATCAGCGCCGCCGACCCGAACAGCTGGACGCTGCCCCAGCCGAAGATCGGCCGCCGGAGGTTCCACAGGCGCCGCGGCTCCAGCTCCAGGCCGACCAGGAACAGCATCAGCACCACGCCGAATTCGGCGAAGTGCAGGACGTCCTGCACGTTGGGCACGAGCTTCAGGCCCCAGGGTCCGATGGCGATGCCCGCGGCCAGGTAGCCCAGGATGGCGCCGAGTCCGAGCGCGCGGGACAGGGGCACCGCGATGACCGCGGCGGCGAGGTAGATCAGGCTGTTGGTCAGCCAGGCGGGTGCGTGTTCCATCAGCCGGCCGCCTCGTCGGGCAGGGGCCGGTCCGTCGCCGGCACGTCGACGATCGGGCAGGCGCCGATTTCGTCCATCTCGGGCCAGTCGGGATAGCTGGAAAGCCGTTGCCGGAAGACGTCGAGGTGCGCCTGCAGTTCCTCCGGCGTGGCGCGGTGGGCGCCATGCAGCAGCAGCGGCGGCAGGAAGCGCATGCCGCACAGCGTGGCCGTCTGCTCGTACGGCGGCAGGAAGGCGTCGAAGAAATAGCGGTTGTAGCCCTGCGGGTGGTACGAGGACTCCGGCCCGCCGGTGGTGGCCACCAGCCAGAGGTCCTTGCCCTGCAGCGCGGTGCCGCCGCGGCCGTAGGCCCAGCCGTAGCGCAGCACTTCGTCGAGCCACAGCTTCATGAGCGGCGGCATCGAATACCACTGGATCGGGTGCAGCAGCACGACCAGCTGCGCCGCCTGGGCGTTGGCCTGTTCGGCGGGCACGTCGATGTCGTAGTCGGGATAGCGGCCGTACAGGTCCTGCACCCGTACGCCGGTCATCGACCCGGCCAGCTCCATCAGCTTGCGGTTCACCCGCGATTCGCGCCAGTTGGGGTGGGCAGCCAGCACATAGGTGCCGGTCGGCGGGTTTGCGAACTCATCCATGCCCGGTAACATAGCGCAAAGCGGCCCGTTCGGGCCGTACTGAGGAGGCCGTGATGCCGGTCGTCGTTGTCGCGAACCCCAAGGGCGGAGTCGGTAAATCCACCGTCGCCACCAACATCGCCGGCTACTACGCCAGCCGCGGGCACAGCGTCATGCTCGGCGACGCGGACCGCCAGCAGTCCTCCCGCCTCTGGCTGCGCCTGCGGCCCCCGGAGGCGCGCTCGATCGCCGGCTGGGAGGTCGGCGAGGGCCAGATCGCCAAGCCGCCCAAGGGCACCACGCACGTCGTGCTGGACACTCCGGCCGGCATCCACGGCAAGATGCTCCAGGAGGCCATGCATTCGGCCGACAAGGTGATCGTGCCGCTGCAGCCGAGCATCTTCGACATCTATGCCACCCGCGCCTTCCTGGACGAGCTGGCGCAGCTGCGCAAGGCCGGCCGCATCCAGGTAGGCATCGTCGGCATGCGGGTGGACGGCCGCACCATCGCGGCGGACAAGCTGCAGGAGTTCGTCGACAGCCTCGGCCTGCCGGTGCTCGGCTTCCTGCGGCCGACGCAGAACTACGTGCACCTCGCCGCGCGCGGGCTCACCCTGTTCGACGTGTCGCCGGGCAAGGTCGAGAAGGACCTGGAGCAGTGGCAGGGGATCTGCAAGTGGCTGGAGGCGTGAGCTAGGTACCGGGGTTCGGCTTCGCGCTCACCGCCGGCCTACGCGTCCGCCGGGTTGCTACATTGCGGGGATGAGAACCATCGCCACCCTCGAGGAGCTGAAGTCGCTGGTCGGCCAGGAGGTCGCGGTCAGCGACTGGATCGAGGTCACGCAGGAGCGCGTGAACCGCTTCGCCGACGCGACCGGCGACCACCAGTGGATCCACGTCGACGTGGACCGCGCCAAGGCCGGCCCTTTCGGTGCGCCCATTGCCCACGGCTTCCTCACCCTGTCGCTGATGCCGGCCTTCTTCGAATCGGCGCTCCACCTGCCCAGCCGGCTGTCGATCAACTACGGCCTGAACAAGGTGCGCTTCACCTCGCCGGTGCCGGTGGGCAGCCGCCTGCGCGCGCGCCTGACGCTGCAGGCCTGCGATCCCGTGCCCGACGACGGCGTCCAGCTCACCTGGCTGGCCTGGATCGAGCGGGAGGGCAGCGACAAGCCGGCCTGCGTCGCCGAGACGCTGGCCCGGCGCTACGCCTGAGCCACGTCCGCTCACGAAACACACATCTCCCAAAAAAAGAGCCCGCACGAGGCGGGCATCAAAGGAGTCTTGGGTTGCCGTGACTACCCTGGGATCAGGGCCGGTCGATAGGCAGATGCGGGACCGTACGCGAAGTTTCAAACACAGCGGGGTGCAACCAAGTATTGCTTGTGTCGCGCGGGGTGAGGCAGCGCTCAGCCAGCGCCGGTGAAGCCGTTCTGCCGCCAGGCCTCGAACACGGTCACCGCCACCGCATTGGACAGGTTCAGGCTGCGCTGTCCCGGCCGCATCGGCAGGCGCAGCCGCTGCGCCGGGGCCACGGCCTCCAGCAGGGCCGGGGGCAGGCCGCTGGTTTCGGAACCGAAGACGAGCCAGTCGCCGGGCTGGAAGGCCACGTCGTGGACCCGCCGCGTCCCCCGCGTGCTCAGCGCGAACAGGCGCGCCATGTCCGGCCGCTGCGACAGCAGCAGCGCATCCCAGCCGGCATGCCTGCGCACCTCGGCGTACTCGTGATAGTCGAGCCCGGCGCGCCGCATGTGCTTGTCTTCCATCGAGAAGCCGAGCGGTTCCACCAGGTGCAGGGTGCAGCCGGTGTTGGCCGCCAGCCGGATCACGTTGCCGGTGTTCGGCGGGATCTCGGGGGCGACCAGGACGATGTGGAACATGCCGCCGATTGTCGCGGCTAGTGCGGCTGGTCGGTCCGGGCGAGCACCAGGGCGCTGACGCGCAGCGCCCCGGCCTGCCGCAGGGCCAGAGCCGCCGAGTGCAGCGACGCGCCGCTCGTCATGACGTCGTCCACCAGCAGCACCGCGCGGCCCGCGAGCTCGGCCGCCCGCAGCGGGTCGACCCCGAAGGCATGCCGCATGTTCAGGTGGCGCGCCTTGCGGTCGAGCGTCGCCTGCGAACCCGTGTCGCGCAGGCGCAGCAGCAGCAGCGGCTCCGTGCGCGCCGGCGCCAGGCCGCGCGCCAGCAGCAGCGCCTGGTTGAAGCCGCGCTCGGCCAGCCGGCGCGGCGCCAGCGGCAGCGGCAGCACGAGGTCGGCCCGCTGCAGCTCCTGCGCCGCGCCGGGCACCAGCGCCATCCGCGCGGCGAACGTTTCGGCCCAACCCGGCTCGCCGCTGAACTTGAAGCGGGCGACCAGGGTGGACCAGGGGTAGGCATAGGAGACCGCGGCGAAGCAGGCGTCCAGCGGCGGGGGCTCGCGCAGGCAGGCGCCGCACACTTCGGCGGCGCCGGTCAAGGGCAGCGCGCACAGCCGGCAGCGGTGCAGGGGCAGCGCGAAGCCGGCGGCACAGCCGGCGCACAGCGCGCTGGCGGGCCAAGCGCCGCACACCGCGCACCGGCTCGGCGGGGTCGTCAGCCAGCGGGGCAGCCACGCGGCACGCATCCGGGTCAATATACTTCGCAGCCCCCGTGAACACATCCTCCGATCGACCCCCCACCATCGCGCCCGCTGCGGCCGCGCGCTGGGCCGCGTCCGCACCCGCGGCCAGCCCCTGGCTGCACGAGGAAGTGGGCCGGCGCATGGCCGACCGGCTGCAATGGATCAAGCGCGACCCGCCGGCCTGGGCCGACTGGGAGCCGGTGCGGGGCGGGCTGCGCGCGCACGGCCTGGTGCGCAAGCGCTATCCGCAGGCGCGGGTGCACGTGGTGGAGCCGCAGCCCGAGCGCATGGCGATGGCCCGCGACCAACTGGCCCGGCCCTGGTGGCGCCAGCTCCGGGGTGGAAGCACCGAATTCGGTCCCGTGCCACCCGGCGGAGTGCAGATGCTCTGGGCCAACATGCAGCTGCACATGGCGGCGGACCCGCAGGTCCTGCTGCGGCAATGGCACGACGCCCTCGCCGTCGATGGCTTCCTGATGTTCTCCTGCCTCGGCCCCGACACCCTGCGCGAGCTGAGGGCGGCCTATGCCGCGATGGGCTGGCCGCCGCCCGCGCACGAGTTCACCGACATGCACGACTGGGGCGACATGCTGGTGGCGGGCGGTTTCGCCGAGCCGGTGATGGACATGGAGCGCATCCGCCTGTCCTTCGACACGCCGGCCCGCCTGCTGGAGGAGCTGCACGAGCTCGGCGCCAACCTGCACCCGGCACGCTTTGCCGGCTTGCGGGGCCGCGGCTGGCCGCCCCGGCTGGAGGCGGCGCTGGACCGGCAGATGCGGGGCGAGGACGGCAAGCTGGGACTCACCTTCGAGGTGATCTATGGCCATGCGCTGAAGCCGTTGCCGCGCGCCAGGATGGGCGAGCGCAGCGCGGTGTCGCTCGACGACATGCGGGCCATGCTGCAGGCCGACCGCGGCCGCGGCTGACCCGTGCGCCGGCGCTGCATCCAGGCCACATCCGGCCGGAAGTGGCCCATCCGGCCTCGCTTACAATGCGCGGTTGATTGACGTGCGTCGCCCCGTGCCGAACCCCGTATTCCGTTTCGCCACTGTCCAGGGCCAGGCCATCCACTGGTTCCTGAGGCGCAATTGCTCGGTGACGCCGGCCCAGCTGGGCTGGCTGTACGCCTCTCGCGTGGCTCGAGCTGGCGGCCGTGGGCGCCGCCTTCATGGTCTACGCACGGCACGCCGCCGACGGCGAGCACATCCTGCTGCAAGGGCAGCGGCTCGTCGTGGAACTGGAGCATGCCGGGCGGCTGGAGCGGGCGGAGTTCAACCGCGACTGGGTCCGGGTCGAACCGGGGGCGGACGACCGGTCGCTGATCGAGGTGTCCGGCCAGGGCCGGCGGGTGATCGTGGGGCGCTACGTGCGGCCGGAACTGCGGCCCGTGCTGGCGCGGGAAATTCGCAGGGCGCTGCGTGAAGCGTGAACGGGCAGCGGCCCGCGGGACGGTTTTTTGAAGGCTTGAGGCTGAAAACGATGAAGAGTATTTCCAAGATCGCGGCGCTGCTCTCGCTCGCCGGCGCGCTGGCCGCACCGGCTCTTGCGCAGGTGCAGGACCTGCCGGGCGGCCCGGCCGTGCGGCAGCTGAACCTGCACACCGCGGCGACGCGCATCGCCGTGGAGATTTCCTGGCTGCACTGGTTCATGATGATCACTTGCGTCGTGATCTTCGTGCTGGTCTTCTCGGTGATGTTCTATTCCATCTGGAAGCACCGCAAGTCCAAGGGTCACAAGCCGGCCAATTTCCACGAGTCGGTGACGGTCGAGGTCATCTGGACCATCATTCCCTTCCTCATCGTGATCGCCATGGCCCTGCCGGCGACCAAGGTGCTGGTCGCCTCCAAGGACACCAGCAACGCGGACGTCACGATCAAGGCCACCGGCTACCAGTGGAAGTGGGGCTACGACTACCTGACCGGCGACGCCCAGGGCGTGAGCTTCCTGTCCACGCTGGACAGCACCCACCGCGAGATCTCCAACGCCGGCGCGCAGGGCGCCGACGTTCCGACCGACTACCTGCTCAAGGTGGACAACCCGCTGGTGGTGCCGGTCAACAAGAAGGTCCGCATCATCACCACGGCCAACGACGTCATCCACGCCTGGGGCATCCCGGCGTTCGGCGTCAAGCAGGACGCGATCCCCGGCTTCGTGCGCGACACCTGGTTCCGCAGCGAGAAGATGGGCGATTTCTACGGCCAGTGCTACGAGCTGTGCGGCAAGGAACACGCGTACATGCCGATCCACGTGAAGGTGGTCAGCCAGGAAGACTTCGTCAAGTGGTCGGCCGACCAGAAGAAGCTGATGGCCGCCAAGCAGGACGACCCGGCCAAGGTGTGGCAGCTCGCCGACATCGTCGCCCGCGGCGAGAAGGTCTACGCCGCCAACTGCGCCGCCTGCCACCAGGCCAACGGCACGGGCGCCGGCCCGATCAAGGCGCTGGTGCAGTCGCCGATCGTGCTGGACGCCGACAAGACCAAGGAAATCCACATCGTGCTGAACGGCAAGGCCGCCATGCCTGCCTGGAAGCAGCTGTCCGACACCGACATCGCCGCCGTCATCAGCTACACCAAGAACGCCTGGACCAACAAGACCGGCCAGGTGGTGCAGCCGTCCGAAGTGCTGGCCCAGCGCGGCAAGTGACCGGCCGAAGGAATAGAGGAAACCATCCATGAGCGCAGTTCTCGATCCGCACGGCCACGACGTCCATGGCCACCATGACCACCACGACCACGCCCCCGCGGGCTGGCGCCGGTGGGTCTACGCCACGAACCACAAGGACATCGGCACGCTGTACCTGCTGTTCGCCTTCTTCATGCTGATGTTCGGCGGCCTGCTGGCGCTGATGATCCGCGTCGAGCTGTTCCAGCCCGGCCTGCAGCTGGTGAACCCTGAGCTGTTCAACCAGCTGACCACCATGCACGGCCTGATCATGGTGTTCGGCGCCATCATGCCGGCCTTCGTGGGCTTCGCGAACTGGATGATCCCGCTGCAGATCGGCGCGCCGGACATGGCCTTCGCGCGCATGAACAACTTCAGCTTCTGGCTGATGGTGCCC
>JAJTCN010000047.1 GCA_021323335.1 Ramlibacter sp.
GCGCACTGCGTGATGCACACCCACACCACCAACGGCCTGGCGGTCGCCTGCACCGAGGGCGGGCTGGCGCAGAACAACTTCTATTCCGCGCAGCTGCACGACATGGTGGCGTACCACGACTTCGAGGGCATCACGGTGCACGCGGAGGAGGCGCCGCGGCTGCTGGCCAGCATGGGCAGCAAGCCGCTGCTGATCCTGCGCAACCACGGCCTGCTCGCCGCGGCGCGCACGCTGCCGCTGGCCTTCGTGCACCTGTGGACGCTGCAGCGCGCCTGCGACGTGCAGGTCACGCAGGCGGCGCTGGGCCGCGCGATCCCGGTGCCGGAAGCCGTGGCGCGCAAGACCACGCACGACTCCTTCCAGTTCGACCAGCGCTTCGGCGCCGGCCAGGACGTCTTCGATGCGATGACGCGCCTGATGGAAAAACGCTACGGCACCGACTACAGGAACTGAAGACAGCATGAAGGTTTGCATCTACGGCGCCGGCGCCATCGGCGGCTGGATCGGCGTGCGACTCGCGCGCGCGGGCTGCCACGTCAGCGTCGTCGCGCGCGGCGCCACGCTGCAGGCAATGCAGCGCCACGGACTGAGATTGCAGGACGGTGGGGAGGCGCTGGTGGCCGAGGTCCGCGCCAGCGCATCCCCGGCGGAGCTGGGCGAGCAGGACCTGGTGGTCGTCGCGGTCAAGGCGCCGGCGATGGCGGAAGTGGCCAGGGCCATCGGCCCGCTGCTCGGGCCGCGAACCATCGTGCTCACCGCCATGAACGGCGTGCCGTGGTGGTTCTTCCAGGGATTCGGCGGCGCCTATGCCGGCGCGCGGCTGAAGGCCGTGGACCCCGACGGGGCTATCGCCGAGGCGATCCCGCCAGCGCACATCGTCGGCTGCGTCGTGCATGCGAGTTGCGCGCTGCGCGAACCGGGTTACGTTCAGCACCACTTCGGCAACAAGCTGATCGTCGGCGAGCCCTCGGGCGAGCAGACTCCGCGCGTGCGGCAACTCGCCGCCTTGCTGGTCAAGGCCGGCTTCGAGACGGTGTTGTCCGAGCAGATCCAGAAGGACGCCTGGTACAAGCTGTGGGGCAACATGACGGTCAACCCGGTCAGCGCGATGACCGGCGCCACCACCGACCTGATCCTCGACGACCCGCTGGTGCTGAACTTCATTTCGGCGGTGATGCTGGAAGCGCGCGAGATCGGCTGGCGCGTCGGCATCCCGATCGCGCAGCAGCCGGAAGACCGGCACCAGGTCACGCGCAAGCTCGGCGCCTTCAAGACCTCCATGCTGCAGGACGTGGAAGCCGGCAAGCCGGTGGAAATCGATGCGCTGGTCACCGTCGTCAAGGAGATGGGTGAGATGACGGGTGTGCCGACGCCTTTCACCGATGCGCTGCTGGGCCTGTCGCGGCTGCACGCGCGCGTGCACGGGCTGTACTGATGGCCGGCATCCCCGGCCCGGCGCGCGCGATCACCGGCGCGGCCTTCGCCACCCTGTTGCTGATCGCGCTGATGATGGGTGCCAACCACGTGGCCGCCCGCGTGGCCTTCAACCACGGGCTGGACGTCGCCACGGCGGTGGTCTTCCGCAGCACCATCACCGCGATCGTGATCGCGGTGATCATCGTCGTTCAGGGCGTGCAACTGCGGTTCACGGCGCGGCACAAACGCATGCTGCCCGCCATCGGGCTGCTGATCGGCGTGCAGAGCCTGTGCCTGTATTCGTCGGTGGCCCGCCTGCCGGTGGCGCTGGCGCTGCTGGCGTTCAACACCTACCCGATCTGGACCGCGTTGTGGTCGGCCCTGATCTACCGCAAGCCGCCGGAGAAGGCGATGCTGGTGGCGATGCCTGTCATCCTGGTCGGCCTGGCGCTGGCGCTCGACGTGTTCGGCGCCGCCTCCGGCCTGGGCGCTTCGGGCCAGTGGGCGCGCATCGGCGCCGGGGTGGCCTTCGCGCTGGCCGCGGCCGGCACCTTCGGCCTGGCGCTGGTGCTGACGCAGCACGAAGCGGGCGACGTCGACGGGCGCGTGCGCACCGGCACGACCATGACCATCGCCGCGCTCGTTGCGATGGCGACCGTTGCCCTGCAGGGCGGCTTCCACCTCCCCACCGCCCCGGCCGGCTGGGGCGGACTGGCCGCGCTGACCTTCCTCTATGGCACCGCGTTCACGATCATGTTCACCGTGCTGCCGCGCCTGGGCGTGGTGGGCAACTCGGCGATCATGAACGTGGAGCCGGTGTTCGCGCTGGTGCTGGCGTGGATGATCCTCGGCCAGTCGATTGCTCCCGTGCAAGTGGCCGGGGCGTTGCTGGTGGTGGGCGCGGTGATGGCGCTGGGGTTGCGGAAGAAGTGAAGGGGACGGCGGGGTCGCTTCGCGAACCCGCCCTACGAGGACTACGGGCTCCGTAGGTCGGGTTGCCGCAGGCACCCCGACACCGGTTCACCCCTCCACCACCACCGGCACCCGCTGCGCCAGCGCGCACATCAACTCGTAGCTCAGCGTGCCGCCGGCGGCGGCGACCTCGTCGATCGGCAGCACCGTGCCATCCGCCGCCCGGCCCCACAGCGTGACGGCGCTGCCGAAGCCCGCCTGCGGCACCGGGGTCAGGTCCACCGCGAGCATGTCCATGCTCACGCGGCCGACCAGCCGGGTGCGCACGCCTTCCACCAGCACCGGCGTGCCGGTCGTGCAATGCCGCGGATAGCCGTCGGCATAGCCGCAGGCCACCACGCCGATACGCAGGGGCGCGTCCGCCGTGAAGCTGGAGCCGTAGCCGACCGTGTCGCCAGGCTGCAATTGCTGCACCGCGAGAACCCGGCTGGACAAGGTCATGGTGGGCTGCAGGTCCCAGTGGCCGATGTCGTGCTCCGGGAAATCCGGCGCGCTGCCGTACACCGCGATGCCCGGGCGGATCCAGTCGCCGCGCACCTGCGGGTCGGCGGCATGGCGCAGCGACGCTGCGCTGTTGGACAGCGACCGCTCGCCCGGCAGGTCCCGGGTGGTCTCGACGAAGGCGCGGACCTGGTGGGCGATGCCGCGCGGGCCGTCGGCGTCGCTGAAATGCGTCATCAGCGAAATCTCCTCCACCTGCGGCAGCGCGTCCAGGCGCGTCCACGCAGTGCGAAAGCGCTCCGGCGCGAAGCCCAGCCGGTTCATGCCCGAGTTCATCTTCAGGAACACGCGGTGGGGCACCTGGGTCTTGTGCGCGGCCAGCCAGTCGATCTGCTCGTTGCAGTGGACGGCGTGCCACAAGCCCAGCCGCGAGCACAGCTCCAGGTCGGGGGGCTCGAACACGCCTTCCAGCAGCAGGATGGGCCCGCGCCAGCCGAGCGCCCGCACCCGCTCGGCCTCCTGCAGGTCGAGCAGGGCGAAGCCATCGGCGCCGCGCAGCGCATCGAACACGCGCTCGATGCCGTGGCCGTACGCATTGGCCTTGACGATGGCCCAGACCCGGGCATCGGGCGCGGCCGTACGGATGCGCCCCAGGTTATGGCGCAGCGCCTCGGGGTGGATCGTGGCAAGGATGGGACGGGGCATGACGGACGGATCTCCGAGGAGATTTTGTCATTACCCACCGTGATATAACCCGCTGTCGCTTGGAGACATCAGAAATTTGAAGAGCCAGTGCTGCCTGGCTCCGCCCCTACACGCACGGATGAAGCGCGGTTTCTACACCATCATGGCGGCGCAGTTCTTCTCGTCGCTCGCCGACAACGCGCTGTTCATTGCCGCGGTCGAACTGCTGAAGTCCGACCGGGCGCCGACATGGCAGGCTGCTGCCTTGGTGCCGATGTTCGCGTTGTTCTACGTGGTGCTCGCGCCTTTCGTGGGCGCCTTCGCCGACGCCTTGCCCAAGGGCAAGGTCATGTTCATCAGCAACGCCATCAAGGTGGTGGGGTGCCTGATGATGCTGTTCGGCGTGCATCCGCTCATTTCGTACGCCATCGTCGGCCTGGGCGCCGCGGCGTACTCGCCGGCGAAGTACGGCATCCTGACCGAGCTGCTGCCGGCGTCGCAGCTGGTCAAGGCCAACGGCTGGATCGAAGGCCTCACCATCGCTTCCATCATCCTGGGCATCCTGCTGGGCGGGCAACTGGTGGGCAACGCCATCTCCAGCCGCATGCTGGCGCTGGACTTCCCGATCCTCAACAGCGGCATCGACACCCCGCCCGAAGCAGCCATCTTCGTGCTGATCTTCATCTACATGGTGGCCGCCTGGTTCAACACGCGGATTCCGCACACCGGGGTGGAGATGCGGGCGATCCCGAAGAACGCGCTGGAACTGGTGCCGGATTTCTGGAGCTGCAACTCGCGTCTCTGGCGCGACAAGCTGGGCCAGATCTCGCTGGCCACCACCACCCTGATCTGGGGCGTGAGCGGCAACCTGCGCTACATCATCCTGGCCTGGAGCGCGGCGGCGCTGGGCTACTCGACGACCCAGGCGTCGTCGCTCTCCGGGGTGGTCGCGCTCGGCACGGCCGTCGGCGCCGTGGTGGCGTCGATGCACACCCGGCTGGACAAGGCCACGGGCGTGATCCCGATGGGCATCGTGCTGGGCGTGCTGGTCATCGCGATGAACTTCATCGACAACGTCTGGGTGGCCGCACCGTTCCTGGTGGTGCTGGGCGCGCTGGCCGGTTACATGGTGGTGCCCATGAACGCGCTGCTGCAACACCGCGGCCACAACCTGATGGGCGCCGGCCGTTCCATCGCCGTGCAGAACTTCAACGAGCAGGCCTGCATCCTCGGCCTCGGCGCCTTCTACAGCCTCTCGGCGGGCCTGGGCATGTCGGCCTTCGGCGCCATCACCGCCTTCGGCATCGTGGTGGCCGGCGTGATGTGGATCATCAAGCGCTGGCACGCCCGCAACGTCGTCCTCCACAAGGACGAAGTCGACCACCTGCTGGAAATCGCCCGCCACGACAACATGCATGGTTGATGCGCGGGTGAAGGCCGGGGCCGTGGCGGCCCTGGTCGTGAACGCCTTCGTGTGGGGTGTGTCCTGGTGGCCCTTCCGGGCGCTGCAGGAGCACGGCCTGCACCCGCTGTGGTCCACCGCCCTGATCTATTTCGCAGCCTTCGCGGCCTTCCTGTCGCTGCGGCCGCGCGCACTGGCCGAGCTGTTGCGCACGCCGGCCCTCTGGCTGCTGGCGGTGGCCGCCGGCCTGACCAACGTCGGCTTCAACTGGGCGGTGACCATCGGCGACGTCGTCCGGGTGGTGCTGCTGTTCTACCTGATGCCGGCCTGGTCGCTTCTGCTCGCCTGGCCCGTGCTCGGCGAGCGCCCGACGGCCGCCGGCCTGCTGCGCCTGCTGCTGGCGCTGGCCGGGGTGGCGATCGTGCTGGACCCGGCCGGCGGCGGCCTGCCCTGGCCGCGCTCGCTGGCCGAGTGGCTGGCGCTGGCCGGCGGCGCCAGCTTCGCCCTGACCAACGTGCTGCTGCGGCGGCTGGACCAGGTGTCCTCGGGGTCGCGCGTGCTGGCCATGTTCGGCGGCGGCATGCTGATGGCCGGCGCGGTGGCGCTGGTGGGCGGCCTGCAAGGCGCGGTGCCGCCGCCGCCGATGCTGGGGCTCGGCGGCGCGCTGCTGGCCCTGTTGCTGGCCGCCGGCTTCCTGGCCGCCAACCTCGCACTGCAATACGGGGCGTCGCGCCTGCCGGCCCACACCACCGCGCTGGTCATGCTGTCGGAAGTGCTGTTCGCCAGCCTGTCCTCGGTGGCGCTGGGCGCGGCGGAGCTGGGGGGCCGCACGCTGGCCGGCGGCGCGCTCATCATCGCGGCCGCCGCCTGGTCGGCGTGGCCGCGCAAGGTGGAACGAAGCGGCGCACAATCGATGCCATGAGCAGTGTCTACGACTTCGAGGCCCGGCAGATCGACGGCACGACGGTCCCGCTGTCGCAGTTCCGCGGCAAGCTGCTGCTGATCGTCAACACGGCCAGCGCCTGCGGCTTCACGCCGCAGTTCGGCGGGCTGGAGGAACTGCACAAGGCGTACGGTCCCAAGGGCCTCGTCGTGCTGGGCTTTCCCTGCAACCAGTTCGGCGCGCAGGACCCGGGCAGCAACGAGGAGATCGCCAGCTTCTGCCAGCTGAACTACGGGGTGAGCTTCCCGATGATGGCCAAGGTGGACGTCAACGGCGCCGAGGCGCACCCGCTGTACCAGTGGCTGGTGAAGGAGGCGCCGGGCCTGCTCGGCTCCAAGGCGATCAAGTGGAACTTCACCAAGTTCCTGGTCGGCAAGGACGGCCAGGTGCTCAAGCGCTATCCCCCGCAGGAGTCGCCGGGGAAGCTGGCGCGGGACATCGAGGACGCGCTGGGCCTGTAGGTCGGGTTGCGCGCGCAGCCGCACCCCGGCGTCGCAATCCGAACAGTGGCCGGAGCCACGCGCTGCGGCGCACCACCGCCGTCACCCCCCAGCAACCGAGCACCGTGCCGGCCACCAGCAACGCTGCTTCCAGCCCGGTCCGCAGCCCCAGCGGCGCCAACCAGGACACCAGCACGATGATCACTGTCTGGTGCAGCACGTACCAGGGGTAGACCGACTCGTTCGCCCAGGCCAGCCACGGCCAGGGCCGGTTCAAGGTCCGGTGGGTCCAGCCCAGGATGCACAGGATGGTCGACCACAGGTAGCAGTCGGCCGCCCAGCGCGCGGGAAGAAAGGACGGCCCGCCGGCGGCGCGCAGCGCCACGTACAGCGCCAGGGCGACCACGGCCGTCCCGAGCAGCGACCAGCGCAGTCGCGTGACCTCCTCCCACCAGCCGGCGTCGACGCCGATCCACCAGCCGTACACGAACAGCGTGAAGTAGACGGCGTGCAGCCAGGCGTCGCCGACCAGGTCGCGGGTGGGCGGGAAATGCGGCCACAGCAGCGCCGACCCCAGCGCCAGCGGCAAGACCGGCAGCAGCACCAGGGCGGCGCCGCGCAGGCCCAGGAAGGCATCGCGCAAGCTCCGGCCCGGCCCGCTTTCCAGCACGGGCAACAGGAGCACGAGCAGCACGGTGTAGACCCAGAGGTAGGCCAGGTACCAGAGGTGGTTCCACGTCACGCCCGGCTGCGCGCCGTCGAATGCGTTGCGCGGCCAGGGACCGCCGGTGTAGTAACGCAGCAGGAAGTCGCCGAAGCCGGGCCCGATGCTGCCGTTGGCGAGCGCCTGCGCATAAGGCTGGAAGGGAACGATCACCGCCATGCCGAAGCCCAGCGGCAGCAGCAGGCGCAGCGACCGTTGCCGCAGCAGCCCCGCCCTCCCCTGGCCGCGGCGCAGGAATCCGATCGCCAGCCCCGAGACCAGGAACACCAGGTCCATGCGCCACAGGTTCACCAGCCGCATCGGCCACTGCAACCACGCCACCGCGTCCGGGCTCTTCACGTGCCAGTGCCAGCCGGCCACGTAGTACATGCCCACGTGGTACAGGATCACCAGCGCGAAGGCCAGCGCGCGCAGGGCGTCGATGTCGTGGCGTCGGGTCAAGTCGGGCTCCGCGGGGTCGAAAGGGGCGCAGTGTGGCGGCGACGGTGGCGGAACCGTGACGGTTTGGGACGCGCCGGGTCCTGGCTGGGACGGCCGGAGGCCGGCCGGGACGAAATCCGGCCCATCCGCGCCTAGACTCGGGCCATGGCGAGCACCGAATCCGACTGGCTGGCGCGGTACCAGCCCTGGCGACGGCACGCGGAGATCGGCTTCTGGGTGGTGGTGCTCGCGCTGCAGGCGGTCTTCAACACCCTGGTGGAGTGGATCGACGGCCGCCGCGACGTCGCCGGCTTTGCGCTGTGGCGGCCGGCCGTCTGGGAGGTGACCAGCACGCTGGCGATCGGCCTCCTGATCCCCGCGGTGGTGGCCCTGGAGCGGCGCTTTCCGCTGCGCTGGGACACGCTGCGCCGCAACATCCCGTGGCACCTGGCCGGAACCGTCGCCTTCTCGCTGGCCCATGTCGCGCTGATGATGCCGCTGCGCAAGTGGGTGCATGCCGCGCTGGGCGAGACCTACCGCATCGAGGACTGGGGGCGGACGATCGGCTACGAATACCTGAAGGACGTCCGCACCTACTTCCTGGTCCTGGTGGCGATCTGGTCCTATCGGCTGCTGATGATGCGCCTGCAGGGCGAGGCGCTCGTGCTCGATCCGCAGGAACCCGCGGCGGGCGCGCCGCCGGCACCCTCGGCACCGGCGGCGCGGCCGGAGCGCTTCCTCGTGCGCAAGCTGCGCAAGGAGTTCCTGGTGGCCGCCGCCGACATCGAATGGCTGCAGGCCCAGGGCAACTACGTCGGGCTGCACGTGCGCGGCCACGACTACCTGCTGCGCTCGACGCTGTCCGACTTCCTGGAGCAGCTCGACCCGGCCCGCTTCGCGCGGGTGCACCGCAGCCATGCGGTCAACCTGGACCACGTCGCCGAGATCGAGCCGCTGGAGTCCGGCGATGCGCGCCTGAAGATGAAGGACGGCAGCGTGGTGCCGTGCAGCAGGCGGTATCGGGAGGCGTTGGGGCGGTGAGGGCGTTCACCGGGGTTCGGGCTTCGCCGCTCACCGCCGGCCTACAAGAGGTGCCCCAATTCGTAGGCCGGTGGTGAGCGCGAAGCCGAACCCCGGTGATGCGTGTTACCCCGCCCCCAACGCCTCGTCCAGCACCTCCACCCAATGCCGCACCGGCGTCCCCGTCCCGCCTTGCAGGTGCTGGATGCAACCGATGTTGGCCGACAGGATCGCTTCCGGCTGCAGCGCCTGCAGGTGACCGAGCTTGCGGTCGCGCAGCGTGTGCGCCATCTCGGGATGCAGCACCGAATAGGTGCCGGCCGAGCCGCAGCACAGGTGCGACTCGTTCAGCGCCACCCGCACCTGGAAGCCGAGCGCGGCCATCGTCTGCTCGACGCCGCCGCGCAGCTTCTGCCCATGCTGCAGCGTGCAGGGCGGATGGAACGCGAACAGGCCGGCGCGCGCCTTCACCTTCGGCTGCAATTGCGGCACCAGCCCCGCGATGATCTCGCTCAGGTCGCGCGTGAGCTCGCCGATGCGCCGCGCCTTGTCCGCATACCGCGGATCGTGCTGCAGGAAGTGCCCGTACTCGCGCACGGTGACGCCGCAGCCCGAGGCGTTCATGACGATCGCCTCGACCTCGCCGCGTTCGACGTACGGCCACCAGGCATCGATGTTGGCGCGCATGTGGGCGCGGCCGCCCTCCTGGTCGTTCAGGTGGAACTTGACGGCGCCGCAGCATCCCGCCTCGCCGGCGACGACGGTCTGGATGCCCGCTGCATCGAGCACGCGCGCGGTGGCGCTGTTGATGTTGGGCATCATCGCCGGCTGCACGCAGCCGGCCAGCATCAGCACCTTGCGCGCGTGCGTCCCCGTCGGCCAGCGGCCGGCCTCCTGCGGCGCCGGCACTTTCTCGCGCAGGCGCTGCGGCAACAGTCCGCGCACGGCCTGCCCCACCTTCATCGCGGGGCCGAACAGCGGCGAGGTCAGGCCCTCCTTCAGCGCCCAGCGCAGCGCCTTCGAGCCGGCGCCGCGCGGCACCTTGCGCTCGACGATGCCGCGGCCGATGTCGACCAGCCGCCCGTAGTCGACGCCGCTCGGGCAGGTGCTCTCGCAATTGCGGCAGGTGAGGCAGCGGTCCAGGTGCAGCTGCGTCTTGCGCGTGGGCTCCTCGCCTTCCAGCACCAGCTTCATCAGGTAGATGCGCCCGCGCGGGCCGTCGAGCTCGTCGCCGAGCAGCTGGTAGGTGGGGCAGGTGGCGGTGCAGAAGCCGCAGTGCACGCACTTGCGCAGGATGGCTTCGGCCTCCGTGCCTTCGGCCGTGCCCTGGAACTCGGGGGAAAGATGGGTCTGCATCAGGAAGGCGCGTAGAGGCGGCCGCGGTTGAAGATGCCGGCGGGATCGAACTGCTGCTTCAGCCGCTCGTGGATGGTGGCGATGGCGGGGGCCAGCGGCGTCATGCGGCCGGCGGCATCGGCGCGCGGCGTGCGGAACAAGGTGGCATGCCCGCCCGCGGCCAGCGCCGCCTCGCGCACGCGCGCGCCATCGGCGGGCGCGACCCGCACCCAGCGCTCGCCGCCATGCCATTCGACGAAGGGGACATCGGGCAGATCAAGCACCGGCGCGGTCTGGGGCACGGACAGGCGCCACAGGTCGCGGCCGTTGCTTGCCATGAACCAGGGCAGCTGCTGCTCGCGGCAGGCGTCCCAGTCGCGCGCGGCCTGCGCGTCGTCGACACGCTCGCCGCCGAGCGAGCGGCAGGCCGACTGCACCGCGGCGGCCGCGCCGCGCAGGCGCAGGAACAAGGTGCCCGTGCCCGCATCGTTCTGCCAGCGGCTGGCATTCAGCGGCAGCGGTTGGCCGCCCCAGGCGTTGAGCTGCTGCAAAGCGCGCGCCTGCGGCAATTCGAAGCGCAAGGTCGCCTCGGCCGGCGCCACCGGCAGCACCTTGAGGCTGACCTCGGTGATCAGCCCCAGCGTGCCCATCGCACCCACCATCAGCCGCGAGACGTCGTAGCCGGCCACGTTCTTCATCACCTGCCCGCCGAACACCAGCTCCTCGCCGCGCCCGTTGACGAGGTTGAGGCCCAGCACGTAGTCGCGTACGGAGCCGACACTGGCGCGCGCCGGGCCGGACAGCCCCGCGGCGACCATGCCGCCGACCGTGGCGCCGGCGCCGAAGTGCGGCGGCTCGAACGGCAGGCCCTGCCCGCTTTGCGCCAGCGTGCGCTCCAGTTCGGCCAGCGGCGTGCCGGCCCGCACCGTCACCACCAGCTCACTCGGTTCGTAGTTGACGATGCCGCGCAGCCCCCCGGTCTCCAGCAGGTCGCCCTCCAGCCGCTCGCCGTGGAAGTCCTTGGTGCCGCCGCCACGGATGCGCAGCGGCGTGCCCTGCGCCGCGGCGGCGCGGACCCGGTCGACGAGGGCGGAAAGTTCGGCTTGCATGGGCGGGGATGTTACGGGCGCCGGCGGGCGAAGCCGCCGAGGGTGCGCGATATTTTTGGCTTCAGTCGACGAACAGGTTGGCGGGCAGGCCCGGGACATCCACCCGCGTCTCCAGCACGCAACCCGAGTGCGGGAACGCCTCGAGCTCCGCCGCCGGCCGCTTGTGCCGCGCCGTGGTGAGGTACAGCGTGCGGCCGTCCTCCCCGCCGAAGCAGGGCATGGTGGGGCAGCGCGCCGGCACTTCGAACTGCGCCACGATCTCGCCGCGCGGCGACAGCCGCAGCAGGCGCCCGCCTTCGAACATGGCCACCCAGTAGTGACCCTCCACGTCCACGGCGGCGCCATCCGGCCGGCCGCCATAGCCGGGGTCGCCGGGCTTCCAGCCGGCCGGCTTGGGCGCGAAGTGGTGGAACACCCGGTGGTGCCGCATCGCGTTGCCGCGGGCGTCCCAGTCCCAGCAGGAGATCGCGTGTTCCTGGGTGTCGGTCCAATAGATCGTCCGGTTGTCCGGTGACCAGGCGATGCCGTTGGCGGTCATCGCGTTGGTGGCCTTGAGCTGCACCAGCGGCTTGCCGCCGTTGCCGTTGTCCGACCGGCAATCGATGCAGTAGAGGTCGGCCTTGCGTGCGTCCTTCGGCTCGTAATAGGTGCCCGCCCAGAAGCGGCCCAGCGGATCGGCCTTGCCGTCGTTGAAGCGCGCGACGGCGGCGTGCTGGAACAGCACGACCGGCTCCAGCGCGCTGGCCCAGCCCCGCGCGCGATAGATGCCGTCGCGCAGCGCCAGCACGAAGCCGCCGCCGGCCGCCGGTGCGATGCAGCCCGGCTCCTGCGGCAGCGGCCAGGCCTCCTTGCGGCCCGCCGTGGCGTCCCAGCGCAGGACGCGCCTGCCGTCGATGTCCACCCAGTACAGCCGCTGTTCGACCGGGTGCCAGAACGGCGACTCGCCCAGGGCGTCGGGCTCGGCCACCGCCACCTCCCACTTCATCGCACGGCCTCCACCTCGATCGTCATCTGCGCCATCATGGTCTCGCCCGGCTGCAGGGTCGCCAGGCCCAGGTCGGCGGCCGCGGAGCCGGCGGCGACCATCTGCAAGGCGTTGTTGACGTGGCTGACCGGCTCGATCGCCACGAACTCGCGCGTGGGGTTGGTGAACACCACCAGCCGCGTGAGGCCGGAGCGCACTTTCACCCGCAGCACCTCGTCGCGCAGGCGGACCACGCCGTCCCAGCCGTCGTAGCAATGGTCCACGTCCACCGCGGCGCAGTCCGCGTCGATGCCGGTGGACGCGGCGCGGCCGGTGGGCAGCTTGTCGTCGCCCATCTCCCAGCGGCCGGTTGCCTGGAAAGCGATGTGGCTGCGCGGCCGCTTGACGAAGAAGGGATGCCAGCCGAGGCCGGCGGGCGCGGGCTGCGGCGACTGGTTGGTAAGGGCCAGCGTCAGCTCCAGCGCGCCTGGTTTGACGCGCAGGGTGTGCGAGCAGTCGAAGGCGAACGGCCAGGACGCATCGGCGCGGTGCTCGTAGGAGAGCATGACGGAAGAAGCATCCTCGTCCAGCACCGACCAGGGCCGCTGCCACCCGACGCCGTGGATGGCGTGCGGCTCGTCGCCGTTGTTGCGCACCAGAGGATGCTGGGTGCCCTGCCACACCAGGCTGGCGTGGCCGATGCGGTTGGAGAACGGCACCAGCGCGTAGCACGCGGACAGGCGCGCGGTGGTCAGCTGCGTTGGCGGCGTGACCCGCAGCACCGGCTCATTGCCCAGCCACAACCCGGTGATGCAGCCGCCGAGCTCCGGCTCGACGGCGCAGCGCAAACGGCCCGCCTGCAATTGGATCATCGCGCTGGTCTCCTTCGCGTTTCGGGCCATTCTGCCCGACCGCCGGAAAGAGCCGCACGCTGGCGTTTGCGCCAGATCATCCTGTGCCCACGGCATCCTGCCTAGGATGAACCATGAAGATCTCCCGCAGGCATTTCGGCGCCCTGTCGGCGGCATTGGGCGCTCCCACACTCATTGGCTCGTGCGCCGCCGGCACATCCGCCTACGACGATGCAGTGAGGCAGTTGTGGCGGCACGGCCGCGCCGATCGGAGCGACGCTGCCGGCATCCGGCGGGAGCTGGTGCGCTATGCGACGCTCGCGCCGTCGAGCCACAACACGCAATGCTGGCGGTTCGGAATAGAGCCCGGGGCCATCACCATTCTCCCCGACTACAGCCGGCGCTGCCCAGCGGTCGATCCCGACGACCACCACCTGTTCGTCTCGCTCGGCTGCGCGCCGAGAACCTGGCCCAGGCCGCCCTTGCGCACGGCTTGATGGCGCAGGCGGCGTTCGATGTGTCGCGCGACGCGATGCGCATCGATCTGGAAGCGACTGCACCTGCAGCCTCGCCGCTGTTCCAGGCCATCCCGCAGCGCCAGAGTACACGGGGCCAATATGACGGCAATCCGCTTTCCGCTGGCGACATGCGCGCCCTGGAGCGGGCCGCGTCGGGCGGGGGCGTGCAACTGATCCTGCTCAGCGGCAAGCCCGCGCTGGAAAGAGCGCTCGAATTCGTGGTGGAGGGCAACCGCGCGCAAGTCCGGGACAAGGCATTCGTCGAGGAGCTCAAGGCGTGGATCCGGTTCTCCGCAAGCGACGCCGTGAGCCTGGGCGACGGCCTGTACAGCGCGTCCTCGGGCAATCCCTCCGTGCCGTCCTGGCTGGGCCGCAGGATGTTCAACGTGTTCTTCACCGAGAAGGGGGAGAACGACAAGTACGCGAAGCACGTCCGCAGCTCCGCAGGCATCGCGGTCTTCGTCGGCGCCGGTGACGGCAAGGCGGGTTGGCTCGAAGTCGGCCGTGCCTACCAGCGCTTCGCCCTGCAGGCCACCGCTTTGGGGGTTCGCACCGCGCACCTGAACCAGCCCGTCGAAGTGGCGGCGCTGCGACCGGCGTTTGCCTCCTTTCTCGGCCTGCCAGGCAGGCGCCCCGATCTGGTCGTGCGTTTCGGCCGGGGCCCTACCATGCCGCCCTCCCTGCGCCGACCCGTCCAAGCCGTCCTGGCATAGGCTGCAGAGGTGGACTGCGCGGGGCCAGCCTTGCCGGCGCGGCAGCGAACAATTGGGGAGTGCTCCACGCTCCGGCTCAGCGCGCCAGCGTGCCGGTCGTCAGCGGGTCGCGTTGCCCTTCGAAGTATTTCGCCAGGCATGCCGCGAAGGCGGGGCAGCCGGGGGCCACGGCATCGAACAGGGTCTGGCACGAGCGCAGCTTCATCGCGTCGACCGCGCCGAAGATCTCCACCGCGGAGCGGCCCTCCACCCGCAGCAGCAGCTCGCAGCACGCCGCCAGCCGCGGCCCCAACACGGCATGCGCGAGGTAGGCCCGCGCTTCCGCGACGCCGGAGATGCCGTAGTGCCGCGCGGTGGCGCTGCGCCCGAGGTCGGCCAGCTGCGGGAAGACGAACCACATCCAGTGGGTCCGCTTGCTTCCCGCGCGCAGCTCGGCCTGGACGTCGTCCCACACGGGTGCCTGGGCCGCGACGAACCTCTCGAGCTGGAACGGGTCCGGGGACATCCCGCCAGCATACGGCGGCCGATGCGCAATGCACCGACAATGGGGAGTGAAAACCCCTCCCCGCCTGCAGACCCTCCTGGCCGAAGGCCTCATCGACACCGTCGTGCGCCAGCTCAAGAGCGGCAAGGAAGCAGACGTGTACGTCGTGCGCTGCGGCGGCGAAACCTGCGCGGCCAAGATCTACAAGGAGGCGCACAAGCGCAGCTTCCGCCAGGCCGTCGACTACACCGAGAACCGCAAGGTGCGCAACAGCCGCCAGGCCCGCGCCATGTCCAAGCGCACCAGCTACGGCCGGCAGCAGCAGGAGGCGGCGTGGCAGAGCGCCGAGGTCGACGCGCTGTACCGGCTGGCGGACGTGGGCGTGCGCGTGCCGCGGCCCATCAACTTCCACGACGGCGTGCTGCTGATGGAACTGGTGGCCGACGAGCACGGGGACGCCGCGCCGCGGCTGAACGACCTGGACTTCACCGACGCGCAGGCGCGGCAGCACCATGCGACGCTGATCGACGAGGTCGTGCGCATGCTGTGCGCCGGCGTGATCCATGGCGACCTGTCGGAGTTCAACGTGCTGCTGGCGGCGGATGGCCCGGTGATCATCGACTTGCCGCAGGCGGTGGATGCCGCCGGCAACAACCACGCCCCGCGCATGCTGCTGCGGGACGTGGACAACCTGCGCGTCTTCTTCGGCCGCTTCGCCCCGGCCTTGCTGGCCACGCGGTACGGGCCGGAGATCTGGTCGCTCTACGCCGCCGGCCTGCTGGCGCCGGACACGCCCCTGACCGGCCGCTACGAGCCGGCGCGCGGCGCCGTGGACCTGTCGGCGGTGCTGCGCGAGATCGAGGATGCAAGGCTGGAGGAAGCGGCCCGCCTGGTCCGCATGGGCTGAGACCGGGCGGTGTCAGTCCACGGAGCGGGCGGCCTTGGCGTGCCGCCCGTGGTTGCACGCGGCATGGCTGATCGCCAGATTCTCGATGTGGCTGTTGCCGCCCTCGGACAAGGGCTTGATGTGTTCCAGCGTGGCGTCTTCCGCCGCCACCTGCTGGCCGCAGATCCAGCACGGCACGGCGCCATGCAGCTGGCGGGCGACGGTGCGGTAGATCCGGGTGCGGATCAGGGACAGACGGCTCATGCGCGCCTGATTCTGCCAGCGCCGCCGGGTCTTGCCCGATCCGGGCACAATGAAACGCCACGCGGATGTCCATGAGCCCGCCCTTGCGCGCCCCCCTGCACCTTTCCCACTTCACCGCCGCCAGTTGCCTGGGCAGCGGACTGGAAGCCACCCGCGCCGGCCTCGCCGGCCGGCGCAGCGGGCTCGCGCCATGCGACTTCGACGACGTCACGCTGCCGACCTGGACGGGCACGGTGGCCGGGGTGGACGAGCAGGTGCTTCCCGCGCACCTGGCTGCTTACGATTGCCGCAACAACCGGCTGGCGCAGCTTGTCCTCGAGCTCGATGGATTCGCCGGCGCCGTGCAGGAAGCCGCGGGTCGACTCGGCCGCGGGCGCATCGGCGTGTTCGTCGGCACCACGACCGCGGGGATCTACGAGACCGAGCGGGCCTACCGCCACCGCGACCCGGCCACGGGCGCCCTGCCGGCCGGCCTGAACTACCGCGGCAGCCACAACCTGTACTCGCCCGCGGCCTTCGTGCGCGGCTACCTCGGCCTGCAAGGGCCGGCGGCGACCGTGTCGACCTCCTGTTCGTCGAGCGCGAAGGTGTTCGCGTCCGCCTGGCGGATGATCGACGCGGGCCTGATCGACGCGGCGGTGGTGGGCGGCGTCGACTCGCTGTGCCTGACGACGCTCTACGGCTTCGGCTCGCTCGACGTGCTGTCGGATGAACCCTGCCGCCCGTACGACGCGGCCCGCAAGGGCATCTCCATCGGCGAGGCCGCGGCCTTCGCCTTGCTGGAGCGGCCCGCGGCCGGTGACGGCCCCGGCGCGATCCTGCTGCGTGGGGTCGGCGAGTCCAGCGATGCGCATCACATGTCGGCGCCCCTTCCGGACGGCCGCGGCGCGCGGCTGGCGATGGAGCAGGCGCTGGCGATGGGCGGCGTGGCGCCGCACTCGGTGGGCTACATCAACCTGCACGGCACGGCCACGGTGGCCAACGACTCGGCCGAGGGCGCCGCGGTCGTGGCGCTGTTCGGCGAGCGGGAGGTTCCCTGCAGCTCCACCAAGGGCGCCACCGGCCATGCGCTCGGCGCCGCCGGCGCGCTGGAGGCGGTGATCAGCGCACTCGCGCTGCGGCACGGCATGGTCTGGGCCGGCGTCCAGACGCAGCAGCTCGACGCGAGCATCCCGGTGGACTACCGGCTCGACAACACGCCGGCTGCGATCGAACTGGTCCTGAGCAACTCGTTCGGTTTCGGCGGCACCAACTGCAGCTTGCTGCTGGGACGGGCCGATTGAGCAAGCCCTTGCACGCGGGCATCGAAGCCATCGGGCTGCTGGGCCCGGGCCTGGACGACTGGGAGCAGGCGCGGCCGGTGCTGGCCGGCCTGGCGGCCTGGCACGCCGCCGCGACGCGCGTTCCGCTGCCCGCGAGCCTGCCTCCCGCGGAACGGCGCCGCTGCGGCCTGGCCACCAAGACGGCGCTGGCCGTGGCGCAGCAGGCATTGAAGTCCGCGCCCCAGCCGGGCGACCGCCTGGCGAGCGTCTTCACTTCCTCCGGCGGCGACGCCGTGAACTGCCACGAGATCTGCGCGGCGCTCGCCTCCGCCGACCGGGGAATCTCGCCGACCCGCTTCCACAATTCGGTGCTCAACGCGCCGTCCGGCTACTGGAGCATCTCCACCGGCGCCACTGCGGCCTCGACCGTCCTGTGCGCGCACGACGGCAGTTTCGCCGCGGGGCTGCTGGAAGCACTGGCGCAGGTGCAGGAGGACGCCCGGCCCGTGCTGCTGCTGGCTTATGACACGCGCTACCCGGAGCCGCTGTTCGGGCTGCGGCCGATCCCGGATGCCTTCGGCGTCGCGCTGCTGCTCACGCCCGCCCCGCGGGCGGCGGGCATCCCGCGCATCACGCTCGACCCGGTCACGGGACTGACCGACGGTCCGGCGGACACCTGCGCCGATCCGCACATGGAGCAGCTGCGCGGCGCCATTCCGGCGGCGCGCAGCCTGCCGCTGCTGTGCGCGCTGGCGCGCGGCGAAAGCCGCGACATCACGCTCGACTATCTCGACGGCCTGCGGCTGCGGATCGGCGTGGAGGCGGGCTGAGGGGACGCGAGAGTCCCCCGGCGCTCACACCGTCCGGTTCTGCGCGATGTGGTCCGCGAGGGTGCGCAGCGAAGTGAAGATCCGGTGGTTGTCCTCGTTCTCCGCCCGCAGCTCGAGGCCGTATTGCTTGGACACCACCAGCGCCAGCTCCAGCATGTCGATCGAGTCGAGGCCCAGCCCGTCCCCATAGAGCTGGTCATCCGCGCCGATGTCGGCGGGCGCGACTTCGAGATTCAGCGCGGTCACCAACAGCTGTGCCACCTCGGCGAGCAAGGCTTCATCGGCTTGCGCGGCGCCGGGTTGCGAAACGGAAATGGATGGGTTCATGAAACTGCGGGGGTTGGCGGCAAGGGAGCCTGGGTCTGGTAGTGTTGCGCTTTTGATTCTACGCAGACCCCATGGCTGAGCGTCCGACCGGTTCCGATACCCCCGCCGACCCGCAGAACCGCGTGGTGATCCTCGGCGGCGGCCTCGCCGGGCTGAGCCTGGCCCTGCAACTGCGCCAGCGTTTCGCCGAGCTCGACATCGTGGTGCTGGAGCGACGCAGCCATCCGGTGCCGCACGCCGCGCACAAGGTCGGCGAGTCCACGGTCGAAATCGGCGCCCACTACTTCTCCGAGGTGCTGGGCCTGAAGGAGCACCTGCAGACCAGCCAGCTGAAGAAATTCGGCTTCCGCTTCTTCTTCAATGACGGGCGCGAGATCGACGGCGTGACCGAGCTCGGCGCGAGCACCTTCCTGAGCACTCCCGCCTACCAGATCGACCGCGGCATCTTCGAGAACGAGCTCGGCCGGCTGGCCCTGGAGCGCGGCATCCGCTTCGAGGACGGCGCCCTGGTGCGGCAGGTGGACCTGTCCACCGACCGCTCCGGCGACCGGCTGCACCGCGTGAGCTACCAGCGCGGCGGCGAACAGCACGAGCTCGCATGCGGCTGGCTGGTGGATGCGAGCGGCCGGGTCGGGCTGCTCAAGCGCAAGCTCGACCTGGCCAAGGCCAACGCGCACCGCGCCAACGCGGTGTGGCTGCGCATCAGCGACCGCCTCGACGTCGACGACTGGTCGGGCGACGCCGAGTGGCTGGCGCGCTGCAATCCGCCGCACCGCTGGCTGTCCACCAACCACCTGTGCGGCGACGGCTACTGGGTCTGGCTGATTCCCCTGGCCTCCGGCTCGCACTCGGTGGGCATCGTCTGCGACGCCGACGCGCACCCGATCGAGGGCATGAACACCTTCGACAAGGCGATGGAATGGTTCGCGGTCCACCAGCCGCAGCTGCACGCCGAGCTGGAGAAGCGGCGCGACAAGCTGCAGGACTTCGCCTTCTTCAAGAACTTCTCGTACGGCTGCAAGCAGGTGTTCGACGGCGGCAACCGCTGGGCGATCACCGGCGAGGCCGGCCTCTTCCTCGACCCGTTCTACTCGCCCGGCAGCGACTTCATCGCCATCTCCAACACCTTCATCACCGAGATGATCGCGCAGGACCGCGCGGGCCGGCCCGCCGCGATGTACGCGGACATCTACCAGTCCATCTACTTCCTGCTGTACGAGAACATGCTGCCGATCTACACCGGCCAGTACCGCATGTTCGGCAACTCCGAGGTCATGCCCGTCAAGGTGCTCTGGGACTACACGTACTACTGGGGCGTGATGTGCCACCTGTACTTCCAGGAGAAGTTGTGGGACGTCGGCGCGATGGGCCGCCTGCAGAAAGGCCTGGTGGCGGTGCAGCGGCTGAACGTCGCCGTGCAGGACTTCCTGCGCGCCTGGGATGCCGCGGGACGCTCCGGCGACCAGCCGCGCATGCTGGACCAGGCCTCGATGCCCTGGTTCGCTGAACTGAACCGCGGCCTCACCGACACGCTGGACAAGCAGGCGTTCCAGGCCCGGCTGGTGGAGAACATCGAGCGGCTGGACCGCATCGCGCTGCAGATCGTCGCCAGGGCGCGATCCGAATACCCGCAACTGGACGACAGCGCGGTCCGCGCCAACCTGACCGATCCCGCCCTGGCGGACGCGCCGGCGGGCGAGGACCTGCTGTTCCCGCCGCTGCTAGCGGAACAGGCCAACGGCGAGCTCCGCCCACACGAGGGCGAAGACCAGCGCGACGGCCGCGACGGCCGCGGCTTTCGGCAAGGGCCGCGCGATCTTTCTCGTCGCGAGCACGATCGCCGTGCCGGCGGCGAACAGCAGGACGCCCGCCATCACGAAGTCGCCCCAGCCCCACTGAACCTCGGCGGTGAACTGCATCGCCGCCAGGGGGACGAGCAACAGGATCGCGGTGCCGAGGGCGACGCGCAGGAGGGCGGGGATCAGCGGAGCGTCCTTCACGTCCCGAAAGAATAGCGCACCCCCCAAAAAAGGGGCCCGCCGAAGCGGGCCCAACATCCAAAGGAGACCTTGCGTTGTCATGGGCCGCGGCGTGCCACCGCGGCCGTGGAGCAGACTCAGCGGTTGTAGGCGGTTTCGCCGTGGCTGGAGATGTCCAGGCCTTCGCGCTCTTCCTCTTCGGTGACGCGCAGGCCGAGCAGCAGGTCGACCAGCTTGTAGGCGATGAAGGCGACGATGCCGGACCAGACGACGGTGGTCAGCACGCCCTGGAACTGGATCCAGACCTGGCCACCGATCGAGTAGTCGGGATTGACCTTGTTGGCCACGTAGTCGTAGACACCGGTGCCGCCGAGCGACGGCGACGCGAACACGCCGGTCAGCAGCGCGCCCAGGATGCCGCCGACGCCGTGGACGCCGAACACGTCCAGCGAATCGTCCGCGCCCAGCAGGCGCTTCAAGCCGTTGACGCCCCACAGGCAGACGAAGCCGGCGAGCAGGCCGATGACGATGGCGCCCATCGGGCCGACGAAGCCGCAGGCCGGGGTGATGGCCACGAGGCCGGCGACGGCGCCCGAAGCGGCACCCAGCATGGAGGCCTTGCCCTTGGAGAGCGCTTCGCCGGCCATCCAGGACAGCGTGGCGGCGGCGGTGGCCACCAGCGTGTTGACGAAGGCCAGGGCGGCGACGCCATTGGCTTCCAGGTTGGAGCCGGCGTTGAAGCCGAACCAGCCCACCCACAGCAGCGAGGCGCCCACCATCGTCAGGGTCAGGCTGTGCGGCGTGAGGGATTCCTTGCCGTAGCCGATGCGCTTGCCCACCAGGTAGGCGCCCACCAGGCCGGCGACGCCGGCGTTGATGTGCACCACGGTGCCGCCCGCGAAGTCGAGCGCGCCCTTGGCCCACAGCCAGCCGGCCGCGGCCGTGACCGTCTCCAGCGACTTGGCATCGGTGATCGCGTCCGGGCCGTCCCAGTACCAGACCATGTGGGCGATCGGCAGGTAGGCGAACGTGAACCAGATGGCGCAGAACAGCAGGACCGCCGAGAACTTGATGCGCTCGGCGAAGGCGCCGACGATCAGCGCGCAGGTGATGGCGGCGAAGGTGGCCTGGAAGGCGACGAAGGTCAGTTCCGGGATCACCACGCCCTTGCTGAAGGTGGCGGCGACCGAGTCCGGCGTGATCCCCGACAGGAAGATCTTGCTGAAGTTGCCCATGAACGGATTGCCGGCGGTGAACGCCATGCTGTAGCCGTAGATCACCCAGAGCACGAAGATCATGCAGCTGACGGCGAACACCTGCATCAGCACCGACAGCATGTTCTTGCTGCGGACCAGGCCGCCGTAGAACAGCGCCAGGCCGGGCAGGATCATCAGCAGCACCAGCACGGTGGACACCGTCATCCAGGCGGTGTCTCCCTTGTTGGGGGTGGGCGCCGGCGCGGCGGCCGGAGCAGCGGCGGCAGCGGCCGGAGCGGCCGCAGCGGCGGGCGCCGCGGCAGCCGCAGCGGGCGCTGCTTCAGCCGCCGTGGCGGCGGGAGCGGCCGGGGTGGCCGGCGCCTGCGCGACAGCGGCGACGCTGCCGATCATCAGGCCCAGGCCGACGGCCAGGGATGCGAGAAATTTCCTCATGACGTGTCTCTCTTGCGTGTGTGGATGGGTTTTCAGAGGGCTTCCTTGCCGGTCTCGCCGGTCCGGATGCGCACGACTTGCTCCAGGTCGTACACGAAGATCTTTCCGTCGCCGATCTTCCCGGTGCGGGCCGCGCCTTCGACGGCTTCGATGACGCGCTCCACCAGGTCGTCGGCCACCGCCGCCTCGATCTTCACCTTGGGCAGGAAGTCGACGACGTATTCGGCGCCGCGGTACAGCTCGGTGTGGCCCTTCTGGCGGCCGAAGCCCTTGACCTCGGTGACGGTGATGCCCTGCACGCCGATGGGTTGCGGTTGTTCGGCGAGCGGTAGTCGTTCGTGTTGGTGTCCACGTAGGCAAGGCTGGCGGTCAGGCCGTTGCCGAAGTCCTTGCCGAGGGCGACCGACCAGTCCAGGTACGAGAAAGTGGAGTTGTTGCGCACGCGCTGGTAGCCGACGTGCGGCGTGACCGTCAGGCCCCAGAAACCGGTATCGAAGGTGCCGGCGAGGTCGAGGTAGCCGCTGTTCTGGCTGTCGGCGAAGCCGAACAGGTTGGTGGTGGAGTGCGAGTACTTCAGCGTGGCGGGACCGAAGGTGCCGGCAACGTAGATCTCCGTGGTGTCCGGGTTCACGCCCAGGTTGGAGCTGGGGTAGAAGTAACGCAGCGCGCCGACGTCCAGGCCGAAATCGCCGAGGGAGAACTTGTAGCCGCCGTACAGGTCGATCTCGACGTTGCTGTCGCCGCCGCCGTCCTTGATCCACTTGATGGTGGAGGCCCAGGTGCCGATATAGAAGCCGCTCGAATGGGAGAAGTCCGCGCCGCCTTGCAGGGCCGGCCGCAGGCGGGACTGCGAGATGCCGCGGTAACGGTAGTCCGTGACGGCGCCCACGTTGAAGGACAGCGTGTAGTCAGGCGCCGGGGCTGCGGGCTGGGCCTGGGCCATCGCCACGCCGGAGGCGGCGAGGGTGGACAACAGCACGGCAAGTTGGGCTTTCATGTAGGAATCTCTCCGTTCGTTTGTGGGATACCGACCCTGATAGCAGGAGGCGTGCCATCCACCAGAAAGAGGGGCGGCGCGTCCGCGCGACCCGAAGCGCGACCGTTGTGGGGCCGGGATGGCCAGACGGCTGGCTGGCCCCGCACCATGCCGGTGCCGTCCCGGGTTGCGACCGACGATCCGGCCAACCCGCGCACCTGAATAGGGAGGAGCCCCGCCGTGAGCCTTTGTTTGGTGCAGAGCCGGGCGCTGCTCGGGCTGGAGGCGGCCGCCGTGACCGTCGAGGTCCACCTGTCCAACGGGCTGCCCAACTTCCGGCTGGTGGGCCTGGCGGACACGGAGGTGAAGGAGGCGCGGGAGCGGGTGCGCTCGGCGCTGCTCACCTGCGGGCTGGCCTTCCCGCACAACAAGCACATCACCGTCAACCTGGCGCCGGCCGACCTGCCCAAGGACTCCGGCCGCTTCGACCTGCCCATCGCGCTGGGCATCCTGGCGGCCAGCGGCCAGATCGACGGCGCCCGGCTGGCCGGCCACGAGTTCGCCGGCGAGCTCTCTTTATCAGGCGAGCTGCGGCCGGTGCGCGGCGCCCTGGCCACCAGCCTCGCCCTGCATGCCGGCGGCGTGGACGCGCGGCTGGTGCTGCCGCCGGCGAGCGCGGAGGAGGCCGCGCTGGTGCCGGGCGCCCACGTGGTGCGGGCGCGGCACCTGCTGGACGTGGTGCGGCATTTCCTGCCGCAGGTGGAGGGGGCGGCGGCGCCTGAGCCCACGGACGGCTGGACGCGGCTGGCCACCGGGACGCCGTCGACGGCAGCGGTCTATCCGGACCTGGCGGACGTGAAGGCGCAGGCCGGGGCACGGCGGGCGATGGAGATCGCCGCGGCCGGCGGCCATTCGGTCCTGCTGATCGGACCTCCCGGCGCCGGCAAGTCGATGCTGGCCCAACGCTTTGCCGGCCTGCTGCCGCCGATGACGGTGGCCGAGGCCCTCGAGAGCGCGGCCGTCTCCAGCCTGGCTGGCCGCTTCTGCCTGCAGCACTGGGCGCAGCGGCCGACCTGCGCGCCGCACCACTCGGCCAGCGCGGTGGCGCTGGTGGGCGGCGGCTCGCCGCCGCGGCCCGGCGAGATCTCGCTGGCGCACCACGGCGTGCTGTTCCTCGACGAGCTGCCGGAATTTCCACGCCAGGCGCTGGAGGCCCTGCGCGAGCCGCTGGAGACCGGCCGCATCACCATCGCCCGCGCTGCACGGCGCAGCGAATTCCCGGCGCGCTTCCAGCTGGTGGCGGCGATGAATCCGTGTCCCTGCGGCTGGCTCGGATCCGGCCGCAGCTGCCGCTGCTCCGCCGAACTGGTGGCCCGCTACCAGGGCCGCTTGAGCGGCCCCCTGCTCGATCGCATCGACCTGCACGTGGAAGTGCCGGCGCTCACGCCCGCCGAACTGCTCGATGCGCCGGCGGGTGAAGCCACGGCGCCGGTGCAGGCCCGCTGCGTGGCCGCGCGCGAGCGCGCCGTGCAGCGGCAAGGCGCCGCCAACCACGCGCTGCAAGGGGAAGCCCTCGACGTGCACGTGGCACTGGGCGCCGCGGCCGGCGACTTCCTGCGCATGGCGGCCGCGCGGCTGGGGTGGAGCGCGCGCTCGACCCACCGCGTGCTGAAGGTGGCGCGCACCATCGCCGACCTCACGGCGTCGGCCACGATCGAGGTCGCGCATGTGGCGGAGGCGGTGCAGTACCGGAGGTCGCTGCCTTCGACGTAGGCCGGGTTGCGCGACGCGCACCCCGGCGTTGCCCGCGCTGCCCCGCGATAATCGCCGGTCCTGCATGACCACCCGCCCCCTCTCCCGCACCGCCCTCGTCTGGTGGCTTTCGCTCGCCCAGCTGGTCACCTGGGGCAGCGTCTTCTACACCTTCGCGCTGTTGCTGGAGCCCGTGGAACGGGAACTCGGGCTCACCCGGGCCCAGTCGTCGCTGGCCTTCAGCCTCGCCCTGCTGGCCGAGGGCCTGTGCGCCTACCCCGTCGGCCGCTGGATCGATCGCGGCCACGAGCGCGCGGTGATGACGGGCGGCTCGCTGCTGGTAGCGGCCGCGCTGGTGCTGCACGCCTTCGTCCAGTCGGCGGCGGCTTTCTACGCCACCTGGATCCTGCTCGGCGCCGCGCTGGCGGGCACCTTGTACGCGCCGGTGTTCGCGGTGGTCACGCGCCGCTACCCGTCGGATTTCCGCCGCGCCATCATCACCATCACCTTTCTCGGCGGGCTGGCCAGCAGCGTCTTCATCCCGCTGTCGGCGGCGCTGATCCAGGGCTGGGGCTGGCGCAATGCGCTGCTGGTGCTGGCGGCCGTCCACCTGCTGTTGTGCGTGCCGATCCACGCCTGGTGCCTGCGCGGCGCGCCCGGCCCGTCGGCGCCGGCGACACCCGGCGCCCACTCGCCCGCGTTGCTGCTGCGCAGTGCGCCCTTCCTGCTGATCGGCGTGTTCGTGATCGGGATGATGGGCATCACCGCCGCGATCCCGCCACACCTGATCAGCCTGCTGCGCGAGGCCGGCCTGCACGAGGCGTGGGTGATCGCGATCCCCGCGACCATCGGCGTGGTGCAGGTGCTCGGTCGGCTGCTGCTGTACTTCTTCGAGCACCGCTTCGACCTGCACCTGGCGAATCGGCTCATCCCGGTGCTGATCCCGCTGTCGCTGGCCGCGCTGATCGCCGGCGCCGCCTCGCCGATCGCGGGGGTGGTGTTCGTGGTGCTCTATGGGCTGGGCAACGGGATGCTCACCATCGTCAAGGGCACGGCGATCGCGCAGTACGTGAACCGCGAGCACGTGGCGTCGCTCAATGGCGCGCTCGGGATTCCGACGGCGATCGCGCGGGCGCTGGCGCCGGTGCTGCTGGGGGTGTTGTGGACGCGGGAGGCGGGCTACCGGTGGGGGCTCGCCGTGCTGCTGGCGGTGGCGGTGGTGGCTTGCGTGGCGCTGGTGGCGGCGCAGAGGAAGTCGTTGTTGCCGCGGTGAGGGCGAGCGCTGGGGTTCGCCTTCGGGCTCACCACCAGCCTACGTTCGCCCTCGGGCTCACCACCACCTACAGGTCAGGCTGCGGACCCCGTAGGCTGGGGTGACGCAGGAACCCCAGCTTTGCCCTTGCCCGCCACGAACTCCTCCATCGCCTGCGCGCAACTCGCGCCGAACAGCAGCACCGCCGAAGAGAAGTAGATCCACATCAGCAGCACGATCAGCGAGCCGGCGGCGCCATAGGCCGAGACCACGGCGGCACTGGAAAGGTACAGCGCCATCAGCTGCCGCCCGATGGTGAACAGGATGGCGCCGACACAGGCGCCGAACACCAGGAAGCGCGTCCTCGGCTTGGGCCCGCCGGACAGCCGCATCAGCCCCGCGAAGAGCGCCACGCCGATGACCAGGGCAACCACCTCGTTCAGGATGCGCATCGCGATCTCCATCGTCGGGTGCGTGCCCATCCATCCCGAGAACAGCGACAGCAGCGTCGAGAACACCAGCGACACCAGCAGCAGGAAACCGAACACCAGGATGTAGCCGATGCCGCGCAGGCGCACGCCGGCCGTGTGCCGCCAGCCCTGTTTCGCGGCCACCTTGCGGCCCTGCGACCAGACCAGCTCGAAGGCGTCCTGCAGTTCGCCGAACACGCCGGTGGCGCCGAACAGCAGCACCACGAAGCCGATGATGCTGGCCACCACGCCCTGCGAGGGCTCCTGCGCGCTCTGCAGCGCCTGCGCGAGGAGCGCCGTGCCCTCGGCCCCGATCACGCTGCCGATCTGGTCGAGCAGGCCCTGCTCCAGCACCTTGCGGTCCATCCACCAGCCCAGGATGGCCACGATGGCCAGCAGCAGCGGCGCGAGGCTGAGGATGCCGTAGAAGGACATGGCGGCGCTCATGCGCATGCCGCCGGCGTCGCTCCAGAGCGTGAAGGCACGCGCCAGCGGCGCCAGCGGCTTGGCCGCCCGTTTCAGCCTGGCGGGAATGTGGTCAGTGAGCGCCATGCCCGAAGCATGACATGCGCGCGCTTCCCCGGGTGGCGCGTCAGAGGTTCGGCGCCAGCAGCCGCTGCAGGTCCTTCACGGTGGCGCCGCGGCGTTGCGCCAGGTCGGCGACCTGGTCGTCGCCGATGCGCCCGACGTTGAAGTACTGGCTGTCCGGATGGCTGAGGTAGAAGCCGCTGACGCTGGCCGCCGGCGTCATGGCCATGCTGTCGGTCAGGCCCATGCCGATGTCCTGCGGCTGCAGCAGCGTGAACAGGTCGCGCTTGACGCTGTGGTCCGGGCACGCGGGGTACCCCGGCGCCGGGCGGATGCCGCGGTACTTCTCGGCGATGAGGTCCTCGTTCGACAGGCCCTCGTCCGCTGCATAGCCCCAGAAGTCCTTGCGAACGCGCTGGTGCAGCGCCTCGGCCAGCGCCTCGGCCAGCCGGTCGGCCAGCGCCTTGAGCATGATGGCGGAGTAGTCGTCATGGTCGGCCAGGAAGTACTGCTCCTTGGCCTCCACGCCGATGCCGGCGGTGACGGCGAAGGCGCCGACGTAGTCCGCCGCCACGCCCTTGGGGGCGACGAAGTCGGCCAGGCAGCGGCTCGGGCGCATCACGCCGTCGATCGCCTGCTTCTCGGCCTGCTGGCGCAGGCCGTACCAGGTCAGCACCGGCTGGCTGCGCGACTCGTCGGCGTACAGCGCGATGTCGTCGTCGTTGACCGTGTTCGCGGGCCACAGGCCCATCACCGCGTTGGCGGTGAGCCAGCGGCCCTCGATCAGGCGCTTGAGCATGCGCTGGCCGTCGGAGTACACGCGCACCGCTTCGGCGCCCACCACCTCGTCCTTCAGGATCTCGGGGAACTTGCCCGCCAGGTCCCAGGTCTGGAAGAACGGGCCCCAGTCGATGAAGCGGGCGAGCTCCGCCAGGTCGTAGTTCCTGAACACGCGCCGGCCGATGAACTTGGGCTGCGGCGGCGTGTAGTGCGACCAGTCCACCGGCGTCTTGTTGGCGCGGGCCTTCGCCAGCGGCCACAGCGGCACCTGCTTCTTGTTGGCGTGCAGCTCGCGCACCTTGTCGTAGTCGGCGTTGACCTCGGCGATGTACTTCGCCGCCTGGTCGGACAGCAGGCTCTGCGCCACGCTGACGCTGCGCGACGCGTCCGGCACGTAGACCACCGGGCCTTCGTAGTGCGGCGCGATCTTGACGGCGGTGTGCACGCGGCTGCAGGTGGCGCCGCCGATCAGCAGCGGGATCTTCCTGACGCGGAAGTGGTCGTCCTTCTGCATCTCGCTGGCGACGTACTGCATCTCCTCCAGCGACGGCGTGATCAGCCCCGACAGGCCGACGATGTCCGCGCCCTCGACCTTGGCCCGGGCCAGGATCTCGTGGCACGGGACCATCACGCCCATGTTCACCACCTCGAAGTTGTTGCACTGGAGCACGACGGTGACGATGTTCTTGCCGATGTCGTGC
>JAJTCN010000048.1 GCA_021323335.1 Ramlibacter sp.
GCCGCCAGCGGGATGCGGGTCTTGCCGCGCAGCTTGACCAGGTTGGGGATGTCGTTCTGCGACACCGGCTCCTCGAAGAAGGCGATGCCGAAGTCCTCGATGCGCTGCGCCAGCGCGGAGGCATGGAAGTAGTCGAGGCTGCAGTTCGCGTCGATGAAGATCTGCACGTCGGGGCCGACCGCGTTGCGCACCGCCTCGATGCGCTTGACGTCCTCGGCGATCACGTCGGCCAGCGGGCGCGGCTCGTCGCGCCGCTGCAGGGCGTGGTGGCCCACCGTCATCTTCAGGCGCTTGAAGCCGCGCTCGACCCAGGCTTTGGCGGCCGCCGCGAGCTCGTCGCGGTCGAAGAAGGCGAAACCGAAAGTGGCGTACACCGGCACCTGGCTGCGCGCCCCACCCATCAGGCGCCACACGGGCTGGCCGAGGACCTGGCCTTTGAGATCCCACAGCGCCAGGTCGATCGCCGCGATGGCGTGGCTGGCGTAGCCGGACTGGCCGCGCGGCGTCAGCAGCCAGTAGAGCTTGTCCCACACCTGCTCGTGGCGCAGCGGGTCCATGCCCACCAGCGCGTGGCTGGCGATGTCGTTGACGATGGAGGCGACCACCTCTTCCTCGGTGATGGCGGTCATGCCGGTGCCGATGCGGCCGTCGTCGAGTTCGACGTCCACCAGGCACAGCGAGAGCGACGTCGATTTGGCGCGTGCGCCGCTGCCCATGGTGACGGGCAGGTTCAGCGGCGTGGCGCGAACGGATGCGATTTTCATGGGCCGAGTCTGAGAGCCAGCCCACCCTACCGCAAGCGGCGCGCGCGAAAGGCGCTTTCGCGGCTGGCGAAATCCGCGTTTACCCGCGTGCGTGACTTGGCCGCAGCGCTCAGCTCGCCGACGGTTCGCTGCGCAAGGCCTCGACCAGCGTGCGGGCGGCCGCCGGCGCGTCCTCGCCGATGCGCAGCGCGAGGTAGTGCGTGCGCCGGGCCCAGTCCTCGTCCAGCGGCACGGCTTTGAGCGGCAATTGCTGCAGCTGGGGCAGCAGCGCCTCGATGGGCAGCACGGCCACGCCCAGCCCGCCGGCCACCATGCGGCAGGCCGCGTCGAAGCTGCGCATCTGCATGCGCACCTGCAGCGGCTCGCCCAGGGCCGCAGCCGCATTGAACAGGCGGGTGGTCACCGCATTGGTGCCGGCGATCACGATGAAGTTTTCCGCCAGGATCTGCGGCAGGCGGACGCTGGCTTCTTGCGCGAGCGGGTGCCCGTGCGGGACGATCAGCGCGAGCTGGTCCTGGAAGAAGGGGAAGAAGGTGAGCCCGCGCGAAGGCGTCGCCACGTCGACCACCCCCACGTCGGCGCGGCCCTCCAGCAGCGCGCCCATGATTTCTGGGCTCATGCGCTCCTCGATGTCGACGTAGATGCGCGGGTGGCTGCGCATGAAGGCCTCCAGCCGCTGCGGCACCACCTGCAGCAGGGCCGAGGCGTTGGCGAGCATGCGCACGTGCCCCGCCAGGCCGAGGCTCCAGTCATGCAGGTCGATGACCAGGCGGTCGGCGTCGTCCACCAGGGCCCGGCCGCGCTGCACCAGCAGGCGGCCGACCGAAGTCAGCTCCACGCCGCGCGGCGAGCGCTCGAAGATGCGGATGCCCAGCTCGGCCTCCATCGCGGAGATGCGCGCGCTCGCCGCGGCCACGGCGAGCTGCAGGCTGTCGCTGCCGGCGCTGATGGAGCCGCAGTCGGCGACGGCGATGACGACCCTCAGGGTGAGCAGGTCGAGGCGGGGGTGCATGCGGGGATTATCCGGGCCGGGTTCGGCCACCGCCTTCTCCACGGTCGAGCTGCGCGACGGCCCCTCCCGCTCCGAATGGGGGAAGCAATCCCTGTTTGCACGACGGATGATTTCCGCCACACTCCCCGGAGGCCGCATGGACAGGCCACCCCATGAACCCGCACGCCTCTCCCGGCAAGAGCGTCCCTGCTGCAGGGGCGGGGGAGGATGCAACACCTGCACTCCTGCTGCCGCAGCAACAGAAGATCGTGCTGGTCATGGACCTGGTGGAGTCCGTCCGCCTGATGGCGGCCCACGAGGAGGACGTCATCGCCGCCTGGCGCGGCTTCGTCGCCTTCGCGCGCGACACGGTCCTTCCCCGCAACGGCGGGCGCCTGGTCAAGAGCCTCGGCGACGGCATCATGGCCGAGTTCGACTCCGCCCGTGACGGCGTCGTCGCCGCGCTGGCCCTGCAGCGCCATTTCGACCAGGCCAACGCGCACCTGCCAGCCGACCGGCGCCTGTACCTGCGTGCCGGCCTGAACGCGACCCACGTGTTCGTGGACGACCTGGACATCTACGGCGCGGGCGTCAACCTGGCGGCGCGCATCGCCAGCCTGGCGGGACCGGGCGAGACGATGGTGACCGGCGAAGTGCGCGACCAGCTCACGGCCGGCATCGACGCGGCGCTGGAGGACATGGGAGAGTGCTACGTCAAGCATGTCGAGCAGCCGGTCCGTGCCTTCCGGGTGGGCGCCGCGGGCCCGCGGCCGCTGCTGGCGCCGCAGCACGCGGGCGGAGCCGCGCTGCACCCCACGATCGCGGTCATTCCCTTCAGTTCGCGCGCGCTGGCGCACGAACACCTGGCCATCGGCGAACTCATCGCCGACAGCCTGATCGCCCACCTGGGCAAGACGGCCGACCTGAAGGTGATCTCCCGGCTGTCCACCACCGAGCTGCGCCATCGCGCCATGCCGGTGCAGCAGGTCAGCCGGCAGCTGAACGCCGACTACGTGCTCAGTGGGAGCTACGTGGCCACGGGGCCGGCGCTGCTGGTCACCGTGGAACTGGCGGAGACGCACGACGGCGAGGTGCTGTGGTCGGAACGCCTGGCCGGGGAAGTGGCGGACTTGCTGCAGCCGGCCAGCGCGCTGTGCCACGAGATCGCCTCCGCCGCGCACCTGGCGATCCTGGGCCGGGCCGTGGACCAGGCGATGCACCGGCCGCTGCCGACCCTGCCCGAGCAGTCGCTGCTGTTCGCCGGCATCGCGGGCATCCACCACGTCACCAAGGAAGCGTTCCGCTTCAGCGGCAAGGCGCTGGCGAGCGTCATCGAGCGCCACCCGCGGCACGCCGAGGCGCATTCCTGGCTGGCCATGTGGTACGCGATCGCGACCAATCGGGGCCTCGTGCAGGACGCGCAGGGGATCGCCGCCGACCTGGGCGAACGGGCCCGGCACACCGATCCGGAGAGCGCCTTCGCCACCACCGTGTGCGGCCTGACCAAGGCGTATTTCCGCCACGACCTGGACGGCGCGGCGCAGTGCTACGCCCGCGCGCTGTCGCTCAACCCGAACGAGGCGCTGGCCTGGCTCTACTCCGCCACCCTGGCCGCCTGGCAGGGGCGCGGCCGGGACGCGGTCGCCCCGGCGCGCCGGGGGATGGAGCTCGCGCCCATCGGGCCGCTGGAGTACTACGTCAAGTCGCAGGCCGGCATGGCGCTGATGTGCGGCGGCGAACTGGTCGAAGCCATCGCCGTCCTGCGTCACGCCCTTCGCCTCAATGCCAGCCATACCGCCACGCACCGCGCGCTGGCGACCGCGCTCACCATGAACGGGGAGGTCGAAGAAGCACGCGGCGTGGTCCGCGAGCTGCTGCGCCTGGAGCCCGGATTCACGACGGAAATCTTCATGCGCCGCTACACCGGCCGCGACCACCCGCACGCCCGGGTGCTTGCGCAGGCGCTGGAGGAAGCGGGCGTGCCCAAGAACTGATCTGCCGAAAGGAAACCGCCATGACTTCGATGACTTCCATGACGTCGATGACCTCGATGACCTCCATGACGTCGATGACCTCCATGACGGAGTTGCGCGGAGGCGGGCGGCTGCTGGCGCTGACCGGCATCATGGGCGATCCGCTGGTGACGGAGGCGCTCATCGCCTCGTCGGCGCGCATGCCGTCCGACGAGGAGGTGGTGGCGCGGCAAGGTGAGCTGCCGGCCTTCGACAACTCTGAACACCTGGCCTGGTGGTCGGCGGACGTGCGTGGGCACTTGTGCGTGACGGCTCTGCACCAGGGGCTGGCGTATGCCTTCGACAAGGTGACCGATCCGGCGCATCCCCTGGTGGGGCTCGCGCACTACGAAGTAAGACCGGCTGGCCAGCAATTCACCGTCGTTCAGCGGCCAGTCGCGAGCCTCTCACGCCCTCCGCGGGAAACCATGGTGAGCCAGCTGGCAAAGGTGGCGGCGCTCGCTCCCTCCGAGGAAAACGCCCCGGAGACACTGCGCAAGCGGATGCCCGAGGTGATCGCGCAAATTCTCCCGCAGGTGCCGTTCTGGTGCTCCGTGCTGCCCCTGAGCGCGTCCCGGACCCCCTGGACCTTCGAATTGGTCGGCGCCATGCTGACCTTCACCATGCAGGTGGTGCACCGCTTCAAGCACGCCATGGCCGTGCCGCGGCCGAACGAGCTCTCGCACCGGGCGCAGGCGCTGCTGGCGCAGCCCGGCTGGTCCGCGCTGCCGAGCGGCCACGCGACCGAGGCGTTCGCCTTCGCGCGCTTCATGCGCCTGATGCTCAAGCTTGCCCCGGGCAATGAGCTGGACATGGCGCTGCAAAAGCAGGCGCTCGGCATCGCCGACAACCGGGTGTTTGCCGGCCTTCACTACCCGGTCGATGGCGTGGCGGGGCGCTTGCTGGGGACGGCCCTCGCCGAGTATGCGGTCGCGCGCTGCCTGGGTTCTCGCTGGAGACCGCGGAACTTCGTGGGAAGTCACGCCAGGCTGGCCGACGTCGACCTCAGCCTGGGCGACTCGGTGGATGACGGCGCGCAGGACTTCTACGAGGTAGGCGAACTGCTGGGAAGCGCTCCACCCGTCGACCCGGTGCTCGAGGAGATGTGGAAACGGGCCACTGCCGAACTGCGCGGCCTCGGCTTCAGGGAGGCCGGTGATGCCTAACCTGACCGAACTCTTGTCCTGGAACCGCATCGATCCGTATTACCTGTGGTCGGTGGTCTCCGGTTTCGGTGTCGATTCCGGCCCCGCGGAGGGCTGGCTCCCGCTGCTGGTCGAAGCAGGCGACGCTGCTGCCGCCGTCGAACTGCGCAAGACCGCGGAGGCGAAGTTCGGGCAAAGCATTGCCTGCCCCCCGGCCGACGATGAGGCCTGCGGCTTCATCCTGTACGTTGCGCTCGCCGAGGCAACCCCGCTGCTGGCGTTCCTCGACGCGGCCAATGCGCGCTGGGAGATCTCGCTCCCGCTCCTGCAACGCGCCCCTGCGCAGTCGGCCGAGCGGGCGCCGCGGCCCGTCGCAGATGGCCAGGTCGTCGGCTTCATCGACTACGGCTGTGCATTCGCCCATCGCAAGCTGCGTGTCTGGGAGAACGGCGGACGAACGCAGCGCAGCCGGGTGCTGGCGCTGTGGGACCAGGCGGGGACGGCGGCCAACCTCGCAGCCGCTGCCAAGGCCGGCGTGGAGCCGCCGGCCTGGCAGCCGCCGGAGGATTTCGGCTACGGCGTGGAGTGGCACCGGACTTCGCCGCAGGGGCGCGGCATCGACCGTTACATGGAGCAGTTCCCCCTGGGCAGCGCCATCAACGAGGAGGCCTGCTATCGCAGCTCGGGTTATGCAGGAATCCAGGCGGGCGATCCCCATGGCACCTACGTCATGGATCTGGCCGTGGGCCACCCCAGCCCGCTGCCCGGCCCGGCGCCGCAGGAACCGCCCGGGCACGACATCGTCTTCGTCGAATTGCCGCGCCTGCGGGTGCACGGGCACGCCGCCACCTGGCTGCTGCGCGCCCAGGTGCTGGCCGCGGTGAAGTACATCCTCAGCTGCGCCAGGCCGGAGCAGCCGGTCGCCATCAACCTGAGCTACGGCGGCTACGCGGGCCCGCACGACGGCGGCAGCATCCTCGAGCGCGCCCTGGATGAAGTGATCGCACGACGGATCGCCGGCGGCGGGCCTACCGAGCTGGTCATCGCAGCGGGCAATGCGGGCACTTCGCGCACGCACGCCGAGAACTTGCTGCCGGCGGGCGGAGCGCCGGTGACGTTCAGGGTCTCCATCCCGCCGCACGTGCCGACAGACCAGTTCGTGGAGATCTGGTTCGACGACGCGGCGGCGGACTGCGAGTTGCGAGCCGCGATGCCCGGCCAGGACATCGGCAATCTCGCGTGGAACAAGCCAGGAAGCAGCCAGGCGTTCGAGCAGGGCGGCGTACAAGTCGGCATGTTGGCCGTGCCGAAAAGCGTCGGGCAGTCGCGGACGCGCCGGATGGCGCTGCTCGCCATCGGGCCCACGGTGTCGGCCACCGGCGAATCCGTCGCGCCGTCCGGTGTGTGGACCTTCGAGGCGCGCAATCCCGGCACCCAGGCGGTGACGGCGACCGGCGCCAGGCTTTCTTCGTGGGCGGCGGCGTGACCCCCTATGACACCCTGAACAGCCTTGCGCATGGGAAACATGGACGGGTCATCGGCGGCTACGTCGGCGGCAGCAACCGCGTGCCCGACGAGTGCTCGCGGGGAACGCGCAATGTACAGAACGGGCAGGAACGGCCCCCGCTGAACGGGGTCGACGCCGGGGGCCAGCAGCGGTTCGGCCCCGAATGGCTCGCGCTGTCCGACGAGAGCGAAGCCCTGCGCGGGCTGGCAGGCGCAGCGCGGATCGGCAACGAACAGGTCCGACGCACCGGCACCAGCGTGGCCTGTGCGGTCGCCACGCGCCATGTCGTCCGGCGACAGGCACAGGGCCAGTCCACGGCTCCCCCTCCGCACCAGGGCCCGGACGGGCCCTGGGCGCTTCCGCGCATCCCGTAGCGTGCACACCGCAGGTCGAACGTCATGCACTTCACACGCAAACTCTTGCTGGTGCTCCTGCTGGGGGCAAGCAGCTCGCAGGGCGACGTCCAGACGCTGGACCCGCATTCCAACAACGAGCTGCTCACCAACTCGGTGAACGGCCAGGTGTACGACCCGCTCGTGCGGCGCGACCGGCAGCTCGGGCTGGTGCCCGGGCTCGCCGTGGAGTGGATGCAGCTGGGCCCCCGGCTGTGGCGGCTGAAGTTGCGGCAGGGCGTGCGCTTCCACGACGGCAGCCCCTTCACCGCCGACGACGTGGTGTTCTCCGTGCTGCGCGCGCAGCAGCCGACGTCCGGTTTCCGGGTCTATGCGCTTGCCGTGGGCGAGCCGCGCCAGGTGGACGAGCTGACGGTGGAGTTCACGCTGCCCGCGGTGAACCCGGTCTTCCTGGAGCACCTCGCGACCCTGGGCATCATGAGCCGCAGGTGGTGCGAGGCGCATGGCGCCACGGCGCCGCAGGACTTCAACAACAAGGAGCAGAAGTACTCCGCGCGGTCCACCAACGGGACCGGGCCGTACATGCTGGTCTCGCGGGAGCCGGACGTGAAGACGGTGTTCCGCCGCAACCCGGCCTGGTGGGGCCGCTTCGACGGCAATGTGCAGGAGGTGGTGTTCACGCCGCTCGGCAACGATGCGACACGCTTGTCGGCGCTGGTGTCGGGCCAGCTGGACCTGGTGGTGGATCCCGCGCCGCAGGACCTGGACAACCTCGCGCGGCAACGCGGCGTGCGCGTGCTCGAAGGCACCGAGAACCGCATCATCTTCATCGGCATGGACCAGGCTCGCGACGAGCTGCTGCACGGCGGCGTGAAGGACCGCAACCCGTTCAAGGACGTGCGCGTGCGCCGCGCCCTCTATCACGCCATCGACATCGAGGCGATCCGCAAGACCCTGATGCGCGGACGCGCCTGGCCCACCGGCTCGATGATGCACAACAGCCGCGGCACCTACGACGACCCGGAGCTGGAGAAGCGGCTGCCGTACGACCCGGCGCTGGCCCGGCAACTGCTGGCCGAGGCCGGATACCCGGGCGGCTTCGACGTCACGCTCGACTGCCCCAACAACCGCTACGTGAACGACGAGGAGATCTGCATCGCGCTGAGCGCCATGTGGGCGCGCGTGGGCGTGCGGGTGCGGGTGAACGCGATGCCGCGGACGCTGTATTTCCAGAAGGTCCTGAAGCTGGACACCTCCCTGTTCCTGGCGGGATGGGGCGGCCCGATCACGGATGCCGAGACCACCCTCACACCTGTCCTGCGGCCGCGCGGCGCCGGCAGCGTGGGCCAGTTCAACCTGGGCAACTACCGCAGTGCGCGGCTCGATGAGCTCGCGGCTGCTTCAACCCGCGAACCCGACCCGGCGCGGCGCGCGGAGCTGGTGAAGGCCGCGTTCCGCGAGCATAACGAGCAGGTCCACCACATCCCCCTGCATCGCCAGGTGAGCGCCTGGGCGATGCGCAGCAACGTGGAAGCCGTGCACCGCGCGGACAACTGGCTCGAGTGGCGTTGGGTGACCGTGCGTTGACGATGGGCGCGGCGCGGTGACGCGCTCCTCACCTCTCCGCCGCCACCACCATCGCCACCACCGCCCCCATCCACCGTCCCACCGCCACCAACCCACAGATCGCCAGCGCCACCGCCACGAACGCCGCGGCCTCGTGGCCGCCCGACCTGGCCACCAGGGCCACGGCCGCGGCGACACACGCACCGCCCAGCAACGCCATGGCCAGCTCGCTGCGCCACCACGGCATGCGGGGCGCCGACTGGCCCTCGGCCGCTGCCTTGGCGAGCATCAGCCGCGCAACGAGGCCGAGCCACACGCCGGCCAGCAGCGCCAGCATCACCAGCATCGAAAAGCGGCTGTACAAGGCGGCATGCAGGCAAGCCACGCCGAGGGCGGCGCTGACGATCGCCCACCAGGGCGGCTGGCGCAGGTAGAAGGGGAGGTCCGGGTCCTGCGGCTTGCGCAATGCCTGGATGGGAAGGCGGTCCAGCCAGGCGGCGACGGCGACGCCGAGGAAGAGGACCGCGAGGACGAGGAAGACGACGCTTCGAAGGTTCACGGGCGGTGGCCTTCGGCCGGGTGAGGTCCGGCCTCGCGGTCATCTTAGGATGGGCCGGCGCAAAGGGCGACCCTTGCGTGGTGTGGGTGCCACGCAGGGAGCATCACGTTCGCGGCCTTTGCCGCCCGACTTACTTCGCCGGCTTCTTCGGCTTGCGCGCGGCGTCCAGCGCGGCCGACTTCTCGGCCTGCTTTTCGGCGCGCGTCTTGGTGGCCTTGGGTTTCTTGGTTTCCTTGGCGGCCTGCGCGTCCGCGCTGACCTTCGGCTTGTCCTTGGCCGTGGGGCGATGCGTGCGCACCAGCTTGTCCAGGGCGGTGGGCCCGGGCTTCAAGGCCTGCGCCCGGCGCTCGGCCCGCTGTTCCTTGAGCAGCTGGCGCTCCTCGGCCAGGGCGGTCTCGAGCTCGGAAGGCGCCTTGTCGGCGCCGGCAGTGGCTACGCGGCTCGCCATCGCGCGATGCAATGCCCTCCCGTTGTCGGAGAGCCTCTTTTTGAATGACGCAGAGCGAATCGGCATGTGACAGTTCTCCTGGAATTGGAAGGCAAATGTAGGCGCTTCTCGCCACGCCGAGCCAGCATCGCTACGAAATGCTTCGACTACCTGTCCAGCATCGGCTCCGGCGTGGGCATCGGCCCGGTCGGCGGCTGGGGCTGCGGATTCAGCGGGGGCAGGGGTTCGGGCGGGGGTTGGGTGGCCATGGTGGGTGTCGTGGAAAGGGAGGGCCCCACTTTATGCGGACATCATCTGCAGAGGGGCAAGCTGCGGCGCGCCCCTCACCCCAGCCCTCTGCCCGGAGGGGAGAGGGGGCTAACTGCCCGGCACCTCTTCGATCAGCGCCATGATGTTGCCCTCGCTGTCCTTGAACCACGCCGCCTTGGCCCCGCCTGCCGTGATGGCGCCCTGTGGGCTCTTCTCGCCCGGGATGTCGTAGTCCTCGAACACCACTCCCCGGGCCTTGAGCTTCACGATCAGGCCGTCGACGTCCTCCACCGACCAGAAGGCCTGGCTGGCCTGCGACGTGCCGGCGTTCGGCGTGAGGTAAAGAAAGCAGGCGGTTCCGCCGCCGAACGCGTACGCGACGCCGCCCTCGCGCACCTCCTTCGGTCGCAGGCCGAGCTTGCCTTCGTAGAACTGCCGCGCCCGGGCCAGGTCGCTGGCCGGGATGTAGGCGTACAGGGGGAAGTCGTGCAGCATGCTCAGCGGCTGACGATGGCCTGGAAGCCGCCGAAGATCATCCGCTTGCCGTCGAAGGGCATCTTCGCCATGTCGTGCTCCATCTCCGGGTCTTCCATGGAGCTCTTCATGCCGGCGTCGCGCACGGCCTTGGAGGGCCAGGTGATCCAGGAGAAGACGACCGCTTCGTCATCCTTGCGCTGCACGGCCATGGTGAAGGACGTCAGCTTGCCCTCGGGCACGTCGTCGCCCCAGCATTCGACGACGCTCAGGGCGCCGTGCCTCTTGAAGACGGCGGCCGCCTGTTCCGCCAGGGCGCGGTAGGCCTCCTTCTTGGCCGTGGGAACGGCGAGGACGAATCCATCTACGTAGTTCATGCGTTGCTCCTATTGGGTAGCGCGACGGCAGGGTTGCCGCCCCGTATGTCACGACGAAGGAGCATGATAGGAATCGACAGCCATGTCGGGGTGCCTTCGGCAACCCGACCTACAGTTCGCATTTACCTGAGCGATGATGCGGGTCTGTCTGCTTTTACGTTCACTCGTTACCGGTTACCTTCGACGGTCCGGTAATGCTCTCCAAGGAGACTCTCGTGAGAAAAACTCTAGCCCTGTTCGCCGTGGTCCTGACCCTGGGCATGACGGCCATGTCCTTCGACGCCGAAGCCCGACGCCTCGGCGGCGGCAAGTCCGCAGGCATGCAGCGGCAAACCCAGACCGCGCCGCCGGCCAACACGCCCGGCAGCCCCACCAATGCGGCCACGCCTGCGGCCGGCACCGCGGCTGCGGCCGGCGCTCCCGCCGCGGCAGCGGCCAAGCGCAGCTGGATGGGGCCCATCGCCGGTCTCGCGGCCGGTATCGGCCTGATGGCCCTGATGTCGCACCTGGGCCTGAGCGAAGCCTTCGGCAACATGCTGATGATCGGCCTGCTGGTGATGGCGGTGCTGCTGGTGGTCGGGTTCATCATGCGCAAGCGGGCTGCCGCGCAAGGCGGCCCGATGGCCGCCGGCGCGGGTGGCGTCGGCAACATGCGCGGCCCGTTCGGCCAGCCGCAGCAGACGGCTTACCAAGGCAACGAACCGGCGGCGCAGCCGCGGGGCGGCTCGCTGATCGGGTCGCGCATCGGTGGCGGAAGCGCCTTCGGTGGAGCTGCCGCCGCAACGGCCGGCGTGGGTTCCATCCCTGCGGACTTCGACGCGGCCGGCTTTGCCAAGAACGCGGAAGACCAGTTCATGGCGCTGCAAGCGGCCAACGACGCGGGCGACCTGGTGCGCCTGCGCAGCTACCTCACGCCGGAGATGTTCGAGGCGGTCAAGGCGGACATCGAAACGCGTGGCGACGCGCCGCAGCAGACGCAGGTGTTCGGCCTGAATGCGCAGGTGCTGGACGTGGCCGAGGAAGGCAACCAGTACGTGGTGAGCGTGCGCTTCCAGGGCAGCGTGCGCGACGAAGTCGGCGCGGTGCCGGAGGACCTGAACGAGATCTGGCACCTGGCGAAGCCGAAGCAGGGCATGGGTGGGTGGGTGATCGCGGGGATCCAGCAGGTGCAGTGAGTGCCGCGCTGAGGGCGCCCCCACCCCGGCCCTCCCCCAGGGGGGGAGGGAGGGAGACGAAGAAGGACGCCGAAAGGCGTCCTTTTTCAATTCTGACCGTGCTTGCCCGGCGACCAGTCGCCGCGCGGCGCGGCATTGCGCGCCACCGCCAGCGGCACGGCCTCCAGCGGCGTGCCCATGGTGTCGTTCCAGCGGTTCAGGAAGCCGAACATGGCCACCACGCCGAGGATCTCGACGATCTCGCTCTCGCTCCAGTGCCGGCGCACCCGCTCGAACACGTCGTCGGTCACGGCGTTCGGTTGCGACGAGGCCGCCAGCGCGAAGCCGAGCGCGGCGCGCTCCTTCTCGCTGTACAGCGGGCTGGTCTCGTAGGTCCACACCGCCGCCAGCTTCTCGTCGCTCACGCCGAAGTTGTGCGCACCCAGCAGGGTGTGCGCCTGGCAGTACAGGCAGCCGGCGGCCTTGCTGGCCACGTGGCCGATCAGGCGACGGAAGCCCAGCTCCACCTCGCCGGCGGGGTCCATCACGGCGGCATTGAGGTCGGCGAAGGCCTTCACCAGTTTCGGCTTGCGCTGCATGGTGAGCACGCTGTTCGGCGTGAAGCCGAGCGTGGAGAGGAAGAAGTCGAAGTGCGCCTTGAGCTCCGGCGTGGTCTCGGGTGGCAGGGGTTGCAGTCGGTGCATGCGGTGTCCGGGGGGGGATGTGAAGGTGGAAACGTCAGGCCTTGCCCTGCAGCAGGCGCTGCAGCAGCGGGTGCTGGATCTTTCGCTCGGCGACGATCAGGTGGAAGTGCTCCACCAGTTCCGGCGCGTCGCCCAGCAGGCGCATGGTCTTGTCCTGCAGCAGTTCGTCGCGCGACCACACGCTGGAGGGAAAGGCGCCCATGCCGCTGCGGCCGAAGGCGGCCAGCAGGGCGCTGTCTTCGAACTCGCCCGCCACGCGCGGGCGGATGCCATGGCGCTCGAACCACTGGTCCAGCCGCGGCCGGATGGCGGCATGCGCGGTGGGCAGCAGGATCGGCAGTTCGGCCAGGCAGGCGGGGAAGGGCTGCTTGCACTGCCTGGCCAGGTGCGCCGGCGCGAACCACGACATCGCTGCCTCGCCAAGCTTGTGGCCATACAGGCGCAGGTTGGGATTGGGCGGCGCAGGGCGGTCGGACAGCACGGCGTCCAGCCGGTGCAGCGCCAGGTCCGCCAGCAGGCGGTCGAATTCGTCTTCGTGGCAAAGCAGGCGAACGCGCGGGTCTTCCACCGCGGGCTCCAGCAGGTGGCGCACCACGAGCTTGGGCAGGCCGTCCGACATGCCCACCGCCAGCCGCAGGCCCTGGCCGGTGGCGGCTTCGCGCACGGCGTCGGGCAGTTGTTCGCCGAGCTGGAAGATCTGGTCGGCCAGGGCCATCGCCGCCACGCCGGCGTCGGTGAGGGCGACGCCGCGGCCGGCCGGCTTGAAGAGGGAATGCCCCAGCTCCTGCTCCAGCAGGCGGACCTGCGCGCTGACCGTCTGCACCGCCATGCCCAGGCGGTTGGCGGCACGCGCGATGCCGCCTTCCTTGGCGACCACCCAGAAGTAGTAGAGATGGCGGTAGTTGAGGGGGGCGGTCATGTCGGCGCTATTCTGCCTAGCGCATGAAGAACCATTCCAATTCGCTGTTTTCCGCCTTCGTCCCGCTGCTGCCTTTCATGGCGGTGGTGTTCGCCGGCATGCTGGCCACCGGCATGACCCTGCCCGTCATCCCGCGCCACGTGCACGACGCGCTGGGGCAGGGCACGACGATGGTGGGCGTGGTGATGGGCGCGCAGTTCCTCTCCGCTTTCGTCGGACGGATGTGGGCCGGCCACATCGCCGATGCGCACGGGCCGCGGCGCGTGGCCGTGGTGGGGCTGCTGGCCGCGTGCGGCACCGGCATCGTCTACCTGGCGTCCCTGCAGTTCGCCGATCGGGTGCCCGCCGCCGTCGCCCTGGTCATTGCAGCGCGCCTGCTCACAGGCGTGGCGGAGAGCTTCCTCATCACCAGCGTGCTGGCCTGGGCGATGGCGCGGCTCGGGCCCGCGCACACGGGCAAGGTGCTCGGCTGGGTGGGGGTGGCGATCTTTGGCGCGGTCGGGGTCGGTTCGCCCTTCGGCGTGGCGCTGCACTCGCGGCTCGGCTTCGAAGGCGTGGCCATCGCCGCGATGCTGATCCCGTTGCTGCCGTTGGCCGGCGTGCTGCTGATGCACGAGGAGCGGCCGGGGGCGCATGCGCGCGCGCGGTTCCTGGGCGTGATCGGCAACGTCAGGCTGCCGGGCCTGGGACTGATGCTGTGCTCCAGTGCCTACGCAATGATCACCATCTTCGCCGTGCTGCTGTTCGTGGAACGCGGATGGGGCGGCGGCGCGCTGGCGCTCACCAGCATGGGCGTGGGCTTCATCGTGGCGCGGCTGCTGTTCGGGCACTTGCCGGACCAGGTGGGCGGCGCGCGCGTCACGCTGGTGGCCGTGCTGGTGGAGGCCGCGGGGCTGGCCATGATCTGGGCGGCGCCGGGGCCGGAGGTGGCGTGGCTCGGTGCGGCGCTGGGCGGCGGTGGCTATGCCCTGGCTTTCCAGGGTCTCGGGGTCGAAGCGGTGCGGCGGGCCCCACCCCAAAGTCGCGGCGCGGCGATGGGGGCATACGTCGCTTTCCAGGACGTGGCGATGGCGTCTTCGGGGCCGCTGGGCGGAATGCTGGCACAGGCGATGGGATTGGGGAGCGTCTTCCTGGTGGGGGCTGTGCTGGCTGCGGCGGGGGCGGGCGTGGCGCTGAAGTTGATGCGCTAAGTGTCATTCCCGCGGAGGCGGGAATCCAGGGCGTCCATGCACCCGAATTCGGGAGCCCTGGTTCCCCGCCTTCGCGGGGATGACGAAAGCGTGTCAAGCCCAAAGTTCTCGGCGTCGCTCGCGCGCAACCCCGCCGGAGGCGCCGAAATTTTTTTTCGGTCTGACAAGCCTGTGGATGGTTCCGGCACAACCCGGGGGTTATCCACACCGGCCGGTGCGGCGGCCAAGTTGTTCATTTCTGTAGGACAGCTCCGACGCAGTGCTGCGCACAGTGGTGCAGGCCACGCAAGTACCTGACGCGCAAAGGGAAAAAGCGCCTTGTCCACAGCGCAGGGCCGCCCTTAGCTACTACTGCTATCTTGAACTAAAGGAATTTAAGAAGACATCAGCGGACAACCGGCGCCGGTTCCGCCAGGCGCTTCAAACCGGTTTCGGGAAGGCGCAGAATCCGGCCCTTCGGTGTTGGAGGAGATCGTCATGCTGCTGCTCGTCCTCGGGCTGGTCGTGTTTTTGGGTGTGCACTCCACGCGCATCTTCGCGGACGGCTGGCGCACGTCGATGATCCAGCGCCTGGGCGAGAAGCCGTGGAAGGGGCTGTACGCCATCGCATCGATCGTCGGCTTCGTGCTGATCGTCTATGGCTACGGCCTGGCGCGGCAGAACCCGGTGGTGCTGTGGCCTCAGCCGCCGGTGGCCATGCGGCACATCGCGGCGCTGCTGACGCTGGTGGCCTTCGTGCTGTTCTTCGCGCCCTACGTGCCGCGCAACCACTTCAAGGCCAAGCTGCGGCACCCGCAGGTGATCGGCGTGAAGGTCTGGGCCTTCGCCCACCTGCTGGCCAACAACACACTGGCCGACCTGCTGCTGTTCGGCGGCTTCCTGCTGTGGGCGGTGCTGAGTTTCCGGGCGGCCCGCAGGCGCGAGCGGACCCTGGCGACCCTGCCGCCTGCCGGCACGCCGATGGGCACCGCGCTCACCGCGGCGATCGGCATCGCTGCCTGGGTGGCCTTCGCGTTCTGGCTGCACACGCGCTGGATCGGCGTGGCGCCGATGGGCGTCAGCGCCTAGCAGCGATAGCGGAACTGCTCGTTGCGCTTCTGCTGCCGGCGCGCCTCCAGGAAGGCCTGCATGTCCGGCGGCTGCCCTTGCTTCGTGAGGGCATCGATGTTGTGCAGTTCCGCTTGGGCAGCGTCGCAACGCGCGTCGCGCACCCGGGCAGGGCGCATCGCTTCGGCAGCGGCGATCGATACCGGCGGAGCGTTGTCGACGGCGATGCGGTGCTCGCCGATGCCGTCCGGGCAGGGCTGGTCCGAATAGGTCGTGACGCCGTTCACGATGCACTTGGTGACGGCGTGCGGGTTCGGCGGAACATGCGGTTCTGCCTTGGCATGCGGTGCGACCAACACCAGCAGGGTGCCGAGCGCGGCGCCGGTGGCCAGCACCTTCCAGCCGCGGGCATCCGGCAGGGTGGTGGCGTTGCGTGGCTCCATGAGGGCCTCCTTCCGTCTTGTGCCCGCACTCTAAGTCGCTAGCTCAGCGGAGCAAAGCCAAGTTCCGCTTCGTTACCTCAGCAGGGGAAGGGTTGCAAAGGGGCGAAGGTGGTTGCGAAACTTGCGGGTGGAGTTGTTGGGGTCAGCAGCGAAGGCGGAATTGCCGGTCGCGCGCTTCCTTTCTTTGTCCGGCTATCCAGTCCTGCATCTGGGCTGATTGCGGCTGCCTCGCCAAGGCATCGAGCTGCACCACGCGTGCGTCGAGGGCTTGGCACTCGGCTTTCTGCTCGCCTGGTCCGCGCTCGCGCGTCTGCGTCACCGTCGTCTGGCTATGGATGATCGAAGCGTTGTGCCGCTGCTGTTCGGACGCGATGGCGACCTGTTGTTGGAAAGGCAGGCCAGGTGGAACGTAAGCGATGCGTTCGATCAGGGCACTGTGTTGGTTGCAGTGCGTGTTGGCCCAGAACGTGCCTCCGCTGTAGGCGCGACAGAGATAGATGGTGTTGCTCGGGATCGCTGTGTCGCGGATCTGTGGTTGGAACTGCGGAACCGGATCTTCGTTCCTGGTGAACTCGGTTGCCCTGGCTCGCTGGACGGGCTCCTGCAGTGCGGGTGCATGCGGTTCGGGTGATTCCGGCGCGACGGCTTTTTGCTGGATGCGAACCGTCCCGCGATCGCCGATCTGTTTGATAGGACCGTACGAGACGTAAAGCTTGAAGAGGATGAATCCCGCGAGGAGCCAGAACAGGAGGATCCAGGGCCAACCGATGCTGTTGTCTGGGGGAGTGAATGGCCTGTTGCGGTCGATCTGCGCGCCCTCGCGGTCGCGCATGTAGTCGCGGTCTGAAAGGCCCATCGCTCCCCCTGGTGTGTCAGGAAATGTAGCTGGGGCGGAGCGAAAGGGCGAGGTAGAAGAAAGTTGTGCCACGCACGCCCCTCACCCCGGCCCTCTCCCCAGAGGGGAGAGGGAGGAAGACATTGCCTGTCGCTTACATCGCCTTGTAGAAGATGTAGTCGGCCTGGTACTGCACCACCTGGCGCGCACCGAGGTTGGTCGCACCGCAGGCCATCGCCGGCGCCACGCCGCCTTGCGTGGCGACGCGCTGGATGTAGGTGACGCCGGTCATGGCGCCCATGCCCATGGCGGGGTTGGCCTTGACCAGCTGCATCGGGATGCTGCCGGCCGCGGCGGGTGACACGGCCACTTGCGTTGCGGTCACCTTGGAGCCGTCCATGTTCTCCCAGGTCGCGGGCGGGCCGTAGTAGCGGCCGACCTGCTTGCCGCTGCGGTCCATGAGGCGCGCGTCGGGGCCGACGAAGAACCACTCGTACTCGCTCGCCATGTTGGCCTTGGTGCGGCACTCGTACGTGATGGAGCCGGCGCCGACGGTTTCCATGGCGACCTTGTGGCCGGCGGGCACCTGCACCGCGGCAGGCAGCACGGCCTGGTCGTAGGGGCGCATGGCGCTTGCCTTGGGATACATGGCGCAGCCGGCCAGCAGGACGGTGACGGTGGAGGCGAGGGCGAGGCGGAGCATGGTGGTGTCCTTGGGGTAGTGGTCCAGCCAGGAGTACGCAGCGGCGGTGCAATCGGATGTAGCGCGCGTGCGCCGGGCGCCCCCACCCCGGCCCTCCCCCAGTGGGGGAGGGAGGAAGTCAAGGGAGAAGAAGACACGCAACTGTCCGACAGCCAGGCCGGCGCGGGATTCCCAGAATGGTCCGGAACAAGACGGGATGACGATGGCAATGGATGAACTGAAGGCGACGCGGCCACTGGCCGTGGTGACCGGGGCCTCGAGCGGCATCGGCTACCACCTGGCGCGCTGCGCCGCGCAGCACGGCTACGACCTCATCGTGGCCGCCGACACGCCGCTGTTGAACGCGGTGAAGGATCTCGAAGCGCTGGGTGCCAGCGTGGAGGCTGTGCAGGTGGACCTGGCGACCACCGACGGCGTGCAGCAATTGATCAACTGCATCGACGGCCGCGCTGTCGACGCGCTGATGGCCAACGCGGGTCACGGCCTCGGCGGCTCGTTCCTGCAGCAGGACTTCAAGGCGGTGCTGCACGTGATCAACACCAACATCACGGGCACGGTGCACCTGATCCAGCAGGTGGCGCGCGGCATGGTGGCGCGGGCGCGTGGCCGCATCCTCATCACCGGGTCGATCGCCGGCTTCCAGCCAGGCAGCTTCCACGCCGTCTACAACGGCAGCAAGGCCTTCATCGATTCGTTCTCGATCGCCCTGCGCAACGAGTTGAAGGGAACCGAGGTGACCGTGAGCTGCCTGATGCCGGGACCGACGGACACCGAGTTCTTCGAGCGCGCCGGGATGGAGACGACCAAGGTCGCCAACGATCCCAGGATGATGATGCAGCCCGAGGACGTGGCGCGCATCGGCTTCCAGGCCATGTTGAAGGGCGAGGCCGACGTGGTGGCCGGCCTGCGCAACAAGCTGCAGGTGGCGATGAGCAAGGTGATGCCGGCGCAGGCTGCCGCGCAGATGCACAGGAAGCTGGCGGAGCCGGGGAAGGTGGATCCGGGCGGAGCCTAGATTTTTTTGAAGATGGAAGCCCTGGGTCCCCGCCTTCGCGGGGACGACATTGATTCAAGGAGAACCAAGATGACGCACCAGTACAAGAACCATCCGCAGGACGAACAGACGCCGCAGTCGGGCAAGGTGGCCAACGACAAGAACAAGACCGGGGGTGAGCAGCCCACGCAAAAGAACGAGGGCCGCAGGACGCCGCAAAGCCGGAATGACCGCGAGGACCATATCGGCGGCAGTTCCAACCAGAACCAGGTGCGGACCGGGCGCGCCGGTCAGGGTGACAAGGGCGGCCCCAACAGCCGCACCGGCAACAAGCCCTGAATCAGCGGGCGACCGGCAGGAGCAGGTCGCTGAATTCGAAGCAGCGCGCCAGGCCCAGCTGGCAGCCCTGGGGGCGCCAGCGGCCGTCCGCCTGCTTCGTGAAGTGCTGCGCGCCGCAAAGCATGCGGCGCAGCACGGGGTCGAAGTTGTCCAGGGTATCGGGAGCCAGACAGGCCTTGACGGTGCTGCCGGTGGCAAACGAGTCAGATGTCATGTAGCCGTCATTGTGCGCCGCCGCATACCGCTGGGCCAGGCAAATCCTAGAGTTGGACGCCTATGCGGCGCGGAAACAACTCCCGCTCGATGCTGGACAGCATGCTGACCCAGCCTTTGCGGCTGGTCTCCTCGAGCAGGCGCGCGTGTTCGCTGGAGCCCATGTCGTGGGTCAGCACCAGTTCGCTCGCTTGCGGGCCCAACGGGCTCACCTCCACCGTGACGCGGGTGGGGGACTCGTTGCCGAAGGTCAGCACGCTGAATTCGAACACCAGCTTGCGCGGCCGGTCGATTTCCAGGTACTTGCCCATGTGGACCACGTCGAAGACGCTCTCGTCACCTTCGGCAGCGGGCCGGCGGTCGATGACCGTGAAGCCACCGCCGACTTCCGGCTGGATCTCGCACTGCATGACGTTGCCGGTGCGCGTGCGAAAGAGGAAGCGCGACGCCTGGGCCGGCGTGATCCACGCGTCGAACACGCGCTCGGGTGAGGCGGCGTAGCGGTGGGTGACACGGACGACGACTGCCGGGGAGCTCATCCGTGTATTGGGCGCCTGTCAAGCACCATCTGTCAACTGGAAAGGTGCTTAAAACGTTCGTCGGGGTGGCTTCGCCAACCCGACCTACGCGAGAGATGACCGGTAGGTCGGGTTGCCGACAGGCACCCCGACGTTCACCTCGGCCCGTCCGGCAGCTCGATCTTCACCTCCAGTACCTCCAGGTTGTCCTGGCGCTCCACGTTCACCTTCAGGTGGCTGGGATCGATCTTCACATACTTGCTGATCACCGCGACCAGGTCGCGCTGCAGCGCCGGCAGGTAGTCCGGCGAGCCGCCCGGGTTGCGCCCGCTGCGCTCATGGGCCAGGATGATCTGCAGCCGCTCCTTGGCGACGCTGGCGGTCTTCTTCTTTTCCCCGAGGAGGAAACGCAGCAACGACATCTCACTTCCTCCCGAACAGGCGCTTCAGGAAGCCGGCCTTCTCGGCATCGACGAAGCGCAGCGGCCGCTCCTCGCCCAGGAAGCGGGCGACGATGTCCTGGTAGGCCTCGCTGACGTCGGTACCCTTCATGTGCACCGCGGGCGTGCCCTGGTTGCTGGCCTGCAGCACCGACTCGCTCTCCGGCACCACCCCGATCAAGGGGATGCGCAGGATGTCCTGGATGTCCTCCAGCGACAGCATGTGGCCCTGGTCGACGCGGCCCGGGTTGTAGCGGGTAATGAGAAGGTGTTCCTTGATCGGCTCCTTGCCTTCGATGGCTCGCCTGGTCTTGCTGGCCAGCATGCCGAGGATGCGGTCGGAGTCGCGCACCGAAGAGACCTCGGGGTTGGTGACCACCAGCGCCTCGTCGGCGAAGTGCATGGCCATCAGGGCACCGGTCTCGATGCCGGCGGGCGAGTCGCAGACGATGTACTCGAAGCCCATCGCCGCCAGGTCGTTCAGCACCTTCTCGACGCCTTCCTTGGAGAGGGCTTCCTTGTCGCGGGTCTGGCTGGCCGCCAGCACCGACAGCTGTTCGTTGTGCTTGTCCTTGATCAGCGCCTGGTTCAGCGTGGCCTCGCCGTGGATCACGTTGACGAAGTCGTAGACCACGCGGCGCTCGCAACCCATGATCAGGTCCAGGTTGCGCAGGCCGACGTCGAAGTCGATGACGGCGGTCTTGTGCCCGCGCAGGGCCAGGCCGCTGGCGAAGCTGGCGCTGGTGGTGGTCTTGCCGACCCCGCCCTTGCCGGAGGTGACGACGACGATCTTTGCCATGGGTAGGTGTTCCTTCAGGAGTTCAGTGCTTCCATCACCAGCTTGTCGTCGACCAGGCGGACCTGCGCGGGCTTGCCGCGCACGCTCTTCGGCCAGGCGACTTCGCTGGTGCGGTAGACGCCGGCGATGGAGACCAGTTCGGGCTCCAGGCACAGCGTGAGGATGCGGGCGCCGGCATCGCCGCGCGCGCCGGCGATGGCCTTGCCGCGCAGCGGCGCGTAGACGTGGATGTGGCCGTCGGCGATGACTTCCGCGCCCGCGTTCACCATCGCCAGCACGACCACGTCGCGTCCGCGCGCGTAGACCTGCTGGCCGGAGCGCAGCGGCTTGTCGATGACGAGGGCGGAGGCGGGAGCTTGAATGGACGGAGCGACGGGCTCCGGCTGTTCCTCCCTCTCCCTCTGGGAGAGGGCTGGGGTGAGGGAAAGCGCGTCTCCCCCGTCAGCCAAACCTGCAGTCCTCGCCGCTGCCATCTGTTCGGGACTGCCCCCCTTCACCGCCACCGGCATCACCCTGTACGCCCGCAGCATCTCCACCAGCCGCGCGAAATCCACCGGCGCGTCACCGACAGGCGCCAGGTCGATCACCAGCGGATCGTGGTCGAAGAAATCGGGGATGTCGCCGAAGCGGCCCTGCAGTTCCCGCGCGAGCAGGTCGAGGTCGTGCGACTTCAGCAACAGCGCCACCAGCGGCAGGTTGGCGCTCTTGATCTCGAAGCTGGCAGGTGCGCGTCCTGCGACGGTGACGGTCATCGGTACTGCATGGGGAAGCGGGCGAAGTTTAGCAGCGGGGTGTAACGAAACTGTTCGTGGATGTTGGCGGGGTCGCTGGCGCGAACCCGCCCTACAGGGCGCCGGGTGGAGGCGTCCCACACTTGCTGCATTGCTCGAAGGAGCCCGACCATGTCCCGACACCACCACCACCCCACCCACTGGCTCGGCGTCGCCGCCGCGCTGGGCCTGGCGCTCGTCGCGTTCGAGGCGGCTGGCCAGCAGTCCACCAACGACCTGAACCTCAGCCCCAACGCCGGCGCCGTGTTCCAGGGCCGGCCGTTGATGGCAGGCGCGCAGGCCGGCCTGGGTGCCCAGGCAGGGCCGGCGCAGGGCGGCATGGGCCTGCAGGGCTCCGACGGCGCGGGGCTCAACCTGCGCCGACCGCGGGTGATCGAGGAGCAGGCGAGCCCCCTCCCGCAAGCAGCCTGCGCCGACCTGCCGCGCGCTTCAACGGGCGAACAGCCGCTGTGCTTGCCGCAGGTCCGCGACGAACGCTTCGAACGCCGCCTCTCGATCCTCGGGATCGACGCGCAGCAGCGCGGACGGATGTAGGGTCACCAGCACCTGCATCCCGTCGGGCCGCGGCAGCCATTGGCCGCGGTTCGCCAGCACGGGGGTGGCACGCCCCAGCAGCGAGCGCGCCGCGCTGGCACCCAGCGCCACCAGCGCGCCCGGCCGGACCAGGGCGATTTCATCCTCCAGCCAGTGATGGCACGCGGCGATTTCGCGTTGCGCAGGGCTCTTGTGGATGCGCCGCTTGCCGCGCAGCTCGAACTTGAAGTGCTTCACAGCGTTGGTGACGAAGACCTGGTCGCGCGGGATGTCCGCTGCCTGCAGCGCCCGGTCCAGCAACTTGCCGGCGGGGCCGACGAAGGGCTTGCCGGCCAGGTCTTCCTGGTCCCCGGGCTGCTCGCCCACCAGCATCAGCCTGGGCTTGGGTTTTCCTTCGCCGACGACCGACTGCGTGGCGATGTAGCCGATGGGGCATTCGCGGCACGCCATGGTGGCGGCCTTGAGCTGGTCGAGGGTCGTGACGCGGCTGGCGGACCGCTCAGGCATGCGGAGCGAACACGCGCTCGTAGCATTCCAGCCAGGCCTCTTCGTCCGCGTGCAGGCCAGGCAGAAGTGCCTGCGGCACGCCAGGCCCGTACCGCAGCGAATGGCCGTCGAAGCGCACGCTGCGCTCCGGCGTGAAGATGGCCCAGCGCGCCTGCGGAATGCGCTTGGCGAACCAGGGCGCCACGGCTTCCACCACGTGATGCGCCGGTTGGTAGCAACCCAGCTGCACCTCGTTGCCGGCGCGGTCCTGCAACAGGCGCATGTGCAGGTTGGCCTTCATCTTGTGGATGTCGCGCCGCACCGCGTGCGCCATGTGCTGCGCCTGCTGCATGTCGGCGTCCAGCGGCTCGTTGCGCAGCCCCGGCTCGTGCACCAGCCGCCAGAGCAGGCGATAGAGCAGCGAGAAGCGGGCGGGGTCGCGGTGCAGCACGACGAACTCGCACAGGCGCGTGAAGGACGCCGGAACGATGGCGGTGGCCGCGCGCGCCACGTTGCGGGGCCGGCTCGCCAGCGGCGACTGCGGGTCCGTGTAGTCGGCGCCGGGCTGCAGCTGCCACTGCACGTCCTCGGGCGGCACCTGGTGGGCGAGCAACTGGCGGGCCTCGGACCGGAACCCCGCGAGGTCCGTCTGTCCCACCAGCGTCGCTTCTGTACTGCTATGCGTCTCCATGTCTGAATTCTGGTTGGAATGCGGGCATCACGGGTATCAAAGTATGCAATTGCTTCACGCCGCGGGCGCGTGCCTACGTGTCCTTACCTCCACCTTCAGGTAGAGCAGGGCGCCGACGATCAGCGGGGTGAGATAGAACAGGGCGCGGTAGGCCAGCAGGGCGCCCAGCAGCTGGTGCTCGGGAATGCGGTGCGACAGCAGGGCGATGAAGACGGCCTCGATCACGCCGAGGCCGCCGGGCACATGCGTGATCACGCCGGCAATGGCGGCCACCAGCAGCACCTGCAGCACGGTGGTGTACTCGACTTGCCCCTGCAACAGCATCCACACCACCGCGGCGATCGCCAGCCAATGCGCCGAGGAGATGGCGAGCTGCGCCATCGCCATGCGGATGCTGGGCAGGTCGATCTCGTGTCCGCGCACCGTCCAGCTTCGGCGGGACGAAAAGGCGCAGAGCCCGAAATAGACCACGGCCACCGCGAGAAGGCCGACGCCCACCAGCTGCAGCTCCGCGTTGTCCAGCTTCCAGGTCGGCGGCAACTGCATCGGTGCGATCGTGAAGACCAGCCCGGCCAGCAGGACGTAGCCAAGCCAGTTGGTGAGCATCGACAGCGTGACGATGCGCGTGATGAGGCCGTAGCGCAGTCCCAGTTTGGAGTACAGCCGGTAGCGGAAGCCAATGCCGCCAACCAGCGAGCCGAGGTTGAGGTTGAACGCATAGCTGATGAAGCTGACCTGCATCACCCTGAGCTTGGGCAGTCGATGCCCCGTGTAGTGGCGGCCCACGAGGTCCATCAGGCTGTAGATGACATGGGCGCTGATCGCAAAGGCGAACGCGATGAGAAGTACTTCGCGGGGCAGCTCCAGCACGCTCTGCTTCACCTGCCCCCAGTCCACGGTGCGCGCATAATGGAACAGCAGCACGCCCACCACGACCAGGAACGCGACGCCCAGGATGCGCTTGACCCAGGGCCACCAGGGATGCTTGCGCATCAACCCTTCTCCTTGGCGGCTCCGGCGAACGCCGGCAGCACCGGCTTGCCCGCGCTCGGCGCGGTGGGCAACAGGCGGGGCACGTGCCGCGGCAGCCATTGGGCCCAGCGCGGATAGCGGCGCGTGAAGTGGTAGGCCAGGAAGCTCTGCACCAGCGGCCAGCCCTTGAGCTCGCCCAGCGTCTGCTCGGTGACCTGGTTGCAGGCATCGCACATCAGCTTGTCCAGCTTGGCCGCCAGCGTGCGCGTGAACTCGCGGTCGCGGATGATGACGTTGGCCTCGAGGTTGAACGACAGGCTCATGGGGTCGAGGTTGCTCGAGCCCACCGTGGACCAGTCGTCGTCCATGACGGCCACCTTGCCGTGCAGGGGCCGGTCGCAGTATTCGTAGATGCGGACGCCGGCGCGCAGCAGGTTGTGGTACAGCATGCCGGCGGCGATCTTGACGAAAGGCATGTCAGGCTGCCCCTGCAGGATCAGCCGCACGTCCACCCCGCGCCGCGCCGCCCGCTTGAGCTCCCTGATGAAGCGGTAGCCGGGGAAGAAGTAGGCGTTGGCGATGATGATGCGTTTCTTCGCCGAGCGCAGGGCGATGAGGTAGTGACGCTCGATGTCGTCCATGTGCCGGCGGTTGTCGCGCGTGACGAACATAGCGTCGGCGCCGCCGGCCGGCTCCAGCTGCTCCGGCGTCGCGCGGACCTGCTTGCGCGAGCGCCACCACTGGCGCTTTTCGCGCTGGTAGCGCTGCCCTTCGGCCAGCGCCGCGTGGCAGAAGCGGTGGATGTCGGCCACCAGCGGCCCGCGGATTTCCACCGCGTAGTCCTGCTTGGCTTCCGGGCCGTAGTCGGCCAGGTGGTCGGCGGAATAGTTGATGCCGCCGACGAAGGCGACCTCGCGATCGACCACCACGATCTTGCGGTGCATGCGCCGCAGCAGGTGCGGCCGCAGCCCGAAGGGGCGCGGGCCCGGGTTGAAGGAGTGGATGCGCACGCCCGCGGCCCGCAGCGCGTCGAGGAAGCGTTCCGACAGGTCGGGCGAGCCCCAGTCGTCCACGGTGATGTCCACCTGCGCGCCGCGGCGCGCGGCGGCGATCAGCGCCTCCTGCAGCTGCAGGCCGACCTTGTCCTCGAACAGGATGAAGGTTTCGACCACGACTTCGCGCCTGGCGTTGGCGATCGAGGCGAACACGCGCGGGAAGAACTCCTCGCCGTTTTCCAGCAAGGTGAAGTCGTTCCCGGGGATCCAGCGCTTTTCCATGACAGGCTCAAAGGTGGATCTCGGCCACCAGGGGCGCATGGTCGGACAGGTGCGACCACGGCTTGCGCGGCAGCACCACGGGCAGGTGGACCGAGCAGTTGCGAACGTAGATGCGGTCGAGGGACAGCACCGGGAAGATGGCCGGGAAGGTCTTGGCGGACTCGCCGTAGGCTTCCACATAGATCTCGCGCAGTCCCGCGGCTTCCCACAGGATGGTGTTGGCCCGGCGGCGCCAGTCGTTGAAATCGCCGGCCACGATCAGCGGCGCATCGGCCGGGACTTCGCTGTGGGTGATCTTGCACAGCAGGTCGAGCTGCTGCTGCCGATGCGACTCCGCCAGGCCCAGGTGCACGCAGATCACGTGGACCTCCTTGGCGAAGCCCGGCACGTTCAGCTGGCAGTGCAGCAGCCCGCGCTTTTCGGGCCCGGCGATGGAGACATCGTGGTTCTGGTGCTGGACGATCGGGAACTTGGACATCACGGCATTGCCGTGGTGGCCCTTGGGATAGACCATGTTGCGGCCGTAGGCGTACTGCGGCCAGATGCTGTCGGCCAGGAATTCGTACTGGCCGGCATCCGGCCAGTCCTGCAGCCGCTTGCCGTGCACGTCGTGCATGCCCAGCACCTCCTGCATGAACACGATGTCCGCGCCCACCTTGCGCACGGCGTCGCGCAGCTCCGGCAGGATGAAGCGGCGATTGAACGTCGTGAAGCCCTTGTGGATGTTGACCGTCATGACGGTCAGCTGCAGGGCGGTGGACGGCCGCTGCTGCTGGGTCTCCGGCGCCATGGGCTGGCTCAGGTCGCTCATGCTCTGGTGGTCTTCATTCAGTTGGGGACACCGTTGTAAAGGGAACGCCGTCGCGCAACCGTAGGACGCCGAGCCAAGCTTTTGTGGCGCATCGCCACCGGTTGACGGCCGTAGGAGAAAATCCGGGCCATGAACAAGAAGAAGCTGGTCCGCACCGTGGCGGCCGTCCTGTCCGGTATGGCGATGGGCGGTGCCGGTGCAGTCGATTTGCGCCCTGACGGCGTATCCGTGCAGGCAAGCCGGGGCGACCACGACACCGGGATGGCCGGGGCCGCGGTGGTGTGGGACTGGGAATGGGCGCTGCTGCGCCGCAAGTCCGCGATCACGGGCCAGACGGAGCTGTTCGTCAATCACTGGCGCGCCGACGGGACGGCCGGGGGCCGTACTTCGTACACGCAGGTCGGGCTGCTGCCCACGCTGCGGCTGAACCTGGCGCAGGGGCGCTCGCCCTGGTTCGTGGAGCTGGGCATCGGGGTGAGCTGGATGGACAGCCGCTTCCGGACGCCCGGGCGCAGTTTCAGCACCCGCTTCAACTTCTACGACGTGCTGGGCGCCGGCTACGTGTTCGGCGATCACCGCCAGCACGAGCTGGGCCTGCGCCTGCTGCACATCTCGAACGGCGGGATCGAGGAACCCAATCCGGGGCAGGAATTCCTGCAGCTGCGCTACCTCGCGCGCTTCTGAGCAGGGTGGCTGATCGATAGCCCGTGGGCCGCGCGGGTGCTCCTACGGCGATGGTCGGGCGTGTCCGATAGGCTTTGGCCGGGGTCGCTCCAAACTGTCTCCATACGAACCCGGCGCCTGCCGGGACCCACAAACAGACCAGTACGGAGCTTCCACCATGCAAAAGACTTCCCTCACCCGCGCCTTGTTCATTGCCGGCGCCATCGCCGCTGCCGGCGTCGCCCAGGCTGCCGATACCTTCGACTCGCCGTCGCGCGCCGGTGAAGCCAGCACCATGACCAATGGCGTGCCGAACGCCGAGACCACCAACTCGCCGTACAGCGACGGCACGGTCGTCGTCGACACGCGCGTGCTGGGCGCCGGCCCGGCCGTGATCGTCCCCCAGGGCACGACCACCTATTACGGCCCCGCCGTCACCACCTACTACTATTCCGGGCCCGCCCCGGTGATGGAACACCCCAGCGTGGACTGGCAGGGCCACCGCGGCTACTCCGCCCCTGGCTCGTATTACGGTGACTGAGCGCACAAGCGCCCATGAAGAAAGCCTGGCAGTGCCAGGCTTTTTTCTTGGGGCGCGGCGCTATCAGCCGCGGTGGGAAAAGCCACGCTTGCCGTGATGGCGCTTGGCAAAGCGGAGGCTCTCGGCGTCGAACACCTTCTTCTGCTCGGCATCCAGGGTGGCATAGAAGCTCTTGGTGGCGTCGAGGCGGCGGTCCATCTCGGCCATGCGCTGGGCGCGGGTGGCTCGCAAGCGGTCGATGCGTTCCGGCGTGCTGAGCGCGGCCAGTTCTTCGCGGCCGGGGCGCTGCGGCTTCGCGCCGGGTTGGAGCGCGCCGGTCCAGGCGTTCCACGCCGGTTCCTGCGCGGAAGTGATCTTCAGTTCCTGCTTCAGCTTGCCGAGCTTGCGCTCGATCTTCTGCTTCATGCGGTCGCGGCGCTGCTCGGCCCGGGCCGCGTCGGCCGGCGGGCGCTCGCGCACCGTTTGCTGGGGCGCTTGCGTCGCGGGGGTCGGCGCGGTCTGGGACTGGGCGACGGCGGCCATGCCAAGGCTGCCGACGAGGCCTGCGACGAGCAGGTGGCGCTGGAGGGATTTCATCGTGGGTTCCTTTCCGGATGGCGGGCTCGGGTGTCCCGTTCCAGGGCAGTTTCGGCCGCCGCCGTATCCCATCCATATGCGCCGGATAACGCTGAGGTAAAGAAACCTGTCGCCGGGGTCTACAGGATGGGTCGAAGCGCTCCTACGGCAAGCGTCCGCTGCGGGGGACGGACGGAACGGCCGCGCAAGGCCACAGTCAAGCCGACATCACGCCCATGTGAAGGAACAACCATGACGTACCAGGTGATCGTGCGAGCAGTGGCCGGAGCCCTGGCGGCTGCAGCCTTGAGCGGCGCGGCTTTCGCACAGTCGCAGCAGCAGCCGCAACCCGTGACCATGACCGATACCGCCCCGTTGCCCGCCGGCGACCGGTCGAGCGTGGGCGCCGTGATCCTGATGGACCAGCCGGTGCTGGCGCAGCGCGAAGCGATGCTGGCCGTCAAGGAGCGCTCCGCCATCGACACCCGCACCATGGGCGCAGCCCCGGCGCGCGTGTTCCGCGACGTGCAGGTGGAGCCGCTGAAGAAATAGGCCGGCGCGGCCTACTTCGCCAGCTCTTCCAGGATCGGACACTCCGGCCGCTCGTCCCCGTGACAGCAGTGGATCAGGTGCTGCAGCGTCCGCTGCATCTCCTGCATCGCCGCGATCCGCCGGGCCAGGTCGTCGGCATGCTTTTGCGCGACGCGCCGCACGTTCGCGCTGGCCCGCCGCCGGTTCTGCCACAGGTCCACCAGCTCGCCGATCTCCTCCATCGAGAAGCCGAGGTCGCGCGAGCGCTTGATGAAGCGCAGCGTGTGCACATCCGGCTCGGCATACAGCCGGTAGCCGCTGTCGGTGCGCCCCACCCTGGGCAGCAGCCCGAGGCTCTCGTAGTGCCGGATCATCTTGGCCGACACACCCGACAGCCGCGAGGCGTCGCCGATGTTCACCGGCCACGCCGTCATGCGGCGACCTTGTAGCCTTCTTCCTCGATCGCCCCGGCGATCGCGGCGCGGTCCTGCTCCGACTCCACCTGGACCTTGCCGCTGGCCAGGTCGACCTGCACTTCGGCCTTCGGGTCGAGCGTCTTGACCGCCTCGGTCACGGCCTTGACGCAATGGCCGCAGGTCATGCCCTGCACCTGGAAACTCTGGTTCATGGTTCTGGTCCTTTCTGGAAAATCAGCCTGCAGCTTGAACTCTCCCATCATGGTAAGGTCAATCCCGGCCGCTGCGACCCTGGATCGCACAGGGTTGATGCGGATCAAGCCTTGACCTTCCCATCATGGCAAGGTCGAGGATCACCACCATGAACACCGCCACTGCCACCGCCACTCTTCCCGCCACGCTCGACCTGGGCGTGGGCGGCATGACCTGCGCATCCTGCGTCAACCGGGTCGAGCGCGCACTGAAGAAGGTGCCGGGCGTGACCGAGGCCACCGTCAACCTGGCCACCGAGTCCGCCCGCGTCACCTACGCGCCGTCGGACGAGATGGAGGCCCAGCTGCGCCGGGCCGTGCGCGGCGCCGGCTACGAACCGCGGGCGCCCGAGGCGGCGATGGAAGCGGACCCGTCGCCCTGGGCGGGTTTCCTGCCGGTCGGCGTGGGCCTGCTGTTGTCGCTTCCCCTGGTGCTGCCGATGTTCGGCGACCTGTTCGGGCGGCACTGGATGCTGCCGGCCTGGCTGCAGTTCGTGCTGGCCACGCCGGTGCAGTTCGTGCTGGGTGCGCGTTTCTACAAGGCCGGCTGGCATGCGCTGAAGGCGGGCACCGGCAACATGGACCTGCTCGTCGCCATCGGAACCAGCGCCGGCTGGGGCCTGTCGGTCTGGCTGTGGCTGGCGCAGGGGCAAGGCCATCTCTACTTCGAGGCCTCCGCGGTGGTCGTCACCCTGGTGCTGCTGGGCAAGTGGCTCGAGGCGCGGGCCAAGCGCCAGACCACGGCGGCGATCCGCGCGCTGCAGTCGCTGCGGCCCGAGGTGGCGCACGTGATCCTGCGGTCCGGCGGCGAGGCCGACCTGCCGCTGGCCGAAGTGCTGGCCGGCGACGAGCTGGTGGTGCGGCCCGGGGAGCGCGTGCCCGCGGACGGCGTGGTGGAGCAGGGCGACACGCACGTCGACGAGTCCATGCTCACCGGTGAACCGCTGCCGGTGTCCAAGGGCGTCGGCGCGCGCGTCACCGGCGGCAGCATCAACGGCGAAGGCCGCTTCGTGATGCGCGCCACCGCCGTCGGCAAGGAAAGCGTGCTGGCCCAGATCATCCGGCTGGTGGAAGACGCGCAGGCCGCCAAGGCGCCGATCCAGCGCATGGTGGACCAGGTCTCGGCGGTGTTCGTGCCGGTCGTGCTGGGGCTCGCGGTGTTGACGCTGGGCGGCTGGATGCTGGTCGGCGCGGGCGTGGAAGAGGCATTGATCCACGCGGTCGCGGTGCTGGTGATCGCCTGTCCGTGTGCACTGGGGCTGGCCACGCCGGCGGCCATCATGGCCGGGACCGGTGTCGCGGCGCGGCAGGGCATCCTGATCAAGGACGCCGAATCGCTGGAGCGGGCGCACCGCGTGGACACCGTGGCCTTCGACAAGACCGGCACCCTGACGATCGGCCAGCCGCGGCTGGTGGCCTTCGTCACCGCGCCGGGCGCCGACGAACAAGTGCAGCTGGCGGCGGCGGCCAGCCTGCAAAGCGGCAGCGAGCATCCCCTGGCACGGGCCGTCGTGGGCGCAGCGAAGGATCGCGGCATCGCCATCGAGGCGCCGGACAGCGTGCGTTCGGTCGCCGGCCGCGGCACCGAGGGCGAAGTGGGCAACCGCAGCTTCCTGATCGGCAGCCTGCGCTGGCTGCAGGAGCTGCAGGTTTCGCTGGCGCCGGTGCAGGCGGAAGTGGACCGGCTGCAGGGCGAGGGCGCCACCTTGTCGGCGCTGGTGGAGCGCGTCACCGATGGCCTGGCGCTGCGGGCGCTGATGGCCTTCGCCGACGAGCCCAAGCCCGAGGCCGTGCACGCCATCGCCCGCTTGCGCGAGCGCGGCCTGCGGCTGGTGATGATCTCCGGCGACAACCGCGCCGCGGCGCATGCCATGGCGCGCCGCCTGGGGCTGAAGCCCGAAGAAGTGCAGGCGGAGGTGTTGCCCGGCGAGAAGTCGGCGCGGGTGGCGGCGCTGCGCGAAAGCGGGCACGTGGTGGCGATGGTCGGCGACGGCGTCAACGACGCGCCCGCGCTGGCGGCGGCGGATGTCGGCATCGCGATGGGCACAGGCACCGACGTGGCGATGCATGCGGCCGGCATCACGCTGATGCGCGGCGACGTCGGCCTGGTGGCGGGGGCGCTCGACATTTCGCACCGCACGGTGCGGAAGATCCGCCAGAACCTGTTCTGGGCCTTCGCGTACAACGTGGCCGGCATCCCGCTGGCGGCCCTGGGCTACCTGAACCCGGTGGTGGCCGGTGCGGCGATGGCGTTGTCGAGCGTGAGCGTGTTGACGAATGCGCTGTTGTTGAAGCGGTGGCGGCCTTGATCACCGGGGTTCGGCTCCGCGCTCACCGCCGGCCTACGGGGACCGTCGCGCTTTCGTAGGCCGGCGGTGAGCCCGAAGGCGAACCCCGGTGTATCACGATTGACTTGCGTCAACTCGAAGGCCGCGCGCTCATGCGATTCTGGTCCCGACCAGGAGACACCGCCATGAACCGACCCGCCCTGCAGATCATCCGCGACGAGCACGCCGCCGTTTCCGCCGTCCTGCGCTCCATGCTGCGGATGCTGGAGCGGGGGCCCGCCGACGAGCCGATGCGCTTCTTCGACGTGGTGCGGGCCATGCTGTTCTACATCGACGAATTCCCCGAGCGGCGGCACCACCCCAAGGAGTCGGACCTGCTGTTCCCCAAGCTCGCGCGGGTGGCGCCGGAGCTGATGCCGGTGATCGCGCAGCTGGAGGACGACCACCTGCGCGGCGAACACCGCGTGCGGGAGTTGCAACACCTGCTGCTGGCCTGGGAACTGCTGGGCGACAGCCGCCGCTGGCCGTTCGAGGACGCGGCGCGCAAGTACGTCGAGTTCTACCTCGCGCACATGCGCACCGAGGAGACGCAGCTGATGCCGCATGCGGACAAGCTCTCGCCGCAGGACTGGGACGAGCTGAACGCCGCCTTCGCGCAACAGGTCGACCCGATGGTGGCCGGCAACAAGGACCCGCTGTACGACCGCCTGTTCACGCGCATCGTGATGCGGGCGCCGGCGCCTATCGGGGTGGGGGCGGAGTAACTTGCTGCTGGGGTTCGCCTTCGGGCTCACCACCAGCCTACGGCCGCGCAAAGAGTCTCGTAGGCTGGGGTGACGCAAGGAACCCCAGCTCGCCGCGCTACGCCAGCTTCTCCACCTTCAGCGCCTCCTGCACCGCCGGCCGCGCCTCCACGCGGGCGTGGTGCGCCAGCAGGTTGGCATAGGCGGACAGGTCGACCCCCATCGGCTTGCTCCAGCGCGTCACCGTGTACAGGTAGGCATCGGCCACCGTGAAGGTGTCGCCCATCAGGTAGTCCTTGCCCTGCAGCTCCTTGTCGACGAACTGGAAGCGGTTGGCCAGGCGGTCGCGGTAGATCTGCTTGCCGGCATCCGGCATGGCGGCGTTGAACAGCGGCGAGAAGGACTTGTGGATCTCGGTGCCGATGAAGGTCAGCCACTCCTGCAGGCGATAGCGCGGCAGCGTGCCGTTGGCCGGCGCGAGGTTCTTCGCCGGCACCTGATCGGCCAGGTATTGCACGATGGCCGGGCCTTCGCGCAGCCGCGTGCCGTCGTCCAGTTCCAGCAGCGGCACGTAGCCCAGCGGGTTGACCGTGTAGTAGTCGGTGCCGTCCGGCAGCTTGTGCGTCTTGGTCGGCGCCAGCACTGGCTCGAACGCCAGGCCGGCCTCGCGCAGCACGATGTGCGGTGACAGGGAGCAGGCGCCGGGGGAGTAGTAAAGCTTCATCGCGGTTTCCTTCGGGGCGGGTGTGTGTTGCTGGCAGGTGAAAAATCGATGCTAGCCAATGCCGGCAAGCCGTGCTGGCTTGGGGCTGCTGCCGCGCTTCGCCACAATGCAGCCATGGTGCGGATCGTGAAATGGCTGGTCGCTGCAGCGGCACTCGGCGTGCTGCTGCTGGTCGGCGTGGCCATGGCCCTGCAGCAGTGGTTGCGCACCGATGACTTTCGCAGCCGGATCGAGCGCGACGCCTCGGCGGCGCTGGGCGCGCCGCTGAAACTCGGTCGCCTGTCGGTGGACCTGTGGCCGCTGCCGGCGGTGGCGGCCGATGACGTGCGGCTGCTCACCCGGCCGCCGCTCACCATCGGCCGGGTCGAGGCGCGGCCGGGCTGGGTGGCGCTGCTGGGCGGGCGGCTGGAGGTGGCCACGCTGATCGTGCGCAAGGCGGTGTTGCCCGAGACCGCCATCGCCTTCGTCGGCGCCGCAATGCAGAAGAAGGTCAAGGCGCCAGCCGGCCGACCCGCCCCGAAGCAGGCCGGGCGGGACCCGCGCGGCGGCACCTCGCTGATGCCACGCCGCGCCGTGCTGGACGAGGTGACCTGGATCGACGCCAAGGGCCTGCGCGCGACCGTCAACGCCGAGATGGACCTGGGCGGGGACGGATTGCTGGACGCGGCGACCTTCGACGTCGTGCAGGGCCGCTTCTTCGGCACCAAGGGGTCGATCCGCCGCCAGGGCTCGCAATGGCCGCTGCGCGTCGACATCGGCGGCGGCCAGATCACCGGCAACCTGCAGGTCCAGCCGGGCAAGGCGGCCGGCGTGCTGCTCCTGGTGGGCCTGATCAGCACGGAGAAGGTGGAGATCGCCGCCCTGACGGCGCCGCAGAAGCCGCTGACCGGCAAGCTGCAGGCGCAGACCACCCTGCGCGCCGAGTTCCGGGAGTTCGGCCAACTGGCCGACGTGCTGAGAACCGAGACGCGCTTCACCGTGCGCGACGCCGTGCTGCAGAAGATCGACCTGCAGAAGGCGGTGCAGACCATCGGGCTCAGCCGCGGCGGCACGACCCCGCTGGACACGCTGGCGGGCACCGTCACGACCCAGGGCAAGGCCGTCCACCTGACCCATCTGGTTGCGACCTCCGGCATGTTGACGGCGACCGGCAACGTCTCGATCGCCGCCGACAAGGCGCTCAGCGGCCGCGTGAACGTCGACCTCACGGCCACCGGCGGCGCCATGGGCGTGCCGCTCGCGGTGGGTGGCACCACCGACGACCCGAGCGTGATGCTAACGCGCGGCGCCATGGTGGGCGCGGCGCTCGGCACGCTGGTGGCGCCGGGCGCGGGCACGGCGGCCGGCGCCTCGGCGGGCAACCGCATCGGCGACGCACTCGGCGGCCTGTTCGGCGGCAAGTAGGCGCGGCGCGGCCGTCTGGCGGCGTCCTACTTGCCGACGCGACGGCAGACTATCGCCCGCTGCGGATGGGTTCCTTAGCATCGACGTACAAACTTTGGTACGGAACAAGATGCATCTCTCCACGGTCGAGACGGTCCTCGAATACGACGTCAAGACGCATTCCCACTTCAGCTTCAACATCGAGGCGGCCCACTGGCCGACCCAGAAGATCCTGAGCGAGCGCCTGGCCCTTTCCTCCGGCGTGACGCCGCACAGCTACACCGACCCGCGCAGCGGCAACCGCTTCATCCGCTTCGACGCCGCGCCGGGCCCGCTGCTGGTGAATTACAAGGCCGAGGTCGAAGTGCACACGCCCGAGCCGGACACCTCGCTGCGCGAGATGCCGGTGGGCGAAGTGCCGGACGACGTCTTTCCCTACCTGATGGCCACGCGCTACTGCGAATCGGACGTGCTGTGCAGCCAGATCGTTTCGATGTTCGGCGAGGTGGCGCCGGGCTATGGCCGCGTCAAGGCGATCCAGGACTGGATCCACCAGAACATCACGTACAAGCCGGGCAGCACCGACTCC